>DATIGP010000277.1:0-7984 GCA_035454625.1 Nitrospira sp.
GGAATCGAGTCTCGTGACCGCCTCACGAAGCTTCTGATCCCACGCAGGACCGCCATGAGAGTAGCTGGCAGTCATGCCAGGCATCCGATGACCAAAGAGCGCCTGTCTCCGGTGATTCGTGAGACGAAGTGTCTTGAATCACAATCCCCGCGCCAGATGCAAGGATGCGGCGATCGAGAATTGCAGGTATTTAGACATTGGAGCACACGAACGAGGACGAGTTACGAAGAAACGACACCAACGAACAGGACGTTTCGAGGTTGCAGCCAAGAATAATTTGGCCCTGGCCCGAATGGCTCTAGCCGGGTCACGCCTCCGATCAGGGGGAAATCACCGCTCTTGTCCGGCTTTCGATATGGTGGGCCAGTAAGGACAGCGATGAAGCGCTACGGCGTTACCTTGCCCGAAGAGAATCTCAAACCTTAGCAGCGAAGGCTAAAGCGAGAGTTTCAATAATGGGCTTTCGCTAAATCTGTCGCTTAGGTGCTTTGATAGTTGGTGAAGAATCGGTAGCAAACGCGACATTCACCAGAGCAATAGCTAGGAACCTTCGGCAAGAAAGTGGCGAATCCTGCTGGCAATCTCATCGCGCGTTTTACGAAAGACAATTAACCGTTGTTCGTAGGTTCCCGTCGTTTTCGCCGGGTCGTCAAAGTTCCAATTCAGCGTTTTGGACGCTCCAGGAAATATCGGACAGGCTTCCTGGGCACTGTCACAGACGGTAATCACATAGTCGAAATGTTGATTCATATAAGGGTCAACACGTTCGGACACATGGTGAGAAATATCCACGCCAGCCTCACCCATGACGGTTACGGCATAGGGATTGAGGCCAACCGGATTCGTCCCGGCACTCACCACCTCGAAGCGGTCTCCCGCTAAGTGGCGAAGCCAGCCTTCTGCCATTTGGCTGCGGCAGGAATTCCCTGTACAGAGAAAGAGCACTTTCCTTTTCATCGTGCGGCCTCTGCTGGAAACCAGTCCCTTGTCCGGTTGCAGGCTGCGCACACTGACAGCATCACCGGCACCTCAACCAACACCCCGACCACCGTGACGAGGGCGGCACCAGATTCAGCACCGAAAAGCGCGATCGCGGTTGCAACTGCGAGTTCAAAGAAGTTGCTGGCTCCGATGAGTGCACCGGGTGCGGCGACCGCATAGGGCACCTTGAGCCATTTCATGAGTCCATACGTCAGGGAGGCATTGAAATACACTTGTAGGAGCAGCGGGATGGCAATCAACGCCACATGCAACGCCTTGCCGCTGATATTGTCGGCCTGAAACGCAAAGATGAGCACCAGTGTAGCCAGCAGCGCAATAATGGTTACAGGGGCAAAGCGGGGAAGGAGGGTATTTTCAAACCAGTCCTTGCTGTGGTTACGGATAAACCACTGCCGCAGTAGAACACCAATGGTTAACGGAATCACAATGAAGGCCAGCACTGAATACAGCAGCACCTCATAGGGCACGTGCAGCGATGATGCGCCACTCACCAGAAACGCCACGAGCGGCGCAAACAGCACCAGCATGATGAGGTCATTCACCGACACTTGCACTAACGTATAGGCTGGGTCGCCGTCGGTGAGATAGCTCCACACAAACACCATTGCTGTACAGGGAGCCGCCGCAAGGATAATCGCCCCGGCAATGTATTGGTCGGCATCTGCTTGGGTCATCCACGCGGAAAACACAAAGCGGAAGAACAGCCATGCGAGGAAGGCCATAGAGAAGGGTTTGACAATCCAGTTCACAAACAGCGTCACCAGCAAACCACGTGGTCGCTTGCCGACATTACGCAGGGCGGCAAAATCGACTTTCATCATCATCGGGATAATCATGAGCCAAATCAGCACGGCGATAGGGAAATTGACGTGGCTGGCTTCACCGAACTCCATGCTTCGTAGGATTTGCACGGCGGCAGGAGCTGATTGCCCGAAGAAAATCCCAGCCACCATGCAGAGCCCCACCCAGACGGTCAGGTAGCGTTCAAACAGGTTCAGCCGTTTTGGAAGAATTGGCGCAAGAGCGGCATCCATCGAATACATCTCCCTCATCAACCACAACATCCGGCTGTTGCTTCCGAAGGCTCGCAGCAATTCGGCGTTCCCTTTGTTTCCGGTGTACAGCAGGCGCTTTCACTCATCACCGGATTCTTCCCGTAAATCTCGGCATCTTCCATTGTCCGGTAGGTCTCCCACGCCAGTCCCGCCGGGTCTTGCACCCATGTTTTGTCGGACTTGGCATAGCAGCAGACGGTTTCCCCTTCATCAAAGGCGGGCAGGGCGGCGCTTTTTATCCGCCCACGCAGGTCATTCAGCTCGCTATTGTCATCAACCTGAATGCCGAGATGGTCGATTCCTTTCTTGCTGGCGCGGGTCGAAATCGCAAAATTCACGCGCGGGTCATCGAGCAGCCATTTCGCATAGTCCGCTTTGGTTTTGACTGGCTCCGCGCCGAACAGGGCACTATAGAAGGGGATGGCTTGCTCAATATTTTCTACACCGATATGGATGTGCAGGCGTTTCATCAGATTTGCTCCTTTCCTTTCGGCGGGCAACAGCTTGGCATTTCGATCACAGAACACCCGCGCTTTTTATCCTCGCGGATGCTGGCAAACTCCATGCGGCAACAATCCTTTACCATGTAGCGGATGAGGTCGGTGAAAAATTCGAAATTGGCGCTGTAAATGATGGAACGTCCTTCTCGCCGCGACTGAATTAGACCCGCATGGCTCATGTGCGATAAATGAAAGGACAGCGTGTTATGGGGAATGCCGAGCGTCTCGCTTAGCACCCCAGCGGGCACACCATCCTGTCCGTATTCAACCAGCAGACGGAACACCCGCAGGCGGGTATCCTGTGAAAGAGCGTCAAAGGCTGTTACAGCTTCACTAAGGTCCATATGTCCAGACTAATAGACGAATTAGAGATTGTCAACAGTATCCTACAAGGGCTCCGCGTTATAGAGATTGGTGATCATCGGATCCAATTTATCCCGTGCCAGGAGATTGCCCGAGCCGCAACACGAGGCCTTGCCGTTAGTGGCCTCCCGCACGGCCTGGCCATATTCGACTCGAATCACCTCTTTGATCGCTTCAGCTTTCTTCATCGCCACACCATTTATCAAGGATTGTTGATTCTCAGGGCCAAAAAACTAACAGTACTGAAGGAGACGAGCTGTGCGCCTTTTTCTTGAGTTCGCCAAAGAACTCGTCAGCTCCTCAAGTCCCGCGTGATTCAGTGAATAATAGATCCACCGCCCCTCCGGACGATCCTTCACTAAGGCTGCATCCTTCACCACCTTCAGATGAAAGGAGAGCCGGGACTGACAGGTCTTAAATGCATCCGTTAGGTCACAGACGCGCTGTTCGCCAGTCTGTAAGCACTGGAGGATGAGGAGACGAGTCTCATCGGACAAGGGTTGAAAGAAACGGGTGGCCTTCTCTGGCGCTTGATACTGATGGTCACCACGGAAGATCTTATACATCAACAAGGGTTGATGCGATAATCGCGTCTGCATCCTTTTCGACCGATCTCCGTCTATAGGAATGAAGGCAATGGAGCCTTCACTTGAAAGGAAGAAAAGGAGACCGCCATGAGACCACATCTGTCCTTGGACGTCCGCAGCGTCCCAGCATCAGTAGAGTTTTATCAAAAGGTGTTTGGTATCGCCCCGCAAAAGCAAACCCACGACTATGCCAAGTTTGATGTGTCGCACCCGGCTTTGAATCTGTCTCTTGTCTCATCGACAGGCCGGATCAGTGCGGTCAATCATTTGGGCATCGAAGTCGAGTCTCTGGCGGACATCGCCGCGTGGAAAGAGCGCTTACAGAAGGCAGCGGTAATTGACCGGGTAGAGGAAAACACCGCCTGCTGCTTTGCCCGCCAAGACAAGGTCTGGTTCTCCGATCCGGACGGCAACGCATGGGAAGTCTTTTTCGTCCATGAGCAGTTGTCGGTCACCGGCCCGGTATCGGAGACGGGCTGCTGCGCGCCTTCAGGAAAAAGCAACACGAGTCAAACCTGTGCCACACCCAAGGCGAGCTTCGCTCTGCCAACACTCTAATAAACGATCACCGGCTGCATCGTAGCGGTGCAGCCGGCACAAGAGTCTGCATTGCATTCTCCGATCGGGCATACTAGCGTAGATGAAATTGAGGAGGCATCCATGGGGGACACGGCGGCGGAGGTCTGGCAGCAGGTCCATGATGGCCTTCGGGCCTTCATCGGGAAGCGTGTGACTAACGAGACGGAAATCGATGACATCCTGCAAGAGGTGTTCGTCCGTGTGCATCAGCACTTGGAACAACTCAAGGATCCAGACCGGCTGGTTTCCTGGATGTTTCAAATTACCAGGCACGTCATTATCGATTATTACCGTTCGCCTGAACGGCGTCGTGAAGTCCCGGTCGGTTTAACGACGGATCTTGAAGAGCACGATGCTGAAGCGTCTTCTGTCTCGGACTCGGATGACAAAATGGAGCTGTCCGGTTGTCTTCGGCCGATGCTCGAACGGTTAACATCGGAGTATCGTGAGGCGATCAGACTTGTGGAATTGGAAGGACTCACGCATCAACAGGCGGCCATTCAACTGGGGCTATCGGTCCCGGGTATGAAATCCCGTGTCCAGCGGGGACGTCAGCAACTCCGGAAGCTATTAGATGATTGCTGCTTAATCGAACTGGACAGGCGCCGAGGAGTGGCTGGATACGAACGGCGCCCCGATGGTCAATGCTAAAGAAGATGAGTTCCCAGATGATCGCGAAAGAAATTGTGAAGAATAACTGCAACCTATGTAGCCTGAAGCTCACGAACCTTCTCCGGTGAAGCTAACCCAGCTGCAACAGTATTCAGACTTGGTCGAGCGGATCCGCTCAGCCGTGAGCAAGCATCGTGACGCGAGCCTATGTCTTCATGAGATCACGACAGCAGGCAAGACCTATGAGCTCATGCGAGTCGTCCTTGGAGGAGGAGCGCCGCGGCGGGTTTTGCTTTCTGCCGGCATGCATGGAAATGAGCTCGCTGGAGTTCAAGCGCTGAGCGAATGGCTTGAAACGCGGGCCTACGCGAAGTTTCTTCAGACCTGGGACATCACGATTCTTCCATGCATTAACCCGTGGGGCTATGAATTCGGAACCCGAGAAAACGGTGAGCGGCAGGATTTGAACCGGGAGTTCAACTCGTCGCACCCGCCGCAGGAAGTCCTGTTCGTTCAATCTGTGATGGAACAACGGTTTAATCTGAGCCTGGAGCTTCACGCTGATGAGGACAGCACTGGTTATTACCTGTATGAAACTGCCCAGCCAGGAGTAGTCATCGGACACCACGTTCTGGAAAGGATTAACACCAGTATGCCAGTGAATCTGGATGCGACCATAGACGGAAAATCAGCTGAGAGGGGAGTCATCGTGAGGCCCCTTGAACCTGGAACTCACACGTCGTGTCCAATGGCAGTCTATGGATTTGCACGTGGAATCCCCTGTTCCCTCACTTTGGAGGCAGGTCGGTCAACACTACGGGTGCAGGTTCAGAGCCACCTCCTGGCGATCGAGGCTGCGTTAAGTCTCTGCCCATAAGGAACTCATCCGTGACCGCTGTGGAGAAGCAGAATGTTCCCGATGCCAATGAGGAGGAACAGGAACTCATCACACCAGATTGGTTTCATCTCGTCATACCTGATCCTTCATGATTTCGCCGCTGGCGTAACGACGATCAAGAATTTGTCGGGGTGTTTCGTGTAAATGCTCTCGCATCATTCCACCCCAGCCGGGCCGAAACCCGCCCACCAGAAAAAGCCGATCATGGCAATCATCATGACAAAGAATAGAAATGGGGACATCCACATCCAACCCATACCAGAACCTGGTGCACACCATCCCATTTTTCATGGGCCTTATCTTTTTGTGTAGGGGTATGTATATCTACGGTTCCCTTGGAGCCGCTGTCCGCGAACCCATCGACTCCACAACCGCAGTGCCCGTCGCAAATAACCTTACAAAGGAAGACGAGCAAGGAACACGGCACGACAAGAAGTGGATGACTGATAGCCGCCACTGCGATGCTGGCATTGATAATCCACCTCTAGGCCTTAACCTCAGCATGGCGAATGGTGTTGGGGGGCATCCGTTCCAGCTATAGTCGCCTTTTGCGTCAGTCATTGGGGACGGACTGTGGCCAATCGCCCCTCTTGGAGACCCTTTTCCCCTTCCTCAATCTGCAAAGCCTGGTTATCCTCACCCACTGCACTGGCATGTACTTTGATGCTTCTCTCATATCTCATAAGAGAACGTGGCAGCTTTGTACCGCTACGCATCGCCGTTCATAGGACACGCTGGCACGCATACAAGGAGGAAACGCTATGGAAATCAAAGTCCTTCTCTGTAACTGCAAAGGGCTCTGCGATTCATTCAAAGACTCTGACATGAATAAGCTTCCGTTCGAGGTCGAATCGGATTTGGACGTCAAGTACACCGTTCTCAGTCCTCAGTTGTGCGGCCAGGGGGGGAACGCCATTTTGGAAGAAGCGATGAAGACGTCCAAGCCGGACGGCTACTTGCTCGTGGGCGCCTGCGCCCCAAAGGCCCAGGAGAAGCTCTTCAAGAAACTCATTCGCGTGACCGGCTTCAATGAGAAACATTTTGTCCCCGTGGATATCCGGAGCACCGACAACAAGGGAATTCTGGATCGTTTGCGGGAAGCCGTCGAAGGGATCCTCAAGCAGGCGGAAGCCGAGCCGAGTCCTGCGACATAACGAGATCGATCTGTGGGTCGAGTCTACTGTGGACATGAGCGACATTCTTCATCTGGATGGGGTGAGCATCGAGGTCGGCGGACGACCGATCCTTCATGATGTCAGCTTGCGGATCAGACAGGGAGAGACGCATGTGCTCTTCGGTCCCAATGGATCGGGCAAATCCTCGTTGCTGATGGCCATCATGGGACTGAGCCGCTATCGCGTCACCAAGGGCCGTATCCTGTTTCAGGGCCGGGACATCACCCATCTCCCTGTCGATGAGCGCGCGTGCCTCGGGATCGGCCTCATGCAGCAGCGTCCGCCGAGCGTGCGCGGCATTCCGTTGGGACAACTCGCCGAAGTCTCGGCACAGGGGAAGAACGGCAAACGAGTTGCGGAACTGGCAGACCAGCTTGGCTGCTCCGCCTTGCTCGCGAGAGATGTGAACGTGGGGTTTTCCGGCGGCGAGATTAAGAAAGCCGAACTGCTGCAGCTCATGGCCCAGCAGCCGGCCTTAGCCTTGGTCGATGAACCGGATGCCGGGGTTGATCTCGACAGTATCGCGGTGGTCGGGCAGGCGCTCGCCTGTCTCGTGAAGCAGCCCAGTGCCGATGCCCTGGCTCCGGCGGCGCTCATCATCACGCATACCGGCCACATCCTCAACTATCTGCGGGCCGACGTGGGGCATGTGCTCTACGGTGGGACGCTCGTCGGCGAGGGCGAAGGGCTCCAGTTGCTGGAGGAAATTCGCAAACACGGGTATGGCAAATGTCCGATCTGTCGCTCGCACATCCCGGTCCAGTAGATACGAGGGAAGACTCGCTCCGTGCTTCTGCGATACAGGCCCAAACGCGGCCCGCACTCTACGGCCCCGATCTTGACCTGACAACGTTCAGTCATCCTGCCGAGCAGCAACGTAAACGGCTCGACGCCCTCCGATCGCTGGAACAGCAGATCCGAGAAGCCGCGTCGTTGGCCGGCATCGATAGCGAGGAGTCCAACCGCGCGGCCTCCTATTTCCAGATCGACTACTCCTCGATCTACGAGCGCATCCAGCGGCGCTACCAGGGCCAGATTGAGCTCATGACCACGGCCGAGGCCCTCAAGTCCTATGACTGGTTGCGGGACTATTGGTGGCAGGCGGTCGCGGTCGATCAGGACAAGTACACTGCGGCCGCAGAATTGGCTCAAACGGGAGGCTTCTTCTTGCGAGTCTTCGCCGGCCAATGCGTCACGCAACCCATTCAGGCCT
>DATIGP010000278.1:0-6199 GCA_035454625.1 Nitrospira sp.
ATCTGCCGGCTGTGTCATCCTCAATCCCCGAATAGAAATGTATCAGTCTTATATTACCAGTCATGATCTGACGAGTCATGCGATCGGCCTCTCTCACTACGGCATCCATAAGTACATGAACTGAGGCGTGCCCCCCCGCACAAATGACATGAGGTCAAGATCAGCGAGCCCGGCAAGCCCGTTCGGCGCCAACACCTTGGAGTACACGTTGTTGGAGTATTCACCAGGACGGTGATACGTCACGACTTTGGCTTCCGTCAGCCCGGCTTTTTTCTTGGCCAACGCGATCGCGTCTTCAAGATAGCCGATCTCATCGACCAAGCCGGCTGCTTTTGCTTGGTCACCGGTATAGATCCGTCCATCAGCCAACCGTTTGATCTGTTCCATCTGTAAGTTGGAGCGGCCCTCCTGCACGATGTTCAAGAAGCGCTGATAGAACGAATCGATGAGTCCTTGAAAGATGGCTCGTTCTTCAGTGGTCATGGTCCGAAACGGTGAACCCATATCCTTGCGAGGACCCGATGTCACCGCCGTCGTCTCCACTCCCACTTTTTCTAAAAGCCCCCGCGCATTGATCGTGAGCATAATCACGCCGATACTGCCGGTCACGGACGAAGGATGCGCCAAGACGGTATCGGCCGCCGCGGCGATATAATAGCCTCCCGATGTGCCCAGATCCATAATGGATGCCACAATGGGGACCTTGCGGCTGGCTTTGAACATTTTCAGCTCGTGATAAATAATGTCCGAGGCCGTCACGGTTCCCCCTGGCGTATTGATGCGAAGCACGACAGCCTTGACGTTCTCATCCTTTGCCGCCCGGGTCAGCTGTTCTTTCATGCTCGCAATCATGCTGGGGGAGGGCCGCAATCCTTCTTTTTCCTGAGAGCTGATCACCCCGGAAATTTCGATCAGCAGCACTTTTGCTTTCCCGGTTCCCTCGATCTGTGTTTCTTGCAGAGGCCCTTGTCCAGGGAACAATGAGAAGTTAAACGTGCAGCCGGACAGCATGAGTGCGATCACTCCGATCACGAAACGGTTAGGCATGATGTGTCTCCATAAGATGCACGAATTCCTGGAATAAGTAGGCGCTGTCATGAGGACCCGGTGCGGCCTCCGGGTGGTATTGGACGGAGAAGACCGGATGGTCCAGACTGGTCATCCCTTCGATGGAGTAGTCGTTCAAACTGACATGGGTGAGCGACAGTTTTCCATAGCGGGTGTCGATGACGGGCGAGGACGTCGGCACTTCAAAGAATGCCATAGGAGCCTGCACGGCGAAATTATGGTTCTGCGAAGTAATTTCGACCTTTCTCGTCCGAAGGTCCATCACGGGATGATTCGCCCCATGGTGACCGAACTTCAACTTATAGGTTTTGAGGCCGAAGGCCAGGCAGAGAATTTGATGGCCCAAACAGATGCCGAATATCGGATACCGCCCGATCAGCTGTTCCATGGCCTTTGCGGCATAGGGAAGGGCTTCCGGATCACCCGGACCGTTTGAGAGAAAGATACCGTCCGGATGAAGCGCCTCGACTTCGATGGGGGATGTCGCAGCGGGCACCACCGTAACCTGGCAGCCGACATCCACCAATCGCCTCAGAATGTTGTGTTTGATGCCGAAATCATACGCCACGACTCGCCATGACTTTGATGTTCCAGGTGTACCGCCGTTTACCGACGGCCCCCAATCACCGGTGCCCATCGTCCAGTCATATGGACGCGCACAAGAAACCTCAGCAGCCAAGTCTCGGCCGATGATGTCTGGAGCTTGCCTGGCGCGTCGTACAGCCCGATCAGGGTCGAGATCGAAGTGAGTGATGAATCCCTGCTGTGACCCCTGCTCACGCAAGTGCCTTGTTAAAGCTCTCGTATCGATCCCTTCGATAGCAACGACCTTCGCTTCCTTCAATGATTCCTGAAGGGTCTCCTTGCTCCGCCAATTGCTGACAAGACGGCTGGCTTCCATGACCGCGAACCCTTCCGCCCAGATCCGGCGGGATTCCCCATCTTCAGGCGTAACCCCATAGTTACCGATATGAGGACTGGTCATCGTGATGATCTGACCTTTATAAGATGGATCGGTCAGTATCTCCTGATAACCGGTCATGGCGGTATTGAAAACGACCTCTCCAACGGTCTCTCCCTCATAGCCAAGAGCGCGGCCTTGGAACACCGTTCCATCCGCCAGTGCCAACAACGCTTTCTTCACTGTCATCTTCCACCCGGTTCGAGTGATCGCTTCACCTTGATTCCGATGAGCAGTAGGCCCAATAGAAGATTGAGCATATACAAGCCCCGAGTCGGCAGAAGGACTCGAAACAGCCCTTCCAATGCCGCTTTTCTGGCCGCCTCGTCTTTCGTCACGAAGGCTTGCATTTGCAGCGCCGCGGCACGTGGATGCAGAACCGCGATAATGAACCCTGCGATCACCACCATGACGGCCAGGACGATCATTTCATTCCGACCAACCTCCACGATCGGATCCCCGCTCCATCGGCGATACCACAGGGTAGCACAGAGGACGGTTCCGGCTCCGATGACAAAGCGATGATAGCCTTCGAACGCCCGTGTCAAAAACATGCCTCCTGAATCCTGTCCTCCGAATGTATTGAATACCGCCGGGATTACCGCCCCGCTTAGTACGACCATGCCTCCAACCCAGACGGCAAGCGCGATCCACTCAAGCGTCAGACACCCCACCATCCCCCAACGGGAAAGGCGACGCACAGCACTACCGTTCCGCCGCAGCGGTCTCGAACACCACCCTGCCGCTTACAATGGTTGTATGGACCCGACCCTTCACCTTCCAGCCTGCAAAGGGCGTATTGCGGCTCTTGGATCGAAACTTAGCCGGGTCGACCTCCCATGACTCTTGGGGATCGACGATGGCGACATCGGCATCGGCACCGGCCGCTAACGTCCCTTTTTTGAGTCCGAACGCTGCTGCCGGAGCCGAGGTCAGTTTCCGAACCGCTTGTTCCAGCGACAGAACCCCTTCTTCGACCAATCCCATCGTCAGCGGGAACGCCGTCTCAAGTCCGACGATTCCGAACGGAGCTTCGGTAAAATCCTGTTGCTTCTCCTGCGTCGCATGGGGAGCATGGTCGGTCGCAATTACGTCTATCGTCCCGTCTCGCAAGCCCTCTTTGATCGCCTGTACATCGGCCCAGGTGCGCAAAGGAGGATTCATTTTCGCGTGAGTATTGTAGCCCCGCACCACTTCTTCCGTGAGCAGGAAGTGGTGGGGACATGCTTCCGCCGTCACGTGGATTCCACGGGCTTTCGCCTCCCGTACCATTCGAACGGATCCGGATGTGCTGATATGCGCCAGGTGAAGGCGAGCTCCGGTCAACTCCGACAGCGAAAGATTGCGTGCCACCATCACATCCTCCGCCGCAGCCGGGATTCCGGGTAATCCCAGCTCGGTCGAGACCAGCCCCTCGTTCATACAGCCGCCTTCCGCCAGATGCAGGTCTTCGCAATGGTCGACGACCGTCAGATCGAACGCCAACGCATATTCCATGGCACGCCGCATCACCAGACTGTTCATCACAGGTTTGCCATCGTCCGAGATAGCCACACAGCCGGACCGTCGTAGATCACCGATCTCCGCCAGTTCCTTTCCTTCCGATCCTTTTGTAATGGCGCCGACCGGGAGCACGTTGGCAAGACCGGCCAGCCGTGCTCGTTCCAAAATAAATTCCGTAACGGCTTGATTATCATTGACGGGGTTCGTGTTGGGCATGCAACAGACCGTCGTAAATCCGCCCGCAACGGCTGCCGCGCTGCCGCTCTGAATCGTTTCTTTGTACTCGAATCCCGGCTCTCGAAAATGGACATGCACATCGACGAATCCCGGCATGACGAGCTTCCCGTCGGCATGAATGGTCCTGCTCCCGGGGGCGGAAAGGTTCGGTCCCACTGCCGCTATCTTGCCGTTGTCGATCAACACGTCCGCGATACCGATAAACCTGTCCGGATCTATGACACGACCACCTTTAATCAAAATCGACACAACGCGCTCCTCCAAAAATTTGTTGAGCTGACGATCTGCGGTTGAACCACGGTATTCGTGCTCGATGGGTCGTTCCATCAACCGACGGATCGTCTGGTCGTGAGACTTACGAGCTCGTTCCGGACATGAGGTACAAAATTCCCATGCGCACCGCCACACCGTTCGCCACTTGATCAAGGATCACCGAGGACAAACTATCGGCAACATCCGGGGCGATTTCCACTCCTCGATTGATCGGTCCCGGATGCATAACGATGGCGCCGGCGTCTGCCAGGCGCACTCGCTCGGCAGTCAGCCCATAGAGCCGCGAGTACTCCCGAATCGTCGGAAACAGGGCGCGTCCCTGCCGCTCCAACTGGAGACGCAGCATCATGATAACGTTCACTCCACGCAGTCCTTCATCCATGTCGGAGTACACGTGCGCTCCCAGCTTTTCCACGCTGCAAGGCATCATCGTCGGCGGCCCCACGAGCCGCACATCGGCTCCAAGCTTGAGCAGCGCATAGATATTGGAACGCGCCACGCGGCTGTGCGACACATCGCCGACGATCGCAACGCGCAACCCGCGGAAGCTCATTCCCCGCTGCCGTATCGTATAGAGATCGAGCAATGCCTGCGTCGGATGCTCATGCCATCCATCGCCGGCGTTGATGACGGAGGACTTGACGCCTCTTGCCAGCGTTTCGGCGGCTCCCGCCGAAGAGTGGCGGAGAACGATGATATCGGCCTGCATCGCTTCAATATTCCGAGCCGTGTCGAGAAGTGTTTCCCCCTTCACCACGCTGCTCGAGGATGGAGAAAAGTTAATCACGTCGGCGCTCAAACGCTTGGCCGCCAGCTCGAAGGACGTGCGGGTTCTGGTGCTCGGTTCAAAGAAGAGATTGACCACGGTTTTGCCTCGGAGAGCCGGGACTTTCTTGATTTCCCGCCCCGTCACTTCCTTGAAGGAGTCCGCCGTGTCCAAGATGAGTGTGATCTCATCCACCGAAAGCGGGGCGAGACTCAGGAGATCTTTGCGTTTGAGGCTCATGGAATCATCCATTCCATGACTGTCTGTATCGCGGTAGGATGCTCGGAGCGGCCGTTCCGCATTGCCGCGAGGCCGCTGCCGACGGAGAGATACCCGGGAGCATCTGGCGCAAGAAGGCGGCGATCGAGCACAACCGATTGAGGGAAATACGTCTCGGCACGTCGGGGTCGGGCAAATGCAAATACAGACATCTTCAGCATCCGGACTTTAAGATGACCACTCGGTCATTTTCCCCTTCCTCTTCCAACCATACCTGGACCTGCTCGTCTCGAGACGTGGGTAGATTTTTCCCGATGTAATTGGCTTTGATCGGCAGCTGGCGATGACCGCGATCAACCAGCACGGCCAGTTGGATCTCCTCCGGACGTCCCAAGTCCATGAGCCCGTCCATCGCCGCCCGTATCGTTCTTCCGGTGAATAAGACGTCGTCGACAAGCACGACGACCTTATTGGCCATGTCGAACGGTACGGACGTTTTTCGGAGGATCGGTTGATTTTTGCGTAGCGCCAAATCATCGCGGTACAAGGTAATATCCAATTCACCGCTGGGAACCAGTACACCTTCAATACTGTGGATGCGCTTGACGAGTCGATGGGCAAGATGTACCCCGCCAGTCCGTATTCCCACCAGCGCAAGATCCTTCACCCCTTTATTCCGCTCCACAATCTCGTGTGCGATGCGCATCATGGCGCGGGAGATGTCCCCGGCATCCATGATCAGCTTTTCATCTTTTCGTTCCACCGGCTGATTTTTGGAAGTCGTCATGGTCGGAATGATTGCGGCTTGGAGGCCGTTTCTGATTTATGACATAAAAAAACCTCCCCACGGTGCCATCGTGAGAAGGTGGCTTGATTGCCGGCGCTAGCCGGAGTGAAATTCATGATCGGCTCCTTGCTCACCTCACTGGATGAGCATTAAAGGTTTGCCATCCTACTTGGAAAAACGGAGACCTGTCAAGCCCAGAAGACACAGATGTGTAGATAGCAAGTTAAGTTGTCCGGTTTTTGTAGCACATGAAGTGTCCGGTTTAGGGTGCTCTGTAGGAGGGCACCCTATGACACGGGCGAGAGTGTTACAGGAGGTGAGACGGATGCGATTTGAAGAACTGTATGCGCGACAACCACGCCGGGAACTCACGATGGTCGAAGCG
>DATIGP010000279.1:0-2756 GCA_035454625.1 Nitrospira sp.
AGAGGCTCCCTATGCAAGACGGGTGATTCCCCTATCCGGTACTCCCATGCGGCAACATGTGCGAAGTGCGCGTCATCACGCTTCGGCTCACCGTCGTCCGTCTGGTACTCTTCCCGGAAATGTGCTCCGCATGATTCTTCCCGATGTAACGCGTCGTGACAGAGCAGATCGGCGAATTCGAGATAATCCGCCACTCGCCCCGCATACTCCAGCTCTTGGTTGAAGGTTTCTCCTGATCCAGGAACCATCACATCCCGCCAAAATTCCTCCCGCAGTGCCGGGATGGATTTCAACGCGACATTGAGCCCCGCCTCATTGCGGGACATCCCACAGTGGTTCCACAAAAGTTGACCGAGTTCCCGATGAAACGACGCAGCCGTTCGACGCCCCTTGGCATCCAGAAGGCGCCTGATTCTACTTGTGGCGCGCTGAAGGGCGGCGCGAGATTCTCGGTGATCTTCCCCTACCGGCAGGAGCTTCGCCGTGGCAAGATAGTGTCCGATCGTATAGGGTAGGATGAAATAGCCGTCGGCAAGCCCCTGCATCAGAGAGCTCGCTCCAAGTCGATTAGCACCGTGGTCCGCGAAGTTCGCTTCGCCGACCACGAAAAGCCCGGGGATGGTACTCATGAGGTTATAATCCACCCAGAGGCCGCCCATCGTATAGTGCGGCGCCGGATAGATCCGCATCGGAACTTGGTATGCGTTTTCCCCTGTGATCCGGCGATACATATCGAAAAGATTCCCGTATCGCTCCTGGACCACATCGAGCCCTTGTTGAATGATCGCGTCGGCAAAGTCCAAATAGACGCCATGACCGCCCGGCCCGACGCCGCGGCCTTCATCACAGACGGCCTTGACGGCGCGGGAGGCGATATCCCGCGGCGCAAGATTACCGAAGCGCGGATACCGGCGTTCCAGAAAATAGTCGCGATCCGCGGCAGGAATATCCTCGGGAGCGCGGTGATCCGACGCCGTCTTCGGCACCCAGAGTCGTCCGTCGTTACGAAGCGATTCGGACATGAGGGTCAACTTCGCTTGATGGAAGCCGCCTGGGGGAATCGCGGTTGGATGGATCTGCGTGAAACAGGGATTGGCAAAGGCAGCACCCTGTTTCCAGGCCCGGTAGGTAGCGGTCACGTTGCTGCCGCTCGCATTGGTCGACAGATAAAACACATTGCTGTACCCGCCTGTCGCGAGAACCACGGCATGGGCGGTATGGGCCTTCACATGTCCGGACACCAAATCGCGCACGACAATCCCCCGAGCTTGGCCGTCGACGACGATGAGATCAAGCATTTCAGTGCGCGGGTGCATGGTGACTTGCCCCCGCTCGATCTGCCAGCAAAGAGCCGCGTAGGCGCCCAACAGAAGCTGCTGCCCTGTCTGCCCTCGACAGTAGAACGTACGCGAAACCTGCACGCCTCCGAACGACCGGTTCGCCAACTGTCCGCCATACTCTCGGGCAAATGGAACGCCAAGCGCCACGCATTGATCGATGATTTGTGTACTCACCTGAGCGAGCCGATAAACGCTCGCCTCTCGGGAGCGAAAGTCCCCACCCTTGATCGTGTCGTAAAAAAGACGACCGATACTGTCGCCGTCGTCCTGATAATTCTTGGCGGCGTTGATGCCTCCCTGTGCTGCAATGCTGTGGGCGCGACGCGGGCTATCCTGAAAACAAAAGCACTCTACCTGGTAGCCGAGCTGTCCCAAGGTCGAAGCCGCGCTGGCTCCCGCCAGACCAGTACCGACGACGATGATTCGGATTTGCCGCTTGTTATGCGGACTCACCAGCTTTTCGCTGAACCGTCGCCTGTCCCACTTGGTTTCCAACGGGCCGGGAGGAATCTTTGGATCCAGCTTCATCACACTCGTACGATCCCTAAAAAAATGGCTAGAATGATGGCAAAATTGCCAAGCACGACCAACAGGGCAACCGACGGACCGGCAGCCTTGACCAGAGAATTGAGGGCCGCATGTTCGAAACCGAGGGTCTGTAAGCTGCTGGAGACGGCTTGGCTCAGATGCAAACCCAGCCCCAACTGCCCGGCAAGATAGAGCGCTACAATAAATGGATTCTGAAACGCATGGATCAGCTTGCCGTAGACATCACGATGGCCATCTAGATCGACGCGATCGGATGACAAAGGATCGATGAGGCCCGCCGTCAAATGCAGCAAATGGAACACGATGAAGAGCAAGAGCACGGTACCGGATATCGCCATCGTTCTGGAAGCAAATGACGCCTGGCGATATCGGTGGACTGCATACGCGACAGGGCGGGCACGACGATTTCGCATGCTCAGCTGAATGCCGAGTCCGATATGGACAACCGCAATGCTTAGCAATCCGATGCGGGCCGTCCATAGCATAATCGGCATATCTCTGAGGAATGCTGCATAGCTATTGAGCGCATGGGGACCTTCGAATACTTGAAGATTCCCTAACATGTGGAAAATGACATAGATGACCAAGCCCAGACCGGTCAGGGCGGTCACCACCTTACTCCCAACGGACGACCGGAAATGACTAAAAAGGCGTGTCATTCGAATGTATTATACACCGCAAGACTTTATGAAAGATTGCAACAACGTTAGACAGGTGTCGCGATGGACTAGTGTCCTGTAACAGACAAAGTGGGAGTGATCCGACGCCGCGGATCGGTATACGTCCACTTCACGGGTTTCGCGGCCCGATTGTAGTGACGGATATAACGCATCAGTTTCCGTTTGAGATCGTGCTGAGACGTGAAGA
>DATIGP010000280.1:0-4010 GCA_035454625.1 Nitrospira sp.
GAACCGCTCCTGTTTCGGCAGCTCTTCCTGCAAGCGCGTAATCACGTTGCCGCCGACCACGACGTGCACGTTGGGGAACGTCTCCTTGATCATCTTGCAGAACGTCAGGCCGGCGATCAGCTGCATCTGCGTGCCGATCGAGAGGCCGACCACGTCCGGCCGTTCCTTGGCGACCGCCGGCAGCACGAGCTGGTTGCAGATGTCGCGGTAGACGTTCACCTGCTCGTCGTCGAGGCAGGCCAAGAGCTCCTTCGAAACGCCCGGCCGATAGCCGAGATTGCTCTCCATCGGATAGAAGACGAGCGAGGCCGGATAGTAGGCGGCGGAGATGAACTGCATCGCCTCGCGGAAGGTATTGAGCGCCACTTCCAACTTGTCGGCCTCGTAGAACTTCTCGCCGCGGACCACGCGCTTGGCATCCTCGGCGCGCGCCGCCAGGTCGAAGACATCGGCGGTCATGACCTGCTCCAACACGGCTAATTGACCGGCCTCCTGTTCCGTCAGCTCTCCCCGCTTCTCCTTCATCTGCAGCGACCTGAGCTGCATCGTCTGCCTGGCTCTGATCCAGACCAAAAACTCGGTCGTGAAGAAGTGGTCGTACATCTCGATGTTGATGTCGCGCTGGACGACGGCATGCCCCGCTTCGCGCAGCACGGCGGTCAACGACGGCAGCGCCAGATAGGGCGCCGTCGGCACCCACTCGGGCGGAAACAGCAGCATGACCTTGGAGGTCTTGCGCGCGCCGTTCGTCAGCTGAGATTTCGGCTCTATTTGCAGCAGTTCAGTCATATTCGTTAGGCGTGAAACGTCAGGCGTCAGGCGAATTTTCTGAGCTGCATTCTCGCCACTTACGTCTCACCCCTTACCCCTTACGGTACCCCTACATTTTGCCCGCCAACGTCGGCGTGACTCCTGCAGTTTTCATGGACCGATATTGCAAATCCGGCAACTTCTGTAATCCGAACTTACAGATATACAGGAAAATATATTCCCGAATGTAAAGCCGCAGATCCCAACCCGGATTATGGTTACGTTCGAACTCCTGGAACACCCGCTCCGCCTCTTCGATGCTCAGGCCCTCTTTCACCGTGAAGTAATAGTCGAGCGCCAGGTCCCACTCCGGGTTCTTGTAGGCCGTCACGCCCCATCGCTCCGGATGCTTTGCCACGGGATTGTGCCGGCCGAGATCGAACGTGCCGAAGCCGAGCGAATGGACATAGTCTTTGTTCTGTTCGAGGAACTGGACGGACTGCCAGGCTTCTTCGCGCGTTTCGCCGGGAAAGCCGAAGAAACCCATGCAGTGGTTCCAGATGCCCGCTTCCGCCGTATACTTCAAGTGTTTCGTCATGATCTCGGTCGTCGTCGCCTTGTCCATGAGCTGCAGCACCCGCTCGACGCCCGATTCATAGCCGAAGTGGAGATAGCGGCAGCCCGAGTCGCGCGCGTCTTGCCAGACTTGCGAGTCGAGCAAGCTTTTTTCAAATCGCATGTGGGTAGTCCAGAAGATGTCCATCTTCTCTTCGACCAAGCCCCGCGCGAGCTTTCGAAACAAGGCCGGCGGATAGGATTCGTCGGTGAAGTGGAAATGGCGGACGCCGTACTTGTCCTTGAGGTATCGAATGTCGGCCAGCACGTCCTGAATCTTCTTCGACCGGTACCCGGCGGTATAGCCCTCGCCGTGATCGCAGAACTCGCAGCGGCCCCAGTAGCAGCCGCGCGTGGCAAGATAGGGCAGAATCCTCGTCGGAACGAAATACTTCTGCAGCGGCAACCCGTCGAAATCCGGCGGCGGCAGCTCCGCCATGTCCTCGGCATAGCTCAGGGCCGACTCGTGCACGCCAGTGGCGTCCTTATAGATGGTATTAGGCACGCTGCTGAGATCCCGCTTCGCCCCCACCGCCTCGACCAACTGCAAAAACGCCGTTTCCCCTTCATACACCACCGCGCTGTCGAAGAATTGAAAGAGCGGCGACTGGGGCAGCACGTCGCGCAGGCGGGTGACCGTATTGCCGCCGATGGTCACGTGGATATGGGGGAACTGCTGCTTGATCAGGGCGCAGAAGGTCATCGTCGAGAAGATTTGCTGCTGAAGGACAATGGAGATGCCGACCACGTCGGGTTTCTCAGCTTCGAGCACCGACTTTAAGATGTGATCGAAGACGTCGCGATACACGTTCACTTGCTCATCGTTCACCGCCTCGATGACTTCGTTGGAGGCGAACACCTTATAGGACAGGTCGGTCTCCATCGGCGGCATGCAGATGCGGGCCGGCGCATAGACCAACGAAATGGTCTGCGTGACTTCGCGGAAGACTTGAATCGCCCACTCTAACTGGTCGATATCGTAGAAGACTTCGCCTCGGACGATCGCCTTCGCCTTCTCCGCCTTCTTGATCAGCTCGTCGATCCGCTGCCGCGTCACGTCGCACAGCGCCAGCTGCACATCCATCTCATAATCCGTCAGGTCGCGCTTGTTGGCGAGCTTCCTGAGGCGGTCGAGCTGCTGGGGCACTTTCCGCAGGACTTTCTTCAAGAAGTCCTCGCTGAAGTACCAGTCCCACATTTCGAGATTGACGTCCTTCTGAATCACCGTATGGCCGGCTTTGCGGAGGACGGAGGTGAGGGAGGGAAGGCTCAGATAGGGTTCGGAGGGGAACCACTCGGGCGGAAAAATCAGCAGAACCTTCATCTTCCGGCCGGCGGACTCCAATGAGGCTTTTCGATGGAGCTGGATCAGCTCTTTGGAGGCGCGGTCACCCTTTGTATACTCGATGCGCATGCCGGCCTGAATCCTTCGCTAAGAAATGGCCCAAACCGCTAAAAAGCCAATAGGTTAGCCCAGGAATTGGACATTGTACGGGGGGTGGAGAAGGAGATGCAAGCGGGGCGGGACCCTGGAGTGATCGGTTTTGGTTTAGCATCTCTGGACTGATAAGATATTAGGGTCAATTGAGGGGAGGTGATATTGCATGAAGGTTATTTTCCTTCTTATGTAACGATACACCGGCTGCCTTTCCAAACTTGCCCGCTGACTCATGCGGTGCCGATGGTGGCCGGTTACTTCTCCCTGCAAAAACAGATCACACCACCCCCGGACGCCCCGCTACTTTCGCTGGCCGCGGGCCTTGTTGGCCGCCGTTTCGCCTCGTGTTCGCTTGGCCCATAAGCCCCAGAAAAGGGGTCGGGAGTCTTTGTTTGAGCGCCGGCACGAAATTAAGACTCCCGACCCCTTTCTTTTGTTTCAGATCCTACGAGGTAAAGAAGATCGATTCCGACTACTTCGGCGAAGAGTGAACAACGTTGTCAAAAGAAACGGTGCCAGGCATGCGCAAGCAGGAACCATTTCGCGGCGCGTGGCTTATCGGCTCGTTCCTCGCCTCTCCGCTCGTACTTGCCACTCACTGCTCATCGCACCTCACACCGCAATAGACCTGTGGATCCGTACAAAGTAAACTGCACCAATGATGGCTAAAACAAGACCGAGAGGTCCCTCTCTTGCCATTCGCCGATTGATTCGCGCCAAGACAGGTGGACGATGTCATGTGTGCGGTGGACCACTCGGTCGAAACTGGCACGCTGACCATGTGAGACCGCATGCGATAGGAGGCACATCTTTAATTGATAACTATCTCCCATGCTGTGGAATCTGTAATCGGGCACGATGGATGTCTGGATCGAAGATAATCCGAAGGCTGTTTATGTACGGAATCGTAGCTCGAAAAGAAATTCGGGCAGGAACTACTCTCGGTAAAATGTTTTTGAAGCAAGTCAGAAAACACGCTCTTGGCAAGAGACTGCGGAAATAGGATCTGAACCGATCCAGGCAGGGAAACTCCTTGGCCCCCTTACCGCTCATCGCACCTCACACCGCGATAGATCCCGCCCTCCTGAAAACCCAGTATGGCCTGGATTCTGACGCGTGGCGGGCTAACTTAACTACCAATTGTGAACTCCGCTCTCTGATCCTTTTTCTGGGTTAGAACGAGGCCGACGCTCCGATCCCGACGTTC
>DATIGP010000281.1:0-7826 GCA_035454625.1 Nitrospira sp.
CAGGGAAGCGAGCGCTCGAGGGGCTGAAGGAATATGTCTCGACCAGGCAGAAGCTTCTTGCCAAAGATGAGGAAGACCTTCGCAATTATGAGAAGCAATTGAAGGAACAAGCCCCCAAGTGGACCGACGTGGAAAAGAAGGACAAGGAAGGGCAATTCCGGACGAAGGTCCAGGACTTCCAGAAGCGTGCGCAGGAATTCAACATGGAACTCCAGAAAAAACAGAAGGAGTTGGTCGACGAGTACATGAAGAAAATCTCCGCGGCGACACAAACGGTCGCCGAAAAAGGAGGAATCTCACTCGTCGTCGACAAAGGCAGCGAACAGACCGTGAAGATCGTGATCTACAACAAGGATACGATCGATCTCACCGAGCAGGTCATCAAGGAATTCGATCGGGCGAACAAGTAGGGTCTTAGAGGATGAGTGAAAACGCTCCTCCGACAAGGCCGCAGCGAGGTCCGCGACGCGATGAATAAGGAGCGTCACGTCTGCGGACGGGCGCGAGTTGGTGAGCGCCCAGTGTCCTAGAGGCTGAGGCGTAAACTTTCTCACCCGCCCGCCCTGAGCTGCTCCCGCAGCTCTTGCCCGGTGGTACGTTGAGGCCTTGAGCGATGCGAGAACGACGCTGGCGGGCTTTTGCCGCATCCTCACTCCAGCGGATACCCGGCCTCCCGCCAGGCGCGAATCCCTCCATCCATCGACATCACGTTTCCGTACCCCATCTGTTGTAAGGAATCGGCCGCCAACGCCGAACGATACCCTCCGCCGCAATAGAGCACGATTGAGTCATGCTTATCAGGAACCATCGACTCGATATCCCGCTCAATGACTCCCTTCCCGAGATGGCGAGCGCCTCGAGCATGGTCCTTGGCGAATTCGTGATCTTCCCTCACATCGATGAAATGGAACCGATCACCCCGGTCGAGCCGGGCCTTTACCTCGGCCGCGCTGCACTCCTTGACACGCCGTTTTGCCCGTTCGACAAGTTGCAAAAATCCCGGGTTATGCTTCATCATTATTCCTCTCCATCAAAACAGAGACGGCTGTTCCTGACCTGGTCGACGGAATGTCCGAGGAGTGGGGCTCATACAATCTTCAGGAAAACCTGCCCTCCGTTTCGCAAGCTCAAATAACTGTTCGATCATTTTCCAATAGGGCCCCCGTCCCTGCTGCCGCTTGAAAAACCGACTCTCCGTCAAGGCCCCGCCCCGGATCTCACGGAGACGATTGGTAATTTTGCCCAGCCGTTCCGGAAAGGCCTCACTCATCCGCTCCAGAAACACCTTTTCCAGACTGCCCGACAGCCTTAAGAGACTGTAGGTCGCCGTACGGGCCCCGGCGTCATATGCGCGATCCAGCAACTCGGGAATATCATCCTCATTCAAACCGGGAATGACCGGTGCGATCGAAAGACCGGTTGGAATACCGGCATCGGAAAGGACCTTCATGGCGAAGAGCCGCTTGGCGATCGACGGCACATGCGGCTCCACCTTGCGGGCGACATCCTCAGAGGAGAACGGAATGCTGAAATACACGACGACCGATGCATCCCCGTGCAATCGAACCAAGACATCCAAATCCCGAAGAATCAACGCGCCTTTTGTGATGATACAGACAGGATTCCGATAGTCCGCACAGACCTCCAAACAAGCCCTGGTGAGACCGTACTCCGACTCGAGCGGCTGGTAACAGTCCGTGTTTCCAGAAAAGACGATCAGTTCTCCCTGCCATGACGGTTTCTCAAAGGCGCGCCGGAGAAGTCGCGGCGCGTCCTCCTTTACGACGATCTTGCTTTCGAAATCGGTCCCGGCACCGAATCCCCAATATTCGTGAGAAGGACGCGCATAACAATAGGCGCAGGCATGAAAGCAGCCTCGATAGGGATTCACGCTCCACCGAAAAGGCAAATCCGGACTGTCGTTACGGCTCAAAATTTCTCGACTGTCGTCCGCATAGAGCGTCAGCTCCACTGTGCCCGCCGGTTCAAGCAGGTCCCGATGCCGCGAATCAAACGGGTTTGGAGGATTGGAGATTTGACGCATGGGTCTATCCTGTCCTTCATGCCGGATTGATGTCAATCTCTGCACCGGGTTGCAGGGTCATGGTGCGGCGGCCGGTTTCGTTGACTCTCCGCAACTCAGGTGCTAGATTCCAGGCGTTTTTCGAAGAGCAACCTGTGTACGATCTCAAACTTCTCCGCGACAACCTCGACCATATCCGCACCACTCTGGGACGACGTGGCCACGACGTCCCCTGGGCGGATCTCCGAAAATTGAGCGAAGAACGGCGGGCCGCGACGACGCAGGTCGAGCAGTTGAGGCATGAACTCAATAAGGGTTCTGAAGAAGTGGCTCGGCTGCGTCGGGCGAAAGAGCCGGCTGAAGCGGCCGTGGCGGCGATGAAGCAGTTGGGAGATCGGATCAAGGACGCCGACGGAACCCTCCGGAAGGTCGAGGAGGCGCTCACGGATGTCGCGCTTCGCATCCCCAATCTCCCCCACGCCTCGGTCCCGGTAGGGGCCGATGCATCAGAAAATGTGGAGGTTCGCCGATGGGGCACCATCCCGTCCTTTTCGGCCCCCCCCAAACCTCACTGGGAAGTCGGAGAGAACCTCGGGATTCTGGACTTCGATCGAGCCGCGAAGATTGCCGGAGCCAGGTTCTCCGTCATGACCGGTGCCGGTGCGAGGCTGGAGCGAGCATTGATCAACTACATGCTGGATCGGCACACCACCAAACATGGCTATCGAGAAGTAATCCCTCCTCTCATGGTGAATCGCCCAACCATGACGGGCACCGGTCAGCTACCGAAATTTGAAGAGGATCTC
This sequence comes from Nitrospira sp., assembly GCA_035454625.1. GTDB lineage: Bacteria > Nitrospirota > Nitrospiria > Nitrospirales > Nitrospiraceae > Nitrospira_D. The sequence continues at coordinate 2,830 of DATIGP010000281.1, forward strand.
TTTCGCCTGCGGGACGAAGAGTACTTCTTGATTCCGACCGCCGAAGTGCCGGTGACGAACCTGCATCGTGAGGAGATCCTGAACGAAGACGGGCTGCCGCTCCGCTATACCGCCTACACGCCTTGTTTCAGGCGAGAGGCAGGGTCGTATGGAAAAGACACGAGGGGCCTGATTCGGCTTCACCAATTCAACAAGGTCGAGCTCGTGGTCTTTACGACACCGGATCGCTCATATGAAGAGCTTGAGCGCCTGACGGGCCATGCGGAGTCGATCCTACAGGGGTTGAACCTCCCCTATCGCGTCATCACCCTCTCCACCGGGGATATGGGATTTTCCGCCGCCAAGACGTATGACCTCGAGGTATGGCTGCCCTCTCAGCAACAGTACCGGGAGATTTCGTCCTGCAGCAATTTTGAGTCGTTTCAGGCCAGGAGAGCGGGCATCAAGTATCGCCCGGCCGGTGGAAAGAAAGACGCGAAGACCGACTTTGTCCACACGCTCAACGGGTCAGGCCTGGCCGTCGGCAGAACCGTGGTGGCCATCTTGGAAAATTTCCAACAGCCGGACGGTTCCGTTGAGATTCCATCCGTGCTGCGACCGTATATGGGAGGGATGGAGAGAATGACAAAAGAGCTGGTCTAGCAGAACAGGAGCGTCCTCGGTCCACCAATTGTCTACCGGCCTGAGACTTTTGCCCGGTAATTTAGACTTACCTCACAGTTCACTGGATACGTTCAGAACCTCGGTGTCCAGTATCCTAGGTGTTCAGAAGCTTTACAGCCAATTGAACTCGTCAAATTCGTCCAGCCTGTGATTTTTCCTAGTATGGAGCCTCGTGAGGCTTGGCTAAAGTGGGGCTAAGCATCATCATGTTCACTATTAGATCCTGAAGGAGGACGATCCTATGCACAACGGAAACCACTACGATGAAGGAAACGGGGACGCCATGGCATGGTCCGTGTTTATAGCGGGAGCGTTGATTGGGGCCGGGGTTGCGCTGTTATTTGCGCCTGAACGGGGCACAGAGCTCCGCAGCAAGCTACGGGACTATGCCAATCGGGCAAAGGACGAAATGATGGAGGAGGGGCAAAAGGTTTGGGATACTGCCGTGGAACGAGGGAAGGAATATTATGAGAAGGGGGAAGAGGCTGTCCGGGATGCCGGACGGTCGGCGAAGGAATTTGCAGAACAGGGAGCAGAAAAAGGACAGAAGGCGATGAAGGAGGCTGGACGGTCAGCGAAGAGTTTGCCAAGCAAACACCAGACCTGACTTGTGAGCCAGGGCGCTTTGCTGTCTGAACGAGGCACTAAAGAACGAGGCACTAAAGGGAGAGAACGATATGGAACGTTGGAATACGTTTATGGGCACCATACTGGTAGCAAGCGGAATTCTTTTGTTCACCGGCGGCCCTGTGCCGGCAGAGCAACCGAAGAGCGGCACCCAGTCCCAATCCGGCAGCACCAAAGGGAATAAATCGGCGAGCTCAGCCGAAAAACCCACGAAGCAAGGTCATGAATCATCGGGCAAGATGGGAAAGGACTCGTTAGGTCGAGCGAGTGGCGAGCCCACCAATCCTGGCATAGGAACGGCTAATGGTAGCGACTCTGGCGCTGGAGCCGGATCTGCTAGCAGGGGAAACACCGTCAACGCCCCCGGTGGTACATCCAGCGGCACAGAATCCGGTGCCGGCACAGGATCATCGGGGGGGCCAGGCGGCGGATACTAGGCATGTATTTCTCGTTCTTGCGTCTCCGATGTGGGCGGATGGAGCACCCATCCCCTCCGACAATGTTCTGAAACTAAGGCCCGCTGATAAGGCGGGCCTTTCAAGCCAAAGCATGGTCAACCGAGTGAACAGTATAGAGAACCGCGCAATATTACTGAGTCCCATACACGATGACATCGACACTCGTAGAGCCTGAGCTTCCATCTGTCGCCGCTTCGATGAGCAATTTTCTTCCGGGAACGGGATAGAGTCTGGTTATCGACGATTTTGGTGGGATCACGATGGTGTCGAGAGATGTGAGATATTGCTCATCTCCCTCCATGAGGATGAGTTGGATGGTCGTATTTGCGTTGGAGTCGGAGTGTGTGGTGACGACGACTCGAATTGCGCTATAGAACGCCACCTCCACTTTGCCCAGTGCTATAGGTTTTCCAGCCGGGATGCTGGCGCCTTGAGCGCGTAACAGCAGCTTTGTCTCAGCGGAATCTGCAGTAGATAGTGTCGTGCCGATCAGGGCGACTATGAGGATCTGGTACCAAAACCACATTCTCATGGCTCAATCTCCACCCAAATGACGACGGTTGGGTCCGCTTGGTGACTTAGGTTCGCTGAGAGTGACTATGACTCCTCGACAGATCACCCAAGGCTCCGATGTACTCCGCCACCGATTCTTTTGCCGAGGCATAGCAGCGGCACGCCTCTCGTTCGAGCTTGGCCTGGTCTGTGATGACGACGGTATTTCGTCCGACTTCCACGATCCCCTGTTTCTTAAAGTCAGCCAGCGACTCTTTGACAATCGCGGAGTCCACACCTACTTGAAGTGCGAGGAAGTCACTTGAGAACGGAAACGATTCAATCCCCGTACGGTGCCAATGAGCCTTGAGCCAACGGGCCAGACGTTGACCCGGCGAGTGGAATTGACTGCATCCCACGGAAATGACGGCAAGGTTCATGATCAGCAAGTCATATCGGGCAACCGCAGCATGCAGATAGGGAAGCTTCGAACGTTTGTCCATCACTTCGGACACAGCGAGTCGTACAGCGAGGCCGGGGATTTGCACCATGGCCATACAGGGTGAACGATCGTCGCCCAACACGATGGACGCCCCGCTGCAGCCTTCTCTTCCCGTCACGGTCACTTCCACGATGTGTTCCTGGTCCTGCCGGTTGGTCATACTGATCGCGGAATTGATGGGAAAGTGCAGGAACTGAATGGGGCGACCGTCTTCTTCAATGCTGTCGCCGAGGTGTAATTCGACGATCTCGCAAGACGGGACAATCAACCGGCGCTCCGTCAGCGGGAGGCCTTCCAGTATGCTGTTTTTATCAACGAGGTCGTTGAGGGCCATACAGTAATCGTTCTTCATCGGAGGAGTTCTCGCAATAGGCAAATACCCTTGCGATGGTCGTCGGAACAGCCTCTTGAGAGTCTGATTGTGATCCGCGCCTGAGCAGGCGGGTACGTCGCTCTTCAAGACGCGGAGGGCCTCTCGCGCAATCTCCCCGCCGCGCTCCAGTAGAGGTTAGGAAATATCCGTCAGGCGTGCGGGATGAACCGACTCACGGTTCAACGCGTTTGCCCTGCCGCACGAGAACCCTCGCCCGCGTATCGATGCTCACCAGCAGCTCATGCAAACTGAAAAGTAGGATGGCCCCTTCACACATCATGCGCCACACCAGATTACCTATCAGGAGGACCGCGATTCCGCCCAGGCGAATCACGATGGGCCCAGCCTCATACTCTTCTAGCGTATCGGGTGACACGATCGACAAGATCCCCGCGGCGGTGATGAATAGCGCTCCGACGATGTAGACGACTTTAATCAGCTGGGGTGTCACCAATTCCCGAAAGGCAAAATACTCCGCATAGAAGCTCATATATCGCGCTGGTGTGACTCGCGGTGGACTCAATGTCTGCTCACACACTGAGCACTTCGTCGCCGAGGCGACATTTTCCGCCAAACATTGTGGACATTTCATAGACAGTCCCTCCGGGTGTACGGTTCAAGGATGAGGCAAGGCGCTTTGTGCAGCTTATCCGACTTCCGAGCCAGAGGCGAGAGCAGAGCCCACCAGTGGGTCGTTGTCAGTAAGTCGTCGGAGTCGCTTCCGAAAGAATCCGGTAGGTGTTTGTGAGGCCCAAGCGATTTCACCCGCAAAAGGTCTTCACCCGCTGCCCTGACACTTGTTATGTTCTCGCGATGAGCGGCTTAATCGGCCCACCGCCTTTCATGCTGCGCCGTCTCTCCGATCATTGGGGTAGCGCTAGTTGACATGGCGCGACCAGATTCACGATGATCATAACCACATTATTTTCAGCCTGTGCAGATTCGTTGGTTGTAAATGGAAGCGCATTAGAGCGAGAATTCATGGGGCATGTCTAACCAGCCTAATCAGAAGGAGGATGTTATGAGCGGGAAGACCCTAGCGACAGTTGGATTCTTTTCGATGATGGCTGCAACCCTAGCCTTGAACGCTTCCGACAGCTTCGCTGCGGACACGCAGGGGAAAAAGGAGAGCCCGGCGTCTGTCAGCGGTAAGAAGGCCGCGGGCCAGAAAAGAGTGGATATTATGGAGACTCCCTCGAAGAGCAAAGGGGTGCAGCCTGATAGTATGACACCCGGTGCGGAGGGGCGGAGAAAGGATGTCGTCGAGGGTGTAGGCTCGAAAGGTGATGTGTACCCATCCACCGGCGGAGGAACGAGAAAGGATGTCGTGGACGAGATCAATCAGTAGAAACAAGTTGTGAGGGGTGCTGTATTCACCGATGCAGTGATGGCGTGTCGTGGCTGAGGGGAGAAGGCTCCTCATCTAGAGCGCTGAAGAATAGTATCGCAAAAAAGCTGTAGGGCCCGCTGAGCGCCGGGAGATCGTCGAACATCTTGTGACGGAGCACGATCTTCCGGTTCAGCGAGCCCGTCCCGCCGTCGGACGCGACATACTATCGGCCTCTTGTTGAGGGGCGGAGTGCGCCGGTGATCGCGGGGTAAACAGCATTCGCTGCGATGAACACTCGGTTTTTCAACCCATCAAGCACATGGTTGAAGCTCGCTCATCGGAGCGATAGTATGACTATGTTACTCGTAGTGTTCGAGAAACCTATGTCGCGCCGATCCTTACATGAATCAGATGCATCGACTTCGACGGATTCTTAGCTGAAAGGCCTGAAACCCAGATGCGTCTTTTAGTGGCGGTCGACGATTCAGAAAATGCCCACCGTGCCGTTCGGTATATCGGATTGATATTGGCACGCACTCCGGACGTTGCCGT
>DATIGP010000282.1:0-9899 GCA_035454625.1 Nitrospira sp.
TGGGCCAAGCGGATTGTCAAAGGGCCGGATCCCACGGTGGATTTCGTCGTCAACCCGAACCTCAAGTCGCTTTTGAAGCCCGGGGATGTCATCGAAATCGGCGTGAAAAAACTTACCAAGGATGGAGTGCACCTCACGCTGGAGCAGACGCCGATGGTCGAAGGCGGCCTGATTGCGATCGATCCCAAAGGGGGTGGGATTCGCGCGATGGTGGGTGGCTATGATTTCTCCCGCAGTGAATACAACCGTGCGGTGCAGGCCCATCGGCAACCGGGATCCGCGTTCAAACCGCTGATTTATGCCACCGCCATGAGTCAGGGATTGAGTCCTGCCACACAGATCCTCGACGCCCCGGTCGTCTATGAGGAGGAACAGGACGAAAAGATTTGGAAGCCGGAAAACTACGGCCGGAAGTTTCACGGCATGGTCAGTCTACGGGATGCGCTGGCTCAGTCGCACAATCTTGCGACGGTTCGGTTGTTGGATAAGGTCGGTGTGAAGAATGTGATCGAGTTTTCACGATCTGTCGGAGTCACCAGCCCGCTGCCCGCCGATCTGTCCCTGGGCCTCGGCACTTCTTCGGTCGGTTTGATGGAGTTGACTTCGGTCTATGGCGTATTCTTGAACCAGGGAAGTCGAGTGGAGCCCTTCGCCGTCAAATCGGTGAAAGATAACATGGGCAAGGTCCTCGAAGTGACTGAGCCCCAGCCTCATGAGGTTATGGCTAAGGAGACGGCCTATTTGATTACCAACATGATGGAGGATGTCGTACAGAGGGGTACCGGGCAGGCGGCGAAAACTCTGGGACGTCCGATCGCCGGGAAAACCGGCACGACCAATGACTACATCAATGCCTGGTTTATCGGTGGAACCCCGAATCTGGTGACCGGCGTCTATGTCGGTTTTGACGACCGGCGCTCACTCGGAGAGAGTGAAACGGGAGCGCGTTCGGCTTTACCGATCTGGGTCGCGTTCATGAAAGAGGCGCTCAAGCAGCTGCCGGTCGTCCCGTTTGAAATTCCCGACGGGGTCACCTTCGTGAAGGTCGATGCCGCTACGGGCCTTCTGGAGTCGGAGCAAGAAGAAGAAGGGCAGAAGGGCACGGTTGAGCTCTTTGCGAAAGGAAGTGAGCCGACCCAGGCGGCCCAGCGCCGGTTGGATCCGACGGATTTCTACAAGTTGGATCAAATTCCCGAGGGACAACCGGCCGGAGACGGCAACTAGTCACCGCGTGACTATGATTTTGAATCCTGATATTCTTCGTGCCAAGCCATCTGAATCGTTTCCAAAATCTTCTCGTTCGATTTCTTTGGATCGTCCTTAAATTCCGGGAGTGCCACGATCCAGGTATGCATGTCGGTGAAGCGTACGGTGAGCGGATCGGTTTCAGGGTGTTCTTCTACCAGCCGGATGGCGATTTCTTCGGCATCTTGCCACTTCAGATCCATGACTGCCTCTCCACTGTCATGACACCTCCGATATTTTTTTTCCTTCCAGACCTTTCTTGAGCGAATCGTCCAGCATCACGACGTTCAAATGCTTCGCGGCCTGTTCGAGATCCGCCATGCGCGTCCGGATGGCACGGTGATCTGTCCCGTCTTTTGCGGCGGACAACTGAGACAGCACGGCGCGGACGGCATCGGCCTCCTCACGCGCCACCAGATGGCCTGCATCCGCCAACGACCTGGCGGTCGCCTTGATCAACGCTTCAGCGTCTAAACGCGTCTCGATCAGCTTTCGAGCGCTGATGTCCTCCGCCGCAAACTTGAACGAATCCTCGATCATCCGTTCCACTTCCGTGTCGGATAGTCCGTAGGAAGGTTTGACGTCGATCGACTGGCTTTGACCCGTCCGCATGTCCGTCGCCGTGACGTTCAAAATTCCGTTGGCATCGATTAAAAACGTCACCTCGATGCGCGGGACGCCGGCCGGGAGGGGCGGTACTTTCAGCCGGAATCGTGCCAGGCTGCGATTGTCTTTGACGAGTTCCCGCTCCCCTTGCAGGATATGGATGTCTACGCCTGTCTGACCGTCGACGTAGGTCGTAAACATTTCCTTGGCGCTCGCTGGAATGGTCGTGTTTCGGCGGATGAGGCTGCTCATGACGCCGCCCATCGTTTCGATGCCGAGAGACAGGGGCGTCACATCCAACAACAACATGTCTGTCGTTCCGCCGCTCAAAATATCCGCTTGTACCGCCGCCCCCAGTGCGACGACTTCGTCCGGGTTCAGATGGCAATGCGGCGGCTTCCCGAAGAGAGCCTCCACGCGATGCCGAACCAGCGGCATGCGGGTGGAACCTCCGACCAAGATCACTTCATCGATGTCTTTGGGAGTGAGCCCGGCGTCCTTTAACGCCATACGACAGGGAGCCAGGGTACGCTCGATTACACCGATCGCCAGTGATTCGAGCTGATCACGCGTCAACTCTCTGGTGAAGTGCCCTTTGTCTTCAGGTAACTCGATCGCGACCTCGGTTTTCAGCTCGTCGGACAAACGGATCTTGGCCCGCTCCGCTTCCAGCCTGACAGACTGCATGTGATCGGGATAACCCCTTATGTCGATTCCTTCGCGCGTCCGGATTTCCGCAACAAAGAGATCGACTAATAAGCGATCGAGATCGTCTCCGCCGAGGTGTGTATCGCCGTTGGTCGAGAGGACCTCAAAGATTCCATCTTTCAATTTCAGGATCGATATATCGAACGTGCCGCCACCGAAATCATAGACGGCGATGGTACCTTGCGTGTTCTTCTGAAGTCCGTAGGCGAGAGAGGCGGCGGTCGGCTCATTGATGATCCTCAAGACTTCCAACCCGCCAATGAGGCCTGCGTCTTTGGTCGCCTGTCGCTGGCTATCGTTGAAGTAGGCCGGCACGGTGATGACGGCTTTGGTAATGCTTTCGCCGAGGTAGGCTTCTGCGCGCAACTTCAATTCCTTGAGGATCATGGCGGAAATCTGCGGCGGCGAGTAACTTTTTGGTCCCAATCGGATCCGGATGACACCGCCGCTTTCGGTGAGGTGATACGGGAAATAGCGGAGCTCGTCCTCCACATCGGCCAATCCCTTTCCCATGAAGCGCTTCACCGAATAGACGGTACGCTCGGGATTCCGAGTTAAATGCTCCTTCGCCGAATCTCCGACGATCATTCCATTATCGGTCAATGCAACGACCGAAGGCACCATCGTCCGGCCGCGGCGATCCGGGACGACACAAGGCTGGCCGTCCTTCATGTATGCAACCAGCGAATTGGTTGTGCCTAAGTCGATGCCGACTATCCGTGCCATGTCACAGGTGCTGAAAAGAGTTTCTCAGGCGATTGTTGCCGCCAGATCATTGGCGATATTGTTGATATAGGTCCGGTGCGAGAGGAGATCGCGCATCTGCTTCAGGATGTTGTCCCGTTCCACCCTCGCTTGGGGCGTGGCTTCACCGGCGTCTTGTAACTGGTCCCAATCGACGAACAGCCGTCGAAGTTGAGATTCCATCTCTTCCTTGCGTCGCTCCAACGCGTCCTGTTCGGTCTGAAGAAGGGCACGGAGCCGGCGGCCCTTGTCCGAATCACGATCCGACGCCCGATACTCCTCCAAAGTATCTTGTAGCTCCAGAATCTCCTCGAAGAGATCGGCCGGGGGAGAGGTTCTAATGTCTTTGACCGATCCGGTTTCTAGGGCCAATAGATATTCTGCACGCTGAATGGGATCACGGAGCGTGCGATAGGCGGTATTGAGGACGGCGGCGTTGCTGAGACTGATGGTCTGTTCGGCCGCGGTCTTCGTCTGATAAAAGTCCGGATGGAATGTCCGGCTCAGTTCGTAGAATTTGGCCTCCAGTTTCTTCTGATCGAGCATGAGGCGCCGCGGAAATCCCAGGCAGGTGAAATAGTCGGTTTCTTTCGAGACGGGCTGAACTTTCACGCATCGTTCACAGAAGTATTCTCCGGTCACTTCCGACTGACAATGCCAGCACATGCTCCGGGCCATCTGCAGCTGGCGACGCGGATCCGAATGAGTTGATGGTTGATCGTGACTCATGAGCAAACGGGCATGGTACGCGCACCATGCCTGGTCCGTATCTTAGGTGATTCAAGTCAGGCTGAGAACGATTCTCCGCAACCGCAGGTTTTGTTGGCGTTCGGGTTGAGGAACTTGAAGTTTCCACCCATGAGGTCCTTTTGGTAGTCCAATTGGGTCCCCTGGAGGTAGATCGCGCTCTTGGCATCCACGATCACTTTGACACCGTCGATCTCATGGACTTGATCGTACTGACCGATCTTGTCATCGAAGTTGATCGTATAGCTGAGGCCCGAACAGCCTCCTCCTTTCACCCCGAGGCGAAGGCCGCCTTCCTCGATTCCTTGGACATTGATCAGCCGCTTCACTTCCTTCAAAGCTGCATCGGTGAGAGAAATGATCGGAGCTTGAGTCTCGACATGTGTGGTATCCATTGTGTCGCTCCCTTCGTGACCGTTACTTGATGCCGGCCGACTCTGCATCGGTCTTCTTCTGATAATCGGCCAACGCGGCTTTAATGGCATCTTCCGCGAGGACTGAGCAATGAATTTTAACCGGTGGGAGGTTCAATTCCTGCACAATGTCCGTATTCTTGATCTTCTGGGCTTCCTCGACCGTCTTTCCCTTGAGCCATTCGGTTGCCAGGCTCGAGCTGGCGATCGCCGATCCGCAGCCGAAGGTCTTGAACTTGGCATCGACGATCGTATCGTTCTGCACCTTGATCTGCAGCTTCATGACGTCCCCGCACTCCGGAGCTCCCACCATCCCGGTACCTACTCCCTCTTCGTCCTTCTTGAAGCTTCCCATGTTACGGGGATTGTTGAAATGATCGACGACTTTATCGCTATATGCCATGGTGTCCTCCCAAATTTACGATTGTGTTCCAGTTAGTGCGCCGCCCATTGAACGGATTTCAGGTCAACCCCTTCTTTCGCCATTTCATACAGCGGGGACATCTCCCGCAACTTGGTGACGACCTCAATAACCTTCTTGATCGTATAGTCAATCTCTTCATCGCTGTTGAAGCGACCCAAACCGAAGCGGATCGAAGAGTGAGCGAGCTCCGTCCCGACGCCGAGTGCGCGCAATACATATGAGGGTTCCAGCGTGGCTGATGTGCAGGCAGAGCCCGATGACAGCGCGATGTCCTTCATGCCCATGAGCAGCGACTCTCCCTCGACATACGCGAACGAAATATTGAGATTGCCCGGCAAACGATTCGTCGGGTGGCCGTTGAGGTAGCTTTCCTCAAGCGCCGCCATAATATCGGCCTGAAGGCGGTCTCGCATTTTCGTCAGCCGCGCCGCTTCCGCCGTCATTTCCTGCTCACAAATTTCACAAGCCCTGCCGAATCCCACAATCAAAGGAACCGGCAAGGTGCCGGATCGCATGCCTCGTTCATGGCCCCCTCCGTCCATCTGAGCGGCGATGCGTACGCGGGGGTTCCTCTTTCTGACATACAGGGCACCGACCCCCTTGGGTCCGTAGATTTTGTGGGCGGTGAACGACATGAGATCAATGCCCATGGCTTGGACATCGACCGGTATTTTGCCGACGCCCTGGGCGGCATCGCAATGAAACAGCACCCCTCTTGCTTTCGCGATCTTGCCGATGTCCTGGATAGGATTGATCGTGCCGATTTCGTTGTTGGCCAACATGACGGAGATCAAGATCGTCTTGTCGGTGATGGCATTCTGCACATCTTGCGGGTTTACCATGCCGTATTTATCGACCTGCAGATAGGTCACGGTCGCCAGCCCCTTGGCTTCAAGGGACTTGGTTGTATCCAGCACGGCTCGATGTTCGGTGGACGACGTAATGATGTGGGATCCTTTCTCCTTGTACATCTCCAGGACGCCCTTCAACGCGAGGTTGTTTGATTCGGTAGCCCCGCTGGTAAAGACGATTTCTTTGGAGTCGGCCTTGATCAACTTCGCAATTTGTTAGCGCGCCTGTTCCACCGCTTCTTCCGCGGCCCATCCGAAGGCATGATTACGACTGGCGGCGTTACCAAACTTTTCCACGAAATAGGGCAGCATTGCCTCCAGAACTCGCGGGTCCATGGGAGTAGTGGAATGGTTATCGAGGAAAATCGGAAGCTTCATCGTCCAACTCCTTGTGTCGTAGGAGACTGAATCGTAATGAGCGGTGTGCCGCCCATCATGTCTCCCAATGTCATGTTGTTCAGTAACTGATAGATGCTGTCTTGGATTTTCAGTAGCGGCGTGCGAATGTTGCAGTGTTCACGCTGCATACAAAATTCGCCGTCTTTTTCGTGCGAACAATCGGTGATGGCAAGCGGGCCTTCGATGCTTTCGATGATTTGCGCAATCGTTATCTCTCTTGCGTTTCGTGCCAGGAGATATCCCCCTTTGGGACCATTGTGGCTTTCGATGAGGCCGGTCTTTGAAAGGACCTGAAGAACCTTTGCCAACAATTCCAGCGGAATGTTGTATTCCTCAGCGATCTCTTTCGTGTTCACCACGCGGCCCGGTGTCACATCGCCGAACTGCACTGAAGCAATGTGTTGCAACGCCATGAGCGCGTAATCAGCTTTTTTTGATATCTTCAACATTGCTATTGCCGATCGATTAGATCGGAGACTATAATGATCTCCGATCAATATGGTCGGACTAAGACTAGCACGCAGGTTTCTCCGGTGTCAATACTGAACCGGGGCCGGCGTTATCTTCAGAAAGGAACAGCACATGGGCGGGACGAACCCGTATATTGAAAAGGCCGATTATGAACTTCCTCAAGTCTCCTACACTGTGACATTCATCCACCCAAATGGGAGTACGACGACTGTCCCGGTCAATCCAGAAAAGATTCCTTACGGTGCCACCGGGCTGCCGGGGAGTATTTTAGACATTGCGATGGGCCATGGAGTGGATTTGGAGCATGTATGTGGCGGTGTGTGCGCCTGTTCGACCTGTCATGTCATCGTGAAGCAGGGGCTGGAAACCTGTAATGAAGGCACGGACGATGAGTTTGACCAGTTGGATGAAGCTCCCATGACCTCCCTGCAGTCACGACTAGGGTGTCAATGTGTGCCGAACGGGACCAAGGATATCATCGTGGAAATTCCAGCCGTGAATAAGAACCTGGTAAGGGAGGGGCACTGATTCGTCCGTCGCGTTGACGCGCTAATCGTTAAACGCAAGATGAGAATCCCGCGATTAACGATTTACGACTAACTCTAGTCGTACGTCTCTATCTTTACTTCCTTTCGGTCGTACCCGCCTTCCATAAAATATGCCCGCAACGGGCGGACGAAAGCTTTGGTCCCGCAGAGCATGGGAATCACCTTCGTCTGTCCTTTAATCAGCGGCGAAAGCATGGACACCGTTTTCTCGACCGCCTCTGACTCGCCGTCTCGGGCGACCAAAGGAAGATATCGGAAAGAAGGAAATTGGATGGCCATGGTCAGCCATTCTTGATGGAACAAGACCTCCTCTTCGCTGGGCGCTACTGCGATCAAGAGAACCGGAGTCTGTACTTTGGAAAAAATCAACTGTTTTGTCAGACACCGTATCGGAACCAGGCCGGTATAGCGCCCGATCAACACCAACTCTCGATCGAGAGGGTGAGGCAGAGTGAAATTTCCATAGGGGCCGGACAAGTGGACCTCATCTCCGGACTTCAACTCGTAAAGGTAATGGGAGCCCAGCCCACCGGGGACACGATCGAGCACCAACGTCAACTCTCCGTAGGGGGAGGAAGGATCGGCCATGGAGTATGCACGATTGAGCGGTGGCTTTGATCCCACCGGCAGTTTAAGAGACACCCACTGCCCCGGTCGAAAGGAGATCTTGCTGGTCTTGGGTTTGAGGACGAGTTGACGGACGCAGGGAGTCAGATCGGTCACTGCAAGTACCGTGGCAGATTGAGTGAGATCCGTCATGATCGACTCGCGGCAACGTCATAACCCTCATAGCAGAAGCCATCATGAGATGGAAGTGGCAAGGCGATGTACAAGGATTTTCACAGCATGGTATAGATGTTCGTTCTTCTGTTCTGTTGTGTTCGAAGGAAGGGCGGCGTTGTCATGACTCAGGTTCGTGTACGGTTTGCTCCGAGCCCGACGGGCTTTCTCCATATCGGCGGCGTGCGCACGGCTCTGTTCAATTGGCTCTTTGCGCGCCGACAACGGGGTGTGTTCATCCTTCGCATCGAGGATACCGATCAAAGTCGCTCGACCGATGAATCAATCCAAGCCATCATCGAGGGCATGAAATGGGTCGGCCTCGATTGGGACGAGGGACCATTCCGCCAAACGGAACGAATGGAACTCTATCGTCGCTATGCCATGAAATTATTTGAGACCGGGCATGCTTACTGGTGCGTATGTAAGGCCGAAGAGTTGGAAGCGAGGCGCAAAGAAGCAGAAACCAAAGGTCTCTCGCCTCGCTACGACGGCCGCTGCCGCCATTTGACGATCGCACGCCCGGCGGGAGATGCCGCTCTTCGTTTCAAAGCCCCACAAGAGGGCCAGACGGTCATCGATGATCTCATCAAGGGGAAGGTGGTGTTCGATAATACCGTCGTGGACGACCTGATCATTCTCAGATCGAACGGGTATCCGACTTACAACTTCTCAGTCGTGGTCGATGATGCCTTGATGGGTGTCACGCACGTCGTGCGCGGAGACGACCATCTGACGAACACCCCCCGCCAAATTCCAATTTTCGAAGCGCTGGGGTTTGCCGTTCCACGGTTCGGACATTTGCCGATGATTTTGGGGGCGGACAAGACCCGGCTTTCCAAACGCCACGGTGCAACTTCGATTATGGCCTATAGAGACATGGGCTATCTGCCCGACGCCATGGTCAATTACCTTGTCCGACTCGGGTGGTCACACGGAGACCAGGAAATCTTTTCCCGGCAGGAGTTGATCGAGAAGTTCTCGTGGGATCACGTCCAAAAGTCGGCGGCCATCTTCAATCCCGACAAGTTGCTATGGATGAATGCCGAATACATCAGGACCGGCTCCCCCCACCAAGTGGCTCAAGCACTTGTGCCGTTGTTGAAGCATGCCGGGCTGGGAAAGGAAGTCGAAGCCGTGTCGCATGAATGGCTTGCGCAGCTGGTTGTCCTGGTGAAGGAACGGGTCAAGACGCTGGTCGAAATGGTTGAGTGGGTCAAGCCCTATTTTGGGCAGGATGTTGAATTTGAAGCGGAGGCAGCCAAGAAATTTTTGACCCCCGCGGTCGCTCCGTTGCTGCGCAAGCTCCTCTCGCGCTTCGAAGCGTTTCCCAGTTTGAGTAAACCGCGTTGGGAGGAAAGTTTCAAAAAATTGGTCGAAGAAGAGGGCATCAAGATGGGCGTGTTGGCCCAACCTGTTCGTGTGGCGCTCACCGGCCGCGCTGCAAGCCCCGGTCTGTTCGAAGTCATGGAAGTGCTCGGCCGAGAACGGACCTTACATCGGTTACGCACGGGCATTGGGCGCGCTGAAGCCGGTCAGGCTTGACGGATTGTGCGGACCTATATTACGTTGAACCTCGGTTGGGGGATCGTCTAGCGGTAGGACGTCAGTCTCTGGATCTGACTACCTAGGTTCGATTCCTAGTCCCCCAGCCAATTTATCTTTCCAGCCTTATCGTCGGTGGTCTTTTTTGGTACCGCGCTGGGGGATCGTCTAGCGGTAGGACGCCGGCCTTTGGAGCCGGCTACCTAGGTTCGATTCCTAGTCCCCCAGCCATTTTCCTGCCCCAAAGTACCCCGCCGTTTATCAATCCATTGACGCCATGTCGATCACGAATCGGAACTTCACATCACCTCGGAGTACCCGCTCATACGCTGCATTGACTTGTTGGATCGGGATCATCTCGATGTCCGATTCGACCCGATGTTGCGCGCAGAAGTCGAGCATTTTTTGCGTTTCTTTG
>DATIGP010000283.1:0-3621 GCA_035454625.1 Nitrospira sp.
GCTACTGCACCGGCTAGCGGCTTCTGCAAACGCGGCCAGGGAGGTGAAAGAAGCGATGCAATCCTTCCTCGACGAAGTTTGCGCTCATACGGGCTGGCCCGTCGGCCATATCTACCACCTCAGTCCCGACCGGCCGAACACGCTTATTTCTTCGGGCATCTGGCATCTCGATGATCCCAAGCGCTTCGAGATATTCCGCAAGGTGACCGAGAAGACGGACTTTGAATTCGGCATGGGCTTGCCTGGCCGGGTGTTGGCCAGCGGAAAGCCGGCGTGGATCGTAGACGTGACCAAGGACCTCAATTTTCCGAGAGCAAAATTGGCGGAAGAGATTGGTGTGCGCTCGGGATTCGCTCTGCCGGTCCTGGTGGGATCCGAGATCACAGCAGTGCTGGAATTCTTCACCGCCGAGGTCGTCAAACCAAACAAGGCCCTGCTGCAAGTTCTGAAAAGTATTGGTGCGCAGGTCGGCCGCGTGATCGAGCGCAAGCGGGCCGAAGAGGAACTCCGAATAGCGAAAAATCAGGCCGAAGCCGCAACACAAGCTAAAGCTGCGTTTCTAGCGACCATGAGCCATGAAATCCGTACGCCGATGAACGCCATAATCGGCATGTCTCATTTGGCATTGATGACGGATCTGACGTCCAAGCAGCGTGACTATCTACAAAAGATAGAGAGAGCCTCAAAAACCCTGCTCGGAATCATCAACGATATTCTAGATTTCTCCAAAATTGAGGCCGGAAAGCTAGGCGTGGAGTCCGTGGAATTCAGCCTCGATAAGGTTTTGGACAATGTATCTGACCTTATCGGAATGAAAGCCGAACAAAAGGATATCGAACTGCTGGTCACCAGGGGCCACGGGGTTCCGGATGTCTTGGTCGGTGATCCGTTGCGGTTAGGTCAGGTGCTCATCAATCTCGCGAACAATGCGACCAAGTTCACAGAGGCGGGTGAGATAGTTGTTTCTGTTGAATTGGTTGACCGCGATCACGAGAGAGTGACGACGAAGTTCGCTGTCAAGGATTCCGGGATCGGCATGACCGAGGAGGAACAAAAGAACGCATTCAGTGCCTTCAGCCAAGCTGACGCGTCGACCACACGCAGGTTTGGCGGCACCGGCCTCGGCCTCACCATCAGCCGACAGCTCGTGGAGCTGATGGGCGGCGAGATCGGAGTGGAGAGCGAGCCAGGCAAAGGCAGCACATTCTTCTTCACGATCCCGTTCCGGATTCCTTCCCAGGCCATCAAAGCGCCACCAGCCCCTGATCCCGATCTCCGGGGTAAGCGCGTCCTGGTTGTAGACGACAACGAAGCTTCTCGGCAGATCTTGAAGGAGCATTTGGTGTCCATGAATTTCGTCCCTAGTACGGTCGGTAGCGGCAGGGACGCGATTGCCGAATTGGTAAGGGCTGCGTCCGATCTCAACGACGAGCCCTACGACTTAGTCCTCATGGACTGGAAAATGCCGGAAATGGACGGCATCGAGGCTTCTCGCATTATCCAGCGGAGCTCCGACCTTACTACAGTGCCCGTCATCATCATGGTGACGGCCTATGGGCGCGAAGACGTCATGAGGAAAGCGGACGAAGCCAATCTGGACGGATTCCTGCTCAAGCCTGTCAGCCGCTCTACCCTGTTCGACTCCGTCATGTCAGCCTTCGGGCGGGCCGGGGTGTCGGACAGAGGTGGGGGCAAGGACGAGGCAACGAGTTCGGGGCCCGACCCTACCCTCCGGGGTGCGCGCGTGCTTGTGGCCGAGGACAACGAGATCAATCAGCAAATCGCTCTCGAGCTGCTAGAGGAAAGAGGAATCAATGTGACCATCGCCAACGATGGCCGCGAGGCGGTTGTGGCAGTGAACGAAGGGGAATTCGATCTGGTGCTGATGGATATTCAGATGCCCAACATGGATGGCCACGAGGCAACGACCGAGATTCGCCAGGACCAACGATTCAAAGACCTGCCAATCATCGCCATGACGGCTCACGCATTAGCCACCGAATGGGACAAATGTTTAGCCTCAGGGATGAACGATCACGTGACCAAACCCATCGACCCGATAGCCCTTATTGAGGTCGTACGCCATTGGGTCAGGCCACGGAATCTTAACGACTCCGGCGCTGAGGAGCCCACCTCCAAAGTGCGAGCCCAAACGCCCACAGATGAAGCGGGCCTACCGGGTTCTCTCCCACCATTCGATATCGAGGCGGCATTGGCGCGGCTGAATGGCAAAAGCCAGCTATTGCGAAAGCTCATCATCATGTTCCACCATGGCAATCGAGAACTAATCCCGACCCTCCATCGTCTCCTCGAGACAGAGGCGTACAAGGAAGCGTATCGCCTCGTCCACACGGTCAAGGGGCATGCAGGCAACTTGGAAGCCTCCGAGTTGTTCGAGTGTGCGAGCGCCCTGGAGATCGCACTCATGGATCATGACATGGCAAAAGTCGCGGAGCTGACGCCGCCCTTCGAGGCGGCGATGACACAGGCCATCGGTGCGGCGGCCACATTGACGCCAAGCGGCGCTGACCACCGATAGAACGTCGTCGGGATCGGTCACGCCGCCAACAAAAGTAGGCGAAGAACCATGACGGATGACAAAAAGCTGCCCCGGATTCTAGTGGTCGACGACGACCCATTTATGATCGAGTTGGAGACGGCTCTGCTCGAGGAAGCGGGTTACGAGGTCGTCGCTCTTGATTCTGCCGAGGAGGCCCTCGCCAAGATCAAGAATGTGGAACCGGACTGCGTTATAACCGACCTTGTCATGCCCGGTGTTGCAGGTATGCAACTCCTAAAGAACATCAGAGACGACCACAGCTTGTCAGAGGTAAAAATTATTGTTCTTTCATCAAAGTCGTTTGAGTTTGATAAACGACAAGCCATGCAATTCGGGGCTGACAGATTTATTATCAAACCAATCGATGCGGAAAGCTTTGCTAAATCGGTTCGAACCGTCCTTGAAAGTAAGCTGGAACTTACTTTTTGGGGTGTGCGGGGCACGCTGCCAGTGCCTGGCGCGCGCGCGCTCCGTTATGGCGGAAACACGTCTTGTGTGACCCTAGAATTTCCGAAGGGTCAGTTTTTCATTTTCGATGCGGGGTCTGGGATCAAGGAGCTGTCCAACGCATGGCTCGCCCAGAAGCGTGGCAAGCTGGACGCAAAGATTTTCATATCTCATCCTCATTGGGATCACATCAATGCGCTTCCCTTTTTTGTTCCTCTGTACATTCCCGGAAATGAGTTCGAAATCTTAGGTGCCTCCCATCCTCACCGCACCATGCGTGAACTGATTTCAGGGCAGATGGACGACATCTATTTTCCAATTACCATAAAAGAGTTTGGCGCTCACGTTTTTTTTCGAGACTTAAACGAAGAAACAATTGATATCGACGGAATTACGATCAAAACTAAACTTATTTGCCATCCTGGAAACTGCCTCGGATACCGTGTCGAGTACGATGGCCGATCTGTGTGTTACGTGACCGACAACGAGCTTTTTCTGCCAGATAGTCCCCACTACGACGCCCATTACGTGAGTCAATTGACCGCGTTCTTAGACAAGGCAAATGTGCTCATCACTGACTGCACTTATACCGACGAAGAATACGAAAGAAAAGT
>DATIGP010000284.1:0-20998 GCA_035454625.1 Nitrospira sp.
AGCCTGTATATCGATGAACTCTATGCCCAAGATCGTGGCATTGATCCTTCCCGGCTCGTGCGGGTTGAAATCCCCCGCGAACTGTTCGTCAGCGGCACCATACAGGACATTCGTGAATATGTGGCAATTCAACTCGAACAACATCGACAACCTGCCGGCAACGCGTAAGGCAGGCCGGTGAAGACCACGACATATAGCGATGAGTCCACGCTCCCGCTAATCTCAATCTTCAAGATGACCGGAGCCCCATGGCACAAGCCCTAGAGACATCGTCGCTGACAACCGAGATGATCCAAGAAGTGATCGCCGGTTTGCCGATCCAAGGCCGCATCATTCTGCGGCTCCTGCTGATTCAGTACCTGGACGTCACTCATGAGGAAATCCTCTATATGGTGTCGGACAGACCCGACCCTCGATGTGTGTCCGGCAAGAAACCCGTCACGACGATGACGCAGGAATCGATCACGTCGATGGTCGAGCGTCGGAATGAATATCGGCGACGCGCCCGACTTCGTCGAGAACGAACATGGCTTCAGTGTGTCGCGCTGACCCATCAGGCTCGTATGGCGAGCGCGCTGGCCACCCGGGCTGCCGCTCTGCTGATCGCGCGTGGAGTGTCTTCAGACACCATTGAGCGGCTCACGGCGCAAGCTCGTTCCGCCGTCCCATCGACGACGTTGCGGCTGCTGGAGGAGAGCTGGGACAAGGATGACATTTCGGCTGAGGAGTATCAGAAGCATCGGCTAGTGATTGAGATGCAGACGCAACTTCGCTTCGTCGAACGGTTCAAGAAACGCCTGGACCTGGCGCGGCGTGAGCAGGAAACGTCGGATCGGACGACCTTGCTTGATCACGAGATGGGCCATATCTGGGGGATCCCGGCCGGCACCTTGGCGGCCCGTAAGGTGAAATTCTTGGCACAGTATCTCACCGCCCTTCAAACCAAGTGCTCCGGTACTGAGGCACAACCAGGCAACACCCTTTCCCTAGATCTCTGGAAAGAAACCATGCAGGTTCTTTCTCGTACTCCCATCGAGCGCTCGATAGCCACCTATGATGGTCTCGAGCGGACTGAGTCGGCGTTGCTTGAAAAACTGGCAGCCTATGCCGTGGTTCGAATACCCGAGGCCACCGAAACGACGTTTTGGAATTCTCTCGTGTACGGGGCCAGTTCCAACGCCATGCACAGTGAAACGACTCGGACATTGTTTGGGCTCCAACGGCTGGTTTCAATACAAAGGGACGTGGACGCCGGCGACGAGGCGCTGGATGAAGAACTCCTCACACGCACAGCGCCGATCTCCAAAGAACCTGAGTCACTCGCGACTGAGAACGAGTCCGAATCTTCCAAACTGACGGAGTTGCAGCAGCACATACTCCATAACTTCATCGGAGAGGATAGCAGCGGTCGAGCCTCCGACAAATGGTAAACTTTCATGGTTGCCAATCAGCGGCAGTTCGGTATAATTGCTCCGTAACGATGATGACACAGCCTGCCATCCGAAGAACCTCTTTTGTGTGGACATTCTTGGTTTTCCTCTTCCTCGCCATCAGTTCGATACCACTGCCCCTCGGTTCCACCGCTCCGGTGGCAGCCGCCGGCCTCATCGAGATTGCAGAACTTCTGGCACACCCTGAGGTTTACGACCATCAGGACGTCGTGGTCACAGGAAAGGTGATGAATGTTCAGTTGGCCACCAATCGCCAGGGCCAGCCGGCGTACGGATTTTTATTACAAGATTCCGCCGGCACCCTCAAAGTGGTGAGCCTCGGACAGCTGGAAGTGCACGAAGGTGATCAAGTCATCGTCGAAGGCGTCTTCAGTCGGCTTAGACAAGTCGGCCGCACGATCGTTTATAACGAGATCAAAGCCCTTTCGGTAAAACCTCTAACTCGCCTCAATCCAGATTTCGTCGGATAGGTCTTCTATTATAGAAGCATGTCAATGTTCCAGTTCCAGCTGATTGGGACGGAATCCGCGTGCCCGGACTACTTTGAGGTAGGTCTAATGAAACACATCCAATATGATACGCAATCCCAACTGTATTGTGAAATTCCAGTCCGTTGAGCCGCCTCCTCCCGCTGCCAGGCGAACGTCCTCGCTGGTGTTACGAACACCTCGAAACACCATATCCCACTGTAGGTCAGGGGCCTTGTACCAACGAAAGCCGGTTTGAAAAGCGGGGAACTTCTCTTCAAAACCAAATGGATCGCCGTTGAAGACTTCGCCCAAGAATCGAAGTTCGCGTGAAAAAGTAATCGCCTCAAACCCAGCAGCCCAAAAGAACTTGCTTTGGAACGTCGTCGGGCCAGCGTCGTACCGGTTTTTGGTGCCGAAATTGAGGTGGATGGCCAAACCGTTGTCGTACGGGTCAGGGCTATCCTCGGGGGTAAACAAGAACCAGCTTATTTGCGCCATGGTATACGAATCCCAGTGTTGCTTGTTGCCGCTGAGCGGGAAGAGCGATGCCGCGGAAACAGAGACCGACGGAATGACGCCGAACGAGCGATAGAGCACATATTTCGGTTGGATCAGCAAATCTAAGGGGTTGGCTTGGCCATCTTGATAGGTGAACCCAAAACCACCAACAGTTAACTCGAATCGATCCGTGAGCCCTATTCCTTGCAATGACCTGAGTTCTACTGCCGGTTTATTGGCTTGGGACATGGTAAGACCAGCATAGGTCTCTACTCCCAATTGTCCTTTATCGACAACGCGCGCATCGTCGGTCACGAAGGGACGGACGGCGGAAGCCTCGGGGGTCCAAATCAACTGCGCTATGGCAGCAAGCGACGCCATCGGTCCGACATGCTGAAGCCAACGAAACCCAAGACTCACCGTCGCATCCTCCACCAATGTTTTTCAGAAAATTGCACATGAAGACCTGCCTAATGCTGTGATTACATGAGATCGTCCTAAAGCTCAATCTAAATTCGATCGAACTTCCAGCCGTAACAGAGATTTTGCACCGGACTACCAGCGTGCCATAACCAGGCCGACGATTTGTCTGGCATCC
The DNA here is from genome assembly GCA_035454625.1 of Nitrospira sp. Lineage (GTDB taxonomy): Bacteria > Nitrospirota > Nitrospiria > Nitrospirales > Nitrospiraceae > Nitrospira_D. The sequence goes on from DATIGP010000284.1 coordinate 3,018, forward strand.
GTGACCTATCTGAATAAAAAAGGCACTACGGTAATGCGGTGAGCACTCAATGAGGAAGCTTCAATATCCACCTGAGCATTCGATCTGAAAGTCGATCGGGAAGGAGTTTCACCATTAGCGCGCGTAGCTTTGCGTCGGTTCCGACGAGGTACCGGGTTTTTGGTGTCGGTGCGGTCAACGCCTCCTCCACGACTTTTGCAACTGCATCGGGGGAAATCGCGCGCTTCGACGCTTCCCCGACGACCTTTCTCACGGCAGCCACAACCGGCTTATAGAGCGTTCGCAGTTCCCTGTCTATTGCAGCCTCCCTTTCGGCTGCCTCGATAGCTGACTTGTTCCAAATGGGGGTGGTGATCGCACCCGGCTCCACGATCGCGACATGAATCCCCCATTGATGGACTTCGAGGCGCAACGCGTCCGTAATGGCTTCGAGCGCATACTTCGATGCCGAATAGGGACCCATAAGGGGCATCGTCGAGAGTCCCGCGATGGAACCTATGTTCACGATTCGTCCACGCGCCTGCCGGACTAACGGAAGAAACACCTGGGTGACCGCCACCTGCCCGATGACATTCACCTCCAGCTGCTGACGGAGATCGGAAATGGGCACAGCTTCAAGCGGCCCAACCACTGCAATTCCGGCATTGTTAACGAGCCCAAAGAGTCCGCGTTCTTTCGTCGCTTCCAACACTGCGGCATGAGATTTCCGAATCGTCGTGAGATCTGTCACATCGAGTTCCAACGGGATCAGCCGGTCGGAACCGGCCTTTTGAAGAGCGACACCGTCTTCCGATTTCCGCACCCCCGCAAAAACGGTGAACCCCAACCGATCAAGGTGCAGCGCGCAGGCCGCACCAATTCCGGTGGACGCTCCCGTGATGACGACCGCACGATTGTCTCCAATTGTCTCCAATGGACATCTCGCTGCTTTTGAAATTCCGACTGGAGGACCATAACAGGTTCCGAGCGACTTCATCCAGACATGGCACGGCTCTGCCTTGTCCGGTCGGTGGACAGTGACCGTCGTCTTCGGCTATCATTTGCATTCTTCAACGTGAAGTTGTGGCGGTGTAGCTCAGTTGGCAGAGCAGCGGACTCATAAGCCGCGGGTCGGCCGTTCGATCCGGCCCACCGCCACCAAAATGTATTTCAGTTCCATGGCTTATGGGCCGCCGTTCATGGCTGTCCGTGCTCTCTTAAAACTTTTCCGGTTACCCCGGTAAGAGGTTGTGCCTGACGATCTGGGTACCACTTGGCAATACTGGCGGCACACACATCCATGCCGATTCCCGAAGATCTGCAGAAGTTACTGGAGAAATACAGGCGAGACGTCAAAACCGTCTAACAAATAAGACCGGTCTACCTTCATTATTTATTCTTCCCGCAATCCATCTATGACCGGTTGTCGTGCCGCCCACCGTGCAGGGAAGTAGCCTGCCACCAAGGTGGCGACCATCGCAAGCCCTACGGCTTGAACAAGCGCACCGACCGGAATAATCATTTGGATCGTCCACCCAAATGATTGTTTATTGATCACCTTGATCAGCAGCAGGGACAGCAGGCCTCCGCCGATAAGGCCCAGAGCGATCCCTATCACGCCGAGATAGGCCGCCTCCCATAACACAAGCTGTCGAATTTGCTCCTCGCTGCCACCGATGGCCCGGAGGGTGGCAAATTCACGGCGACGTTCAAGGACAGAAGTGATCAGTGTATTGACGATCCCCAGCATGGCTATGACCACGGCGATGGCCTCCAGAACATAGGTCAGCAGAAATGTGCGATCGAAAATTTCAAGAATCTCTTTCCGTAACTCAGTATTGCTGATCACGAGCGGCGGAAGCCCTCCACCGGCCGCACGGCTCAGTCGTTCAGTGATCTCTTCTCTCACCCCATCGATATTGGACCCAGCGTTCAGGTACACAGCGAATACCGTAACGAGATCGTCGTGCCAGAGCGACCGGTAGAGCACTCGATCCATGAGGAGCTTTCCCCCGTCGGTCGAGTAATCATAGAACACGGCCACGATGGGGAATCGTGCGGGACCGCTCGGCGTGAGCATTTCAAGTGTCGATCCCTCTCCCACGCCAAGCCGGTCGGCCAGCACCTCAGAGACGAGAAGGCCATGGATATCGGCCGCTCGTCTAAGCTGTTCCGAAGAATCGCCCCTGCGCACGAGATACCGACTCCATTCGGCATGCAACCGCAGATCCCTCGAGACAACGGCCACCCGTTGACCGTTCACTTCAACCCGTACATCGCGATAGCTGTCGACCGCCGCCACTTCAGGGATGGAGGACAGGATATCCGACCATGTGGGCGGGAGACTTCGGCCCGCGCTGCCGATCTCCGTGCCCCGCAGCCACATAGAGGGTGCCACGACCAGATCTGCCAGGACCGTGTCGCTGACCCATAATTCGACCGTATGGCGAAAACTACGCACCATCACAAGCACGCCGATCATGATCGCCAGTCCCACCATCAATGCCGAAACGGTGACCCCGTTGCGGCCTGGACTGCGGGACGCATGTTCGACGGCAATCCCCCTCATGACTCCCTGCACTCCCACTTCCCGTCCCATGCATCGGCGCGGCCAAGGCCAGCCGATCACACAGAGCGGGGCCAGACAGGCTAACCCTGCCAGCAGAGACAACGTAGCCGCATAACCCGAAACCGGAACACCACCGACGGGCCCAGGCAGGCTCAGGAGGCCTGTGACAAGAAGCAAGGTCATCCCCATCAGGGCAAGCGGCCTTACTCGTAGCTGCCGACTCGCTTCATAATCTCCGGGAGCCAACGCCCGGACAGTCGCCGTGCGGCTGGCATCCAAGCTTGGACCAACCGCCCCTATCATGGATACGACGCACCCGATCACGATTCCTTCGAGCATGATGCCCCAGAATTGGCCGTCGCGCATTAGCCCTCCCTCGCCGGCACCCACTGGGACATAGAGGTCCGAGATAGTTCTACTGAGCAGGGCCACAAGCTCCTGAGAGAGCGCCACCCCTGCTGCACTTCCCGCCATTCCTCCCGCGCATCCGAATAGGCCGCCCTCCATCAGAAACAGCACGGCCACGCGAGACTGGGTCATTCCAATTGCCCGATAAATTCCGATTTCCCGTCTTCTCTGGGCAACGGCAAACGCCATCGTATTGTAGATCAGGAACATCCCGACCAACAGGCCGACCCAGCTCAACACCGTTAAATTGAGACGAAAAGCTCGCACCATTTGCTCGACCTGTCTCGTCCGGTTGACCGGTCTCTCCACCATCATATGGGGAGGCAGCACAGTTCGTAGGCTCTGAGCCACGTCTTCAACCGGCTTGCTTTCGTCGGTCACGATATCGATTCGATCCAGCTTCCCAACCATCCCAAATGTAACCTGGGCGGCGGCAATATCCATGACGGCCATGCGGTCCCACGACGAGGTTCGGCCCGACTCATTTTGAAGAATTCCTGCAACCCGACAGGTGCGACGTCCCGGCCCTGTCAGAAAATCGATCTGGTCATCGACCGACAACTTCCATTCCGCGGCCAATTTGGCTCCCAGAAACACCGCCTCCGGGTGAATCGTGTTCATCAACTGACTTTCCGTCGCGGGTTGGCTCAATCGAAACCCGCGAGTATTGAATTCGGCCACGAGATCCAGCCCCACCACTTGTACGGCCTGGCCGGCTTGGTCCCCTTTCATACGAACGGCCGTCTGTAGAATCACCGGTGAAGCGGACGTCACGCCTGAGACGGTACGTATCCGTGTAATGACCTGTTCATCAAGCCCTGTCTCACCTCCCGACACTTCCAGGGTGGTGGGACCGGCCACCGTCATAACGGCCTGCTCAAAGGACCGCAGGACGTCGACATTGGCGGCTCGCACTGCCACGGATGCGGACACTCCAAGAGCTACTCCGACGATCGTCAGGAGTGTACGGAACGGCCATTGCCGGACATGAGAGGCAAGAAGAAGGAGTAGGGTCCTCAAAAAGGCAGGCATTTAGCGTGAGAAAGACTTCCATCTGGGCGAGAGTTGGGTCACTCGCGCGCCCGGCATATATCAGTAGTTTCGTTTACACATTTCCGCTCGTTTGCTAGACTGACTCAGAACTTCTGAGAGGAGTACAGATGGCAAGACACAAACACACCGCCGCTCTTCAGCTCCAACGAGTGGAACCCCGGGCAAAATCTTCTCTGCACATTACGCCACGTCAACGTGAGATTCTCCGATTGGTCGCGCTGGGCCATACCAACCGTGAGATCGCCGGATCTCTGGATATCAGCGTCCGAACAGTCGAAGTTCATCGGTTTAATTTAATGCGCCGCCTGAATGTTCGGAACGTCGCCCAACTCCTGCGTCAGGCCCTCCAGCACAACTTGTTGCCTCGCAACTTCGGCAATAAATAGATCACAGTTCCTTCAGCCGTCCTCGGGACTCTAAAACCGACCCATATCCTTGACGAGCCAAGGCAGCGGTCAATTCCGCTTCCAGTCGGCCGAACACATCGAGTCCTTCCTCGACCAATACCGTTCCGACCTGCACCGCGGAAGCACCACAGAGGAAATGCTCAAAAGCATCGACGCCGTCGACAATTCCTCCTGTTCCGATAATCGGAATTCTTCCACCAAAAAACTTATAGAAGGCGCGGACATTCGCCAAAGCCACCGGCTTGATCAGTCGCCCGCCCAACCCGCCAAATCCTCCTTTCGGTTTAATGACGACGGTCTCCCGTTCCGGATCGACGACCAGACCGTTGCCCACCGAATTGATCATGTTGAGGAAATCGACGCCACACCGACCGAGTACCTTTCCCATGGCCTCATGATGCGCCGGATCGAAGTACGGTGGCAGCTTCACTCCCATTGGAACCGATATCTTGGGGCGAAGCTTCTTCAGAACCCGCTCGGAAGTTTCCGGATCGTAGCCGATCTGGGGTTTACCCGGAATGTTGGGGCACGATAGATTGACCTCGATGAGATCCGGCCGGGCCGCATTGATCGTTTCTGCGATCACCGGAAAGTCGTCTTCGGCGAGCCCGGCCACACTGGCTATCACGGGCTTCCCAAACCGTCTGAGGTGAGGGATCAACTCGGCGTACGCTCGATAACCCAGGTTTGGAAGTCCCATGGAATTGATCGATCCTGCGGGAAATCCGTAATACCGTGGCGGAGGATTGCCCTGGCGCGGCTCAATCGTCATCGACTTCGTGACGATCGCTCCCGCACCGGATTTTCCCAGCGCTTCGAGTTCGTCCCGCGTGACACAGAGCGCCCCAGACGCATTCATGAAACAACTGGAGAACCTCACGCCGGAGATCGTTGTGGAAAGGTCGATCACGGAGTTACCAGTTCAGTCATACGTTCGATGCGCGAAACCAGCCGGCCGTCCCGCATGGTCCACACATAGTCGGCGGCTTGCGCGGCTTGTATGCTGTGTGTCACCAGCAGCACCGTCTGCCCTCCGGATATCGCAAGTTCACGAATAAGCGCCATAATACCAGCTCCTTGATGAGAATCGATATTGCCCGTCGGCTCATCAGCCAGAAGGAGACGGGGGCCATGTACCAAGGCCCGTGCTATCGCGATTCTTTGTTGCTCTCCACCGGATAATTCAGCCGGGCGATGTCGTCGACGATGACTCATCCCGACTTTGTCCAACATGTCATTCACCCGTTTTGCCATCTCCCGCCCGTTCTCCCCGCGCAACATCAAAGGCAGCGCAATGTTCTCCTCAGCCGTCAAACCATGAACCAAATGGAATGCTTGGAAAACAATTCCGATCGTTTCGCGCCTGATCTTCGTCCATTCGGAGCTGGTCAGGTTTTGGGTAGATCGTCCGTCTAACCGGATCTCTCCCGACGTAGGGAGGTCCAAACCCGCAACGAGGTTCAGGAGAGTGCTTTTCCCGCAGCCACTCGGGCCCACGAAGGCGCAAAATTCACCGGGCTTCACCTCTAAACTCACATCGCGTAAAGCGGTCACAATGGCTGCTCCGCGCGAATAGGTTTTCGAGAGTTGTTTCGTTGTCACCATCAGCGGCCCCTCTACGACGATCAATGGCCGGACACCCGATAAGTCTCATTCGTATAGCATAATAAATCGGAGGCGGACAACCTTGACACCGGCAGGGGATTCGCCATAAAGAGAAGGGGGCAAACGAAATCAAAGGCTGTCGATGGCCCATCATGTCACAGAAGCCGTGCCGCGCCTCGTGCGTCGTGCGATTCGGTTTTTTCTTCCCAATCATTGCACGAATTGCCGCTCACTGTTGACGGATGATCCCAACCCCCATTTTTGCTCTGACTGCTGGAGCACGATTGCCCTCATGCCTGACGCTCGATGCACCCGTTGTGACCATCCCTTCCCTTCTTCCATTGCCACGACCTATAGCCCTCATCATGTCTGCCAATCCTGCCATGAACGTCGGCCTGCATACACGAGGGCCTGGACTTTGTACCCTTATATGCCCCCTCTGCAGGATGCCATCCGCCTCTTTAAATACCAGGGTAAAGTGTCACTGGCGGCTCCACTTGCCGCCCTCATGATCGCCCGACTTCCTCCTCTCGATTCTGTTGATGTGATCATACCGGTGCCCTTGCACCTGCAGAGACTCCGTCAACGAGAATTCAATCAATCTCTGCTGCTAGCCGATCACATCGGGCATCGCCTCGATATTCCCGTGGCATACACGAATTTAGTTCGAACCGTCCCTACGCCGGCCCAGACCACATTGTCACGTAGGAGCCGCCAAAACAATCTCCGTCGAGCGTTTGCCGTCCGACGCCCCGATGCAATCGTCAATAAGCGCATCCTTTTGATCGACGACGTTTTCACGACCGGCGCCACGGTGAATGAATGCGCAAAGGCCCTGCGCAAAGTCGGATCCGGCGATGTATTCGCCCTTACCTTAGGGCGAACGGTAGGTAGCGATATCATCCCAGACCGAATCCTGGCTCAACGTCCGTATCCTTTTTGAGATGTTGGGAGGGTACATCCATGCCGATTTTCGAGTACTCGTGTGAGGTATGCCGTCGCCGAAGCTCGTTCCTGGTCATGAACCCCCGTCATCCCGAGTCGATTGTCTGTCGGCACTGTGGCAGCTCGAAACTAGAGCGTCTCCTGTCCCGATTCGCCGTTCCCACGTCGGAAGAATCCAGACTTGAATCACTCGCGGACTCTGCCCAGTTAGGAGGACTCGATGAGTCTGATCCTCGGAGTGTCGCTCGGCTCATAAAAAAAATGGGTGAAGAGATGGGGGAAGACGTGAGCGATGTGGAAGCCATGTTGGACCAATCCGGCGATGATGCAGAGTCAATAGACCACAGCGACAGTGTGTGACATAGACTGTCATGGATTTTCGCTTGACATTCTTATGGCTCTCCCTAAAATGGCACCTTGTAGTTGGGGGTAGTATGAATATTCCTCGTTCTTGTGGCAGGTGGAGTGATGAGCAGAGCCCCGAAGACCGAACTCATGACCGCGACGGAAACCTGTCGGTATCTCAAAATCACGCAACGTACCCTCTATCGCTATCTCCGAAGTCGGCAGATTCCCGCCTTCAAGCTTGGAAAGGAATGGCGATTTGTACGGTCGGATCTCGAGCAATGGATTCGCGAACGAACCAGAGCCTCTGTGAATTCCTAAACAAAGGACGCCGAGATGTTTGCCGGTGAATATCTTTGCAAGGTGGATGAGAAAGGGCGGTTCATCGTCCCCTCACCGATTCGTGAACAAATTGAGGCGGACGGTCAGACGGTGATGTTTCTGAAAGGCCCGGAACAGTCCTTATTGATTTACTCTACGAAAGAATGGGACAAGGTCCTCGAACGGACCAGGACGTCGTTGGACGAAGACCAGAGTCGCCTGTTTATGCACTTCGTCGTGTCCGAGGCCGGTTCATCGGACATCGATAAAACCGGGCGGATCCTGATTCCTGGTCGCTTGCGAAAGCTTGTGCCGGTGGATGAAGATCAAGAAATCATTCTCGTCGGCCTTTACCACCGCATGGAAATTTGGAACCCGAGCGAATGGCGTCGGTATCTTGCCAGAACTGAAGATCGCTTTGAACAAAATATGGCAAAGATTGTGAATCTGCTTTAGTTCGGCTTCATGCTATCCGACCGACGGCGACACCAGTTTCGTCCTTCAGGATTCCGTCTTCCCGCAATGTTGCGCCGGGGCAATCCGATCTGCTTTTCCACAACTGAACAGTTACGACAGGTCAATGAGACAGCCGTGTCACCGAAATCTCGCTTTTCGAAGTCACAGACTGCTCTTGGAACAGTATTGTGTCCGCCGGTTGTCACAGCAGATGTCTTCAGCATCACATTACCCGTCCCTCCCAGCATCAATCATCAATATGCGACGGTCAATGGGCGCCGTTTGTTATCCTCCGCCGGACGTGCATATAAGGCATACGTCGGCCAACAGGTATGGTTGGCATTGGCCCAATCCCCTGTCGGATCGACTTTGCGGCAACGGCTTCGGTCCGGACCACTTGCGCTCTCCATCCGTTTCTTTTTCGCGTCCGCCTTACGACGCGATCTCGATGGTGGTCTCAAGATCGCCCAAGATGCAATCTGCGAAGGGCTCGGCTTGAACGACAATCGCATCATTGAAACCCATCTATACAAGCAGGTCGACAAAGCCGACCCTCGAATCCAAGTTTCTCTCTCGTTTGTTCAGGCGCCTCTTCACCAGGCCTAACCACTCACCGTCGCACGTGCTCAGCTACAGTTCTCTCCTGTTCGTACCGATATCGGAAGGAGTGATTTTGCAACCTCTCCATTTGATACGGGACCTCCGATGGCGACAACACGCATCCCTGTCCGTGAGCTTCGGATCGGAATGTACGTTGCCCGTCTGGACGTTTCCTGGTTCCGCTCGCCCTTACTCCGCCATTCATTCCTGATTGAGCACTCCTCGCAGATTCAAAAGCTGGTGCGCGCTGGAGTGAAGATGGTCGACATTGATCTTGGCCGGGGAATCTCTTCTCAGCCGCACCAAGTATCGGACATGCCTCCTTGTGCCACCGAGATCGTCCCTATTAGAAGCATGAAGCAATCCAAACCTTTGGCCCTGCTGAACGAAGAATATGCGCAGGCGAAGCTGGCCAAGAAACAGATGGATCACGCTGTACAGTCTGTTTTTTCAACCATCGCCAAAACAGGAACCGTCAATCCTCAGCAGGCGGCTGAAGCGGTGCAAGAGATCACGATCGTCATGAGAACTCTTACTGACTCGGCGATTTTCATGGCATTGAGCCAAAACCAGGCCGGCGATTTCACCCTTAGCCGACACGCATTGGCTACCTGTACGCTGTCACTGGTTTTGGGACAGGCCCTCCAATTCAACCCCCTGGAGCTGCAAGAGCTTGCGACCGCCGCTCTCTTGCACGACATCGGGCTCTTGCGGATGCGGCCTGCCGTCGTCCGCCATGCTCACGCTGCAGCCGTTCTTTCCAAGGTCGACCAACAGGAACTGGAAACCCATCCCCGTCGCGCGGTTCTCATGTTGGAGCGACAGGGCGGGGTTGAAGCTGCCGTGCTCCATCTCATCGCGGATCATCATGTTTATCTTGATGACACCGGCTACCCGAAAGAATCACGTGGGCAATATACCTGCGACCGCACCCGCATCCTGATCGTCGTGGATCGATACGACGAGTTGATCACCGGATTCGGCGGAGCTGGTCCGCTCACTTTCCACCGGGCATTCCAACGTTTGTATCACGAAGCGCAGCAAGGCAGACTCGACCAACGCATCCTCTCGTCATTGATCGCGAGAGTCGGGATCTATCCGGTGCATAGTTATGTGAGACTGAACACTAAAGAGTTGGCCGTGGTCACTGAGCTCAATAAGGAGAAACTGCATCAGCCTACCGTCACGATCACACACCAACCGGGGGGAACCGAGTACCCGAACCCGTTTGTCGTCGACCTCGCACACCAAGACAACGAACCACGGACGCGAGCGATTGAAACCATCGTCGCGATGGATTCCGGAAACGCTTAGTCGGATGAGCGTCAATCCCTATTCGTAGCGCAACGCTTCGATGGGATTAAGACGAGCGGCCTTATTGGCGGGATATAAACCGAAAAACAAGCCGACCACAATGGAGAAGAAAAACGCAACCGCAACGGTATGACTTGATATAATGGTTGGCCAACCTGCTATTACGGTCGTCAAGCGGGCAGCAAATATTCCGAATAGAATCCCGATACAGCCTCCGAACACACTGAGGGTCATAGCTTCAATCAAGAATTGCAGCAAGATATGAAGCCGTTTTGCCCCTACCGCCATGCGCACACCAATCTCTCTAGTCCGCTCGGTCACAGAAACAAGTAGAATGTTCATGATCCCAATGCCACCGACAAGTAACGAGACAGAGGCGATGATCATCAGCATGACCGTCAATGTTTCACTCGTCCCTTCCTGCACCTTTCCCATATCAACCTGTGTGCGGATTGTGAAATCATCTGGCTGGTCGTCTTGTAAACGATGACGAGCCCTCATAACCTCTCGAATCTTCCCTACCGCATCCTCCAGATCCTCGGACCGATCCGTGGCCGCAGATATGGCTCCAACTGATCCTAGGAAAAGTGTTCCAAGGACTTTTCGTTCGGCGGTAGTGAAGGGAATGAACACTACGTCATCCTGGTCATACCCCTGCGCACTCTGTCCTTTAGGGGAAAAAACGCCGATCACATGGAACGGGACATTGTTAATACGAATCGCAGCACCAACCGGCTCTTCTCCCACATCAAAAAGGTTCTCGGCTACTGTTTGTCCCAGAATGGCCACGGGAGCTGCACTATCTAGATCTGCCTGGGTGAAAGGCCCCCCGCTGCTATAAGACCAGTCTCGGATCGAGAGATAGCTAGGCGATGTGCCGTAGACTGAGCAGTTCCAATTTCTGCCACCGTTCACAATCTGCATCGCTGCACGTTTGTACCATCCGGTATTAGACAAAATGGGAATTCGCTTCTTCAAATCTAGTGCATCTGCGACCGTCAGCGTGACGGCGCCACCTTGTCCGCTATGCACTCCACCGATGGTAGTGGAGCTGGGCCAAATGAGGATGACGTTGGTGCCCATCGAAGCTATTTGTCTTTGGACAGCCTGTTTCGCTCCTTCACCAATGCTAACCATAGCAATAACCGCTCCGACACCAATAATGATTCCGAGCATGGTCAGCCCGGCACGAAGCCGATTCCTTCGGAGGATTCGAACGGCAGTCACTACGGTGAGCCACACAAAGGTGAGCACTTAGACCCCCACGGCCTGAGATCGACCCCTGGTCGTTCGATCGTTCAGAATCTTTCCATCCGTAACGACAATTTCTCGTGACGCATAAGCAGCAATATCAACTTCGTGTGTCACAAGAATGACCGTAATACCTTCTCGATTCAATCCTTCAAGAATCTCCATGATTTCTCGGCTGGATTGTGTATCAAGATTGCCAGTTGGTTCATCCGCCAGGAGCAAGGAGGGCGATGTCACCAGTGCGCGGGCAATGGCCACTCGCTGCTGCTGTCCTCCTGAAAGTTGTGTGGGGGAATGGTGCTCGCGCCCGCTTAACCCCACACGCTGCAAGGCAGCGTACGCAAGCGATCTCTGTTCCCTTAGAGGAAGACCTCGGTAAAACAGCGGCAATTGGGCATTCTCCAACGCACTGGTGCGGGGGATGAGATTGAAGCTTTGAAACACAAAGCCGATTTGCTGATTGCGAATCTCCGCCAACTGGTCTGGCCGCAAATGGCCAACATCCATACCGTTAAGGCGGTACTGTCCTTTGGTGGGTTGATCAAGGCACCCGAGAATGTTCATCAGCGTGGATTTTCCCGATCCGCTCGATCCCATGATGGCGACGAATTCACCTCGTTGGATAGTGAGATTCAATCCTCTCAAAGCCTGCACTTCAACGTCACCGACTCGATAGATTTTCCAAATATCTTCACAGGTGATCAACGCACTCACGAATTTACCCAATACGGAATGAGGTGAATGCAAAAACCGAACGGGGGGAGGAACACATGACATTCGGCAGGCCGTACCCCATACATCATAGGTTTAACGCCATCGATGGTTTATCGAGAACGAGAACGTTGTGGAATGCCGAATCCAGGTGGCAGTTCATTGGCCTTTCTTTCCCCGAACGGTGGCTCGATACCGACGACGACTAAATCACCTTCCGTGAGGCCGCTTGACAAGACCTCGGTGCTGACACCATCTGAAACACCTGTTTGGATTGGTAGGTCGACGAGGTCACCGCTTTCCACCTGCTTCCACACAGTCTTCGACTGTCCCATATCCCCCGCTGTACGGACCGGACCCACCCCGTTCGCTCTTGTCGCTTGTCCATCCGATCTTCGGCGATCTCTTTCGGTCTTCGGAGGCATGAAACGCAGCGCTGCATTAGGAACCTTGAGCACCTGGTCTCTCTGCGCTACGACAATCGAGACATTCGCAGTCATGCCGGGTTTTAACCGTAAATCCGGATTATCCACGCCGACCACTACGTTGTAAGTGACAACGTTCTGTACGTTCATGGGTGCAAGCCGCACCTGCTTGATAACCCCCGCGAAAGATTCACCTGGATAGGCGTCCACCGTGAAAACTGCGTTCTTGCCCTCCATCATCCCGCCGATGTCCGACTCACTCACATTGGTGTCGACCTGCATTTTGGTCAAATCGAGGGCGATCAGAAATAAATTGGGCGTGGCGAAGCTGGATGCGACCGTCTGGCCCACCTCTACGTTACGCGCTACAACGATGCCGTCAACGGGCGACCGGATGACGGTATATTTTAATTCCAGCTCAGCCGCATTCAGTGCCGCCACCGCTTGCTTGACCTGCGCCTCAGCGACACGCAACTGTGCTTCAGCGCTTTGGAAATTGGTGAGCGCAACATCGACGTCGTTTTGTGACACAAACTGCTGCGGTAACAGCGACTGCACACGGTCAAGTTCACGTTTTCGCTGTGCTAAGTCCGCTCTAGATCGTGCCACGTTTGATCGAGCCATTTCTAGATTGCTGGCAGCCTGTTCTCGGCGGGCCTTGAATGGTTCTGGATCGATGATCGCCACCGTATCTCCGGCCTTCACTCGTGAGTTGAAATCGGCGTGAAGGCTTTTGATCATTCCTGACACTTGCGTACCCACCTGAACGGACACAACCGGGTTGATGGTTCCCGTAGCGCTGACGACCGAAACGATCTGACCACGTTCGACGGATGCCGTCCGGTATCGTATGGGTGGAGTTCGCTCTCCGTTGAAGAATACATACCCACCGATCGCAATGCCGATCGCTACAATACTAATAATGAAGCCGATACGTCGCATATATTGTGCTTCCGATTAACGCGCCAAAGTATCCTATCAGGAACCCAACCAGGGATGCACCTTTCTCGCTTGAAGCGGGAAACGCACGTTTGAGCTTACCACGTGACCCTATGGGTACAAGGAACTTACCTACTCGTAATCGGGAACAGGCCGGAAAAGGCTCTTCTTTGAGGAAAACGTGAGACTAGCTTGCCGAGAATCGTTCTAAGAACGTCGTCGACACGTGCCCTTTTTGAAAATCGGGATCATCAAGAATTCGACGGTGAAGCGGGATAGTCGTTTTGATGCCCTCGATAATAAATTCACCGAGGGCGCGTCTCATACGAGCGACCGACTCCTGTCGATCACGGCCATGACTGATAAGCTTTGCGATCATTGAATCGTAGTACGGGACGACCACTGAACCTGATTCCATGGCCGAGTCAACCCGAATTCCGAACCCTCCAGGTTGGCTGTACTTGGTGATGAGGCCAGGGGAGGGAGTAAATTTCTCAGGATCTTCGGCATTAATACGACACTCTAAGCTGTGCCCGGTGAGGATAACCTCCTGCTGCCGAAGAGAAAGCGGATGGCCGGCGGCCAGACGGATCTGTTCCTTAATCAGATCTACACCGGTCACCATTTCGGTGATCGGATGTTCCACCTGGATACGGGTATTGACCTCCATGAAATAAAACTGGCGGTCTTTATCCAGCAAAAATTCCACGGTGCCCACATTTCGATAATGCGCAGCCTTCACTACCTCCACCGCTACCCGGCCGATCTCTCGGCGTAATTTATCATCGACCACCGGGGATGGGGTTTCCTCTACTAATTTTTGATGCCGCCGTTGAATTGAACAGTCTCGTTCTCCGAGATGGATCACACGCCCGTATTGATCGGCTAAAACCTGCACCTCGATATGACGCGGTTCGAGAAAGTAGCGCTCGAGATACACGCCGTCGTTGCCGAAGGTCGATTTCGCTTCAGCCTGAGCAGCTTGAAAGGCGCGACCCAGATCCTCGGCCTTGTTGACCACACGCATGCCTCGCCCGCCCCCTCCGGCCGTAGCTTTGATAATGACGGGAAAACCTATTTTCTGCGCCGCCTGCAATGCATCTTCCTCGCTCCGCAGTTCGCCTGGGCTCCCCGGGGTGACCGGAAGGCCCCGCTTCGCCACAATCTCACGCGCCTTCGCTTTATCCCCCATCAAGGCGATATTTTCGGAACTGGGTCCGATAAACTTAATACCGATTGATTCGCATACTTCAGCAAAATGGGCGTTCTCCGACAGAAATCCATACCCCGGATGAATGGCATCGACTCCGGTAATCTCTGCGGCGCTCAAGACGTTGGGGATATTCCGGTAACTTAATGCCGATTCAGCCGGTCCCACACACACCTTTTCATCGGCCGCTCGAACGTGCAGCGCAAGCGTATCCGCTTCGGAATGAATGGCCACGGTCTTGATGCCGAGTTCCCTACAAGCACGGATCACTCGCAGCGCAATTTCTCCGCGATTTGCAATTAGAACCTTTTTGAACACGTCTCGGCTCCGATGGGATGGGAAGGACAGCCGTTAGAGCAATTTATGAAGCGGCTTTGGGATCGATAAGAAACAGCGCCTGGCCATATTCCACTGACTTTGTGTTTTCCACCAAGATCTTGACAAGACGACCGTCCACTTCCGACTCAATTTCGTTCATCAGCTTCATTGCTTCGACGACGCACAGTACCTGGCCCTTCTTGACAGCCTCTCCCTCTTCAACGTACGGGTCGGCGTCTGGGGAAGGAGATCGGTAGAAAGTTCCGACGATGGGTGAAGTGACCGTCACGAAACCCGTGCTGGCGTCCGACATGGATCCTGCGCTTGAAGCGGAGTGCGTCGGTTGTTGAG
Source organism: Nitrospira sp. (assembly GCA_035454625.1). Classification (GTDB taxonomy): domain Bacteria; phylum Nitrospirota; class Nitrospiria; order Nitrospirales; family Nitrospiraceae; genus Nitrospira_D. The sequence continues at coordinate 18,225 of DATIGP010000284.1, forward strand.
ACGGGATTGGAACCGTCTCCTGTTCTGAAGTGGCGGGAAGCCTGGTTACGAGCTCATGACGGACGCGGATGCGGATCCCTTGTCGTTCGAACTCGAGCTCGGTCAAATTATTACGCCGAAGCAAGTCGATGAGTTCTTGGATTTGCTTGGTGGATCCTGCTGTGAGCGAGGTCTCATGACTTGCATCGATCGAGGTTGGCGGCAGCATAATCCGATGAGTTTTGGTCTTTGAATGAACCGATCGACGACGGCTCACCGAACACGCTCCACATAGGATCTGGTACGGGTATCGATTCGGATGACGGTCCCAACTTCCAAATAGAGCGGAACTTTGATCGTCGCCCCCGTCTCCACAACTGCCGGCTTAGTTCCTCCGGACGCCGTATCCCCCCGGACACCGGGTTCCGCATCGACGACCTTGAGCTCAATGAAGTTTGGCAACTCGACGGCAATCGGACGGTGTTCGTAGATGAGGATTTTGACGATCATATTCTCTTTCAATAAATCAGCGTTTTCTCCCAACTGACTCCTTTCAAAAGTCAATTGCTCGTACGTCTCAGTATCCATCAACGTATACGAATCTCCGGATGCGTACAGGAACTGCATGTCCCGCTCTTCCAAATCAGGCTCTTCAAACCGCTCTCCGGAGCGAAACGTTCGGTCCAGCACATTTCCAGACAGATAGCTTTTTAACTTCGTACGTACGAAAGCACCCCCTTTGCCAGGTTTTACGTGCTGAAAGTCGACGATATAAAAAGGCTCGCCTTCAACCATCAGGCGTACTCCGCTACGAAAATCCACCGTAGAAATCACTCGCCACTCCCTTCTGTGTAAGAAAAGCAACCAGCCTGGTGATATCCTCAATGCGAGCTTACTGAGGTATTCTCACCGGAAGAACTCTTCGATCCGATAGCTGGTATCTGCTCGCATAACCCTCGCAATGCCAGCAAATATCCGGTGGAACCGAACCCGGATATCTGTGCCAACGCCACTCCCGACACATACGAACGCCGCCTGAATTGTTCACGCCGATAGATGTTTGACAAATGGACCTCGATGGTGGGCAAATCAACAGCGGCAATGGCATCGCGTATCGCGATACTGGTGTGAGTATAGGCGGCCGGATTGATGATGAGACCATGATAGCCGCGTCGTGCTTCTTGAATCCAGTTCACCAACTCCCCTTCATGATTGGACTGACGAATAACGAGTTCGGCCCCAAGCTCATTGCCCAGCTTTATCAGCGCCGCATCGATCAATTCCAGGGTCACCGCCCCATAAACGGACCGCTCCCGATTCCCCAACAAGTTCAGATTGGGACCGTGAAGGACCATGATGCGCAGCATGTCGCGTGCGAGACCTCCTAATGAACCTGTCCCACCACACCAAGGGCGGCATTCTAGCAGTCCCCTCGCAGAGGGTCAAACCATTGATGTAGAGGTTAGGGAAGGTCTGATTAATTCATCTCGCGTGATGTGCTAAAGAAAGTGCAGCACTAAACGGAGGCGCACCCGACGCATCAACAGATCGGCCGAGGTCACATTCGAGCGATATTGCAAGCCCACTCGCCGCGGACAGTTTCTCAACGTCTTGGAAGCTCACAAGATAGGCGAACAACGCTTTGCACGGATCGGGGTATATGTGGCGACACGGGCCTATAGGTGAGCTGATGAACCATCGTGGATGCTACCATCATCCATGCGCCTAGTTTGACAAAGAATCGCACGAAGAAGCGGGATCCCGAGATGCATCAGATGAAGAGGGAAAACCATTGGTACTTCGGCATGAGGCGCATATTGGCGTGGACAGCCATAGCAAACTGACTGATTCTGTGGCGGCCACGGCGGCGGCGAATGTGGCATGATAGCCAGATGCTCCCCTAAGCTGTTGCATGGCCAGGAGAGACGAGTCGGGGACGATTCCGCCTACAGCGGCCAATGCGAGATGATTCGACGCCGTGCTTCTCAGGCCCAGAGCTTCATCCAATCGGCATCGGCCGCTGAGTGGAACGGAGCGGACCCGGAACCGGACGAAAAGAAAATTCGCGGCCAAAGTCTAGCATACATTCGTAGCGATCAAGCGAATCTTCGGACGGGCTAAAGTCCGCTATCGCGTAATGCAAAGAACACCCGCTGATTCCAGATCAGCTGCGGATGGCGAATCCGTATGTGGTACGCCGGCGGCTTTTGGCAGCGACGTAGGGAACGTGCGTCCGGAGGCTGGTACGGAGCACATCAGTGCTGAATGCACCCCACACACAAGCTCCCGGCCCAGCAGATGCCCGCCAATCCGCCCCTGGTGACCACCCGGGAACAGACGACCGAGCGAAGAGGTGAATTAATCAGACTTTCCCTGAGTTGAGCTGTGGCGGAGAAGACGCTTGGGAACGTCGACGCATCTGTACTAAGTTAAGCCATTGCTCAAGCTGTGCGATGATCGGATTTCTGATTTTCTGTAGGGCTTGGCCGGTGAAATCGGTTGTAGAGGTGTGTCGTTCTTCTGAATAGAGTACGCTACAAGGTAAGTTCTGAGTCTCGTCTATTGCGGACGGCATCGTGCCGTGCGATGGGGACGTCAAGCCTTCGCCGCGAAGCCGGCCAGGTCCAAGACGCTCAACTTTAACGGGTGTCTCATGCAATATTTCCTGCGATTGTGCCGTTTCACGAGGTGTCGTCTTGTCGAACCCGGCACGAAGAGACAAGGCTTCTTGGTCATTCGGATGTATGGATAAAATGACATCGCACGACCGTACGACCGCTTGCCTCGCTCCTTCG
>DATIGP010000285.1:0-13346 GCA_035454625.1 Nitrospira sp.
CGTCGGTGCCAGAATGTGTACATGAAATGGACTCCCGGACAAAGCCACTGACTCGCGACTACAAAATACACGATGCGGGACGATATTGTCGAGTTGCTATTTCGTCTGTACCAAGAAGGCTTTTGAGCGCGCATTGCCGCCGCCGGCCACCACATCAATGAACGACATGCCGGGCTGGATTTCCGGAACCGTCACCTCGACCGTCGTATCACTCACGAATTTGTATTCAACCTTGACGGAACCGGCGGCACTGAATGCCACCCCGCGGAAACATTCTTTCGTCCCGAAATTCTCTCCTTTAACGGTGATTGTTTCCCCCGGCTTGGCTTCGTCGGGCTCGACTTTGGCGATTTTCGGCTTCTTGCTGCTGTCGCAGATCGGGTCTTTCTCGATTTTCTGTTCGTCGTGCCCCTTGATCGACTCGGTGTCGTGCAGCGTATAGCCTGCTCCTTCAACGATTACCCCTTCTTCGATTACCCCTTGTTCTGCACCCGAGTGTAGTGGGACGCAGGCGAGCCCAAGCAGCGAGACCGCCAGGAAGGTCAAGTAAAACCGGGAAGACATCGCGACTTCCGTCGATGGACAACTAATTGTTCGGCATCGGAACATAGATTTCTCCGATAATCGCTTGGCCCGCGGGAGAGAGGGCAAATTTAGAAAACGCCTTAGTCAAAGCGTTCGGTTCGTTTTTCGTAAGCAGCAATAGAGGGCGACGGAGGCTGTAGCGGCCGTCCTTGACAGTCGGCACTTCCGGCTCGACCTTATCCATGGGCAGCAAACGGACGGCAACGCCGTCTGAAACAACCGAGAGACCGGTACTCAACGAAAGATAGGCCGCTGCGGACAGGGGCGGCAGGGTGCCGACGACGGTTTTGACAACCGCCTCATCTGTGCCGATCACTTTGGCGGAATCTGGGATTTTGCCCGCTATCCTGAGTTGCGTTTCGAATGCTTCCCGGAGATTCTGGTTGCGTGGCCTATCAATCAGGAGAATTCTGGTATCCGGTCCCCCCAGTTCCGACCAGGTCGTGATTTTTCCAGAAAAAATGTCGGCGACTTGCTGCTTGGTCACCTCTTTGGTGAAGTTTGATAAATGGACCAAAATGCCGATTCCATCCCACCCTATCTGAGTGGCGGCCAGAGACGGATCTTCGAATCCTGTGACGGCAATGTGAGCCTGATCTGTTTTGACCAAGTCCACCGGAATGGAATCTTCTTCCCACACGATGTCGAGATAGGCGCGGGGATTAGCCTTTTCAAAGGCTCGGGCCAATGACTCAATGGTCCTCAGCTCGGGTCCGTTACCGGCGATAATTAAGCTTCCCGCTATTTGAGCGAAGGTGCCGACATATGACAGACAGATAGTCAGTCCGACCAGCAGCCCGATTAGGAATCTTTTCACGGTCATCAAGCCGCCTGTTCACTCCGGACGTCATGACTGACTTGATGCCGGCATTGCGTGCTCAAGAGCCGGGTCCTTCTGTAGACATAGGATCTGACTCCGATGTGATGTTCGGCGGCGGCATGCTACGTCTGGCATTCAGCGGCGGCAGCTTGGCAAAGCGCTGCATCCGTTCCTCTTTCATGGCCTCAGCCTTCAGTTCAGTGAAGCCGGGTTTGCGATCACCCACGACATTGGACGAAAACGAAGACATGAGCCTGCTCGCCCGGCGGGTATGACAAAACGGGCATTCCGTGTCTTCGACTCGGCTATAGACGGACTGAGCGACCTCGAATTGTTTCTCGCACTGTCCACAACGGTACTCGTAGAGTGGCACGGAATTCGATCCTTTCGGTGTCTTTGTTGAAGAGATATCCTGTAACACTCCGTGCGGGGCTTGACAAGGCAACCTTTCTCAAGCGATCTTGACCGGCTCACACGGCTACGTTTATTCTAGCAACAGACGCAAGCAAACTGCCAGCTTCATAGGAGGGTTTCAATGTCAGTGCTGATTCGACGGTACAAAGGCCATAACGGGATCATGCAGGAAGAACGGATCGACGACGACGATCGAATCGAGCGCTACATGAGGCTCTTCGAAAAAGACGACGTCAAAAAGTTGGAAACCGGCGTGAAAGTCTTTATTGAGAAGGATGAGTGGCAACTCCTCCCATAAAACGGTAAGGGGCCACGTGACGGGGCGCATGGTTGTCCTGGAATCCCCATAGCCCTTCACCGTTGTGCGATCACCCCCGGCCGATCTGCCATGATTTACTGGGTCCACATTGCACGCGCAATCGATCGTGTGACCCTCCACCGAGACCGTTGTTCAGAGGTTCCGCTCACCGCGACCTCCAGCGACTTCTGGGAAGGGGGATGGTTTGACTATCCGGACAAGGAGCGGGCGCTCCGTGCCATGGAACAAGCGGGAGTCAACCGACAGCGGCTGTGCCCCTTGTGCAAACCTTAGAAAAATAAAGTGCTGAGTCCTGAGTGCTCAGTGCTGAGTCTCCAGACACTCAGAACTGAACACTCAGCACTCAAGCACTGTGTCATCCATGCCGCGACTTGCGCTTCTCCTGACCACCGTCATCTGGGGTGCCACATTTCCCGCTACCAAAGCGGCGCTTGAGCAAATTCCCCCGCTGTCTTTCCTGTTGCTGCGATTCCTCCTCGGCACCCTGTTGGTCGTCCTGTGGTTTGTCATCTGCCGTCGTCGACTGCACCATGATCGTGCAGTATTGGAAGCGAGCGCCCTCACGACCGTCTTCCTCTTTTTGGGGTACCTCTTACAAACGGTCGGACTGCGCTATACGAGTGCCTCCAATTCAGCCTTTCTGACGGCGTTGTATGTCATTTTTGTACCGATGATCCTGATGCGGATCGACAGGCGGGTGGTGACGGCTACGGCTATTGCAGTGGTCGGGCTCTGGCTCTTGGTCAAGCCCGACACTGCTATGAATCTGGGAGATCTCATGACTCTGGGTTGTGCCGTTGCGTTTGCCGGGCATATCATTTGTCTAGAGCGGTTCACCAGGCAAGTCGATGCTCCGTCGCTATTTGTGTGGCAGATGATGGCGATGACGATCTTGTTTCTTCCTGCTCCGTGGTGGGAAGAGACGACGCAGAGCGCCTTTTCTCCGACATCCGTCTTGCTGATCGGTCTTGGCGTCACGGGTGTCTTGGCTACGCTGGCGTTTGCCGTTCAGATGTGGGCGCAGCGACTGGTACCGGCTCAACAGGTGGCGCTATTGTTTGCGTCGGAACCTGCCTACGCGGCCTGGTTGTCATGGTACTTTCTCGGCGAGACGTTGGATGCGCAAGGTTGGATCGGGAGTGCGCTGATTTTAATAGCCGTGGCGATCGGAGCGTTCGGCGGCTGATCGTACAAAAAGGAGATGTATGGCACAGAAGTTCGGGAATGGACGGTGGGTTCGGGATGGATTCTTAGACAACCGAGTTGATGGAACGGTTGTCGGTCGGGTCGTCTTTGCCGTGATCGGACCGGTGGATTTCTATTTACACGGCAATTTCAAGCCGGATATCGCAGGAGAAGTGATTCGATTCCGCAACAGCCGATTTGAAGATGACGATATGGCCGGACAGGTCATCGGCGACATGGCAAATCCACAGCTCGGAACCGTAAATTTGATTTCGCTGGATCCACACCCGAATCTAGAGCCGCATCCCTACGTTGAGTGGTTTACGTTCCGAAAGGAGCATTATCGCTTCGAGCTGGATCCCGGTGATGCGTGGGTGCTGCCTGATGAAGAGCGGAAGACAATCGATGCGGAAAGCCAACGGATTCGGGAAACCTTGGCCGATCACATAGCCGACCGGCCAAGGTCTGACGCCGATTCAGAGTGGGTCTAGGGAGGGGTGAGCTCGAGTTGCGGCGGAGGGCCCGGAAGTTCCGTCGCTTTCACGGCTGCTTTAATTTTCTTCTTGAGGACGCTGCGGTCTGCATCCTGCTTGGTTTTACCCTCCCGCACATACCTTGGGACTTCACGGATATCCCAGATCAAACCCATCCACTCAAGTCCTTTCAAGCAGTAATAGGTCATATCGATTTCCCACCAATAGAAGCCTTGTCTTGTCGCGGCTGGATAATAATGGTGGTTATTGTGCCAACCCTCTCCCATGGTAATCAGGGCCAGGAGAAAGTTATTTCGGCTGTCGTCACCGGTCTCATATCGCTGTGAGCCATAGACATGGGACAATGAATTGATGGTACAGGTTCCATGAAACAGCGCCACAGTCGAGATAAAGAATCCCCAGATCAGCATCTGAGGGCCGTTGGTGCCGAGTTCCGGTGCATAGGTTTCCAGCAGCTTGCCGAACCCGAACATACCGAAGCCGGTAATGGTGGGAACGAGCACATCAAACCGGTCGAGAAACCGAAGCTCGGGAAACTTCGCGAAATCGGCGATTCCCTTCAAGCGCGGAGCATAAAACGTTTGTGACATAATCCAGCCCATGTGCGACCACAGAAATCCTCCCTGGCGCGGGGAGTGCACATCCTCAGGCGTGTCAGAGGCGATGTGGTGATGACGATGATGTCCCGCCCACCACAAAGGGCCGCGTTGGGCACAGGAGCCGCCTAGGAGGGCAAAAAGAAACTGGACGGGCCGGGACGTTTTGAAGGTGCGATGCGAGAAGTAGCGGTGGTACCACCCGGTAATCGCAAACATCCGGACATAATAGAAGGCGACGGCGACGGCGACGGCGGTCCAGCTCCATCCGACCCAAATGACTCCCAAACACATCAGATGGACGGCAAGGAAGGGGACGCTGCGAACCCAGTCTACCTTGGGAGGGCCCTCTACTTTTGTATGTTCAAGGCCCGCCCAGGAGTCAAACCAGCGAAGAAATGAGTATAAAAAGTCCTGGGCTTTGGTCGACTTAATCGTTTGCACGTCGGGCATACAATTCTTCTCCTCTAAGTCGGGGGATCGGCAACGTCACTGTGGTGGGATACAGGAAGCCGGAGTCCCGATTACACTAATGGTTATGCGGGATAGGTTAGACTGTCATTATACAGAAAAAACCAGCAAAGGGAAACCTGATTTTTTGGGTGACCTCGTCATGTGCATGTGATTGTACCGGACTGGCACCCCGCGTCTACTTAATTAAATGAGTTTTCAGAGTGGACGAACCTTACCTGCCGTGTTTGACAGGGCTCCTGCCGCCTCACTAGAATGCGCTACGATGAACGACCGATTCCTCCGAGCCTGTCGTCGCGAACCAGTCGATTGTACGCCCGTGTGGTTTATGCGCCAGGCCGGACGGTACATGTCCGAGTACCGGACGTTGCGTGCCAAACATTCGATCCTCGAAATGTGCAAGACACCGGAGCTTGCGGCTCAAGTGACCCTCCAGCCCATCAACCGATTTCCGTTGGATGCCGCCATTATTTTTGCCGACATCCTGCTGCCGTTGGAACCCATGGGGATCAATCTTGAGTTTGCCGCGGGAGAGGGACCTGTCATTCATAATCCGGTCCGTGACCGAGCGGCGGTGGACCAGCTCAAGGTGATCGACGGCGACGAACTGGAGTACGTGGCCGAGGCCATCCGCCAAGCGCGTCATGCGCTCGACGGGCGAGTGCCGTTGATCGGCTTTGCCGGTGCGCCGTTTACGCTCGCGAGCTATGCCATTGAGGGTGGAGGCTCCCGCAACTATTTGCATACCAAGCAGATGATGTATGGAGACCCTACCGCCTGGCATCGGCTCATGGACAAATTTGCTCGCGTACTCACCGGTTATCTTCGACGGCAGATCAGGGCCGGCGCACAGGCAATCCAACTCTTCGATAGTTGGGTCGGTTGCCTCTCGGCGGGAGACTATGCCGAGTATGTGATGCCGCATGTGCAGCGGATTTTTGACGGGTTGAAGCGGGAAGGAGTGCCGATGATTCATTTCGGCACCGGCACGACCGCGATTCTTCGGCAGATGCGTGAGGCGGGTGGTGATGTCATCGGGATCGACTGGCGGGTTCATCTGGACGAGGCATGGACCATGGTCGGACACGATCGTGCCCTGCAGGGCAACCTGGACCCCCTCGTGCTCTTTGCACCGCTCCACGAAATCGAGCGCCGCGTGGAGGATATCTTGCGCCGGGCCGGCGGGAGCCCCGGGCACATCTTTAATCTCGGGCACGGCATACTGCCTACGACGCCTGTCGATCATGTGGCCGCGACGATCGACATGGTCCACAAGCTCAGCCAACGGTGAGAGATGTGAAACGCTTCTCGTGAAGCGCATCTCGTCATGCAGTATAAGGTCGCAGGTCTGATCCGAATTTAAGCAACAGTTGCTTCTGGAACTTTAAAATCCGAAGCTGCTCCCGCGTCTCGCGCTTCATGAGATACACGATACAAAATGGCGTAGAACCATGACAGATGTGACGCATCATACCGCTGTGCTGCTCATGGCCATGGGTGGACCCGATTGCCTGGAGAACGTCGAACCGTTTTTGCGAGATGTTCGCGGGGGGCGACCGACGCCGCCCGAGCTGGTGGAGGAGATTCGTGAACGGTATCGCGCGACCGGAGGCAAATCGCCGGCCCTCGACATCACGCGATCGGTTGCGAAAAAACTGGAGCAGCAGCTGAATGAATCGGGTGAAGGTCGATACAGGGTCTATGTCGGTTTGCGGCATTGGCATCCCTTTATCAAAGAGGCCTATGCCGAGCTATTGAAAGAATCCCCGGACCAGATCATCGGAGTCTGTATGGCCCCGCAACAGTCCTCGCTGAGCACCGGTGCCTATCGAAAGAAAGTGGAAGAAGCCCGTACTGAGTTGAGAGACCGAACAAGTCTAACTTATGTCGGCAGCTGGCATCGGCATCCGCGGCTGGTTGCCGCGATCGTCGACAACATTCGGGAAGGGCTCCTGGCGTTCCCCGTCGATGTGCGGGCATCGGTGCCCGTGCTGTTTACCGCCCATAGTTTGCCGGAGCGCATTGTGGCGCTTAAAGATTCTTATCCCAACGAAGTGAAGGGAACAGTTGAAGCGGTGACGCAGTTTCTGGGTAAACAACCGACCTACTTTGCCTATCAAAGTCAGGGGCGATCCAGTGAGCCGTGGCTTGGCCCAACCGTCGAAGCCACGCTGGAGGCCATCCATGAGGCGGGGTATCGGCATGTGTTGGTCGCGCCCATCGGATTCATCTGTGACCATGTGGAAACGCTGTTCGATATCGATATTGAGCTCAAGCAGTTGGCCGCCCGTAAAGGTATGCAGCTCGCGCGTATCGCCATGCTGAACGACTCTACGGCGCTTCTCGAAACATTGCGCGATGTGTTGGCGGCACACGAATCGTCCCTCTGCATTCAATCGTGACTCGACCACGTACAGTGGTGATTGTGGGCGGCGGTATTTCCGGACTGGCCACCGCGTTTGCACTTCACGAACGGGCGACGAAGGTCGGCCTCTCCCTTCGCTGCACCGTCCTCGAAGCCGGTCCATCATGGGGGGGAAAGATCGCCACGCACCGGGTCGGCGACATTGTGACGGAAGCCGGACCGGACTCCTTCCTTTCTCAAAAACAGGCGGGCCTCGATCTCTGCATGAAGCTCGGCCTCACCGATCAACTCATCAATACCAATGACACGGGTAAGAAGGCTTGTGTGCTGTATCGAGGACGGCTGCATGACTTACCCGAAGGGTTGCTCTCTTTCGCTCCGAACCAACTGGGGTCTTTTTTTCGGAGCGGTCTGCTGACCTGGGCAGGATTGGCTCGTATGGGCCTGGAGATGACTGTTCCACCAGGCTGCCCCACGGGCGATGAATCGCTGGCCGCTTTTCTGCGACGCCGGTTCGGGACACAAGCGTTTGAACGGGTTTTGGAACCGCTGATGGCGGGTATTTACGCGGGGGATGCCGAGCACATGAGTCTGCGCGCCACGTTTCCGCGCTTTTATGAACTGGAACAGCAGCATGGCAGCATCGTGCGGGGCATGATGGCCTCCAAGAAAGCCGCCGTATCAGCTACGGATAATCACCCAAGGCGTACGATGTTCATCAGTTTGAAGAATGGACTCGGTGATCTGGTCACCGCCTTGACGCAACAGTTGACGAAGCAGGGGGTCGAGCTTCGATCCGGTTACCGGGTCGATGCTCTTCGGGTGAGGTCACACGAGTTGGGTCGATGGATGTATGATCTCATCCTTCACGATGGATCGGCGCATTCGGCAGAAAGCGTGGTCCTTGCGACACCTGCGTATGTGTCGGCGGAGCTGATGCGGCCGTTGACCCCGTTAGCAGGCGGACTACTGGACTTGATTCCCTATGCTTCGACTGCCACCATTGCGATGGCGTTTCCACGGAGTCTGACGCGTGCAATCGAAGGATTCGGGTTTATCGTGCCTCGAACGGAACAGCGTCATTTAATCGCCGCCACGTGGACCTCGCTGAAGTGGCCACATCGCGCACCAGCCGATCAGTTATTGGTGCGGTGCTATGTCGGTGGAGTGGGTCGAGAAGACATTCTGCAGCTGGATGATGCGGCCTTGATCAAAACAGTCGGAGAGGAACTCGGCGCTATATGCGGCATCAGAGTGGAACCAGGTTATACCGAAGTGAATCGATGGTGGAAAGCGATGCCGCAATACACGCTGGGCCATCTGGATCGACTGGCAGAACTTGAAGCCGCCGTAAGCCGCTATCCCGGGCTCGTTCTCACCGGCGCTGGTTATCGAGGAGTCGGCATTCCCGACTGTATTCGCAATGGCGAAGCGGCGGCTGAGCGAGTTTTGCGGGACCTAATCGGTGGAACCAGCATGGCGTCCCGGTCTGCTGGAAAGGTAGGCCAGGGCTGACGTCCTACTCGACGCAGTGATCGTCAGAGATACATCCAGGCTCGAGTTAACGGGAGTTTGGTCGGGCCGGAGGCTTCCTGGCGGCTGCCCAGTACCTGATAGACGCTCAGCCAGCCTTGCGAAAAAGCCAGCGAGGAACCTGCCAAATAGGTCCGCCAGACACGTAGTGTTCGTTCTCCGACCAATTGACGCGCAGCGCTTAGATGGTCTTCAAGCCTGTGCGACCACTGTGCAAGTGTTCGTGCATAGTGCGGCCGTAGACTTTCGACGTCATAGACCTCAAAATTCTGCCGTGCCATCTCTCGGATGACCGAATGGAGATGGGGGAGTTCAGTATGCGGGAACACATATTTGTCCATAAACTCGCTCACTCCGGAACCCACCGTGCGGCCATCCGCATCTGGTGAAGTGATGCCGTGGTTCATAAACAGTCCTCGATCGCGCAGCAGGCGCCGTACGATGCCGAAGTAGACCGGAAAATTCTTTAGGCCGACATGTTCGAACATGCCGATGCTTGAAATCTTGTCGAACGCGCCTTCGCCGAACCGTTCGGGCGCGTCTCGGTAGTCGAGCAGGATGGCTTCAACGTTCCCTTCCAGGCGCGCATCCTTAATGCGCTCTTTGGCGATGCGCAGTTGGTTTTCCGACGGGGTGATACCGACCGCTCGCACCTTGTAGTGTTGTGCGGCGTACAGAATCAGACCGCCCCACCCGCAACCGATATCGAGGAATCGCTCGCCCTGCTGAAGCCGAAGTTTACGGCAGATGTGATCGAGCTTCGCCTCCTGCGCGGCATCGATCGTTTCCTCGCCGGTCCGAAAATAAGCGCAGGAATAGACCATCCGCTGGTCAAGCCATAACCTATAGAAGTCGTTCCCGACGTTGTAGTGGTGTTTTATATCGTCGAAGTCTTGCTGAGGCGTATGACGCGTCTCCGATGTGGAAATCCGATCCGTGGGAGGAGCGCCGCCCGCTGCTACCAGGCGCTCCGCGCTTGCGATCACCGCCATGATGTCGCCATCGATATCGATACGTCCATGAACAAACGCTTCGCCGAGCGCTCCTAGCGTCGGATGGGCTAGCACCGGCAACAAGTTTGGGTCGCGTATGGCCATGACGACGCGAGGTTCTTGGCCGAAATTGAGACGTGAACCATCAGGTAGAACGAGGTCGAGCGGTTGGCCGCCGTTCGCCCGAACCCTGTCGGCTAGTTTTTGGATTCGGTGGCTGATGGCCTTGCTGACGATCTTACGGGTGGTCCGAGCCAGCAGTCCGCTCTGAGACATGATGACCTCCTTCGGGCAATTTCGGAATTAGCTGAAGAATGTGTGTCGATCCATGCCGTAGCGTTAGAGCCCGTACATTTCTCCAGTGAACTCGGTTCTCCGAGCGCCCTGGCGCTCGGAGATTCCCTGAAGCATCATCTTTTTATATCTTCGCTTATCGCCATCAGTTGGTGCTTGTCAAGAGGTCTGCAGAGAGTGCTGTGCGCAGAGACGATGTTGTACTGTAGCGAATCGCATGCCAGGCCGATCTACTGAAATTCAAATAGGTCACCTGCTGAAACAACAAAGTTTTGGTGGAGGGTCCGCACATGAGACGGGACAACCAGGGATGTCTTGCGGAAGACTGTCTACTTACCCGTCACAGTCACGTTACGGGAGGATAACGGCCTGCTCCGGGTAACCGAGTTCCTTGAGCGTGGTTTCAAGGGTGTCGACCATCTGCGGCGGTCCGCAGAGGAAAATGCAAGTGTCGGGAGCAGGAGCGGGGAGATGGCGCCGGAGAATGTCAGGGGTGACGCGCCCTTTGCTTCCTGTCCATGCGTGAGGCGGCTGTTCCAACACGAGGTGGCAATGAAAGTTGGGATAGTCTCGGGCTTTGCGTTCCCACTCCTGTCGGAAGATGATGTCCGATTCCGTCTTGTTGGCAAAGATCAAGAATAATTCCGCATCGACCTTGGTGGTTAAAATCCAGCGAATGATGGAAATCATCGGGGTAATCCCGGTGCCGCCCGCCACGAACCCCACGCGCTTTGCCATTCCATCAACCCAATGTCCACCGGTATTCGGCCCGCTCATCATCACCATATCTCCGACCCGCTGATCGTGCAGATACTTTGAGACGGAACCGGCGCCGTACCGCTTGACGGTGAGATCGAAGAATCCCGTGACACCGACAAGTGACGACGGGGTGTACGGCCTCTTTACAGTTTTACCGTTGATCGTGGCATGGACGTAAAGAAAATCGCCGGGTAACATATCCAGCGTTGCATCGGCGGGAAGCTCGAAACGAATGGTCCTTGTATCGTGGGTATCGACTTCGATGGCCGTGATTTTGTAGGCAGTCGGCGTTTTGGACTTGACGCGGGTGAGAGCTTCCACGGTGGGACGCATCATACGGAGTCGAATCAACTGGTGCAAGAGAACTCTTCCTGATACTTGCGTCCGAACCTCTTGCATCTCTCTGGCATCTCACCCCATACTTTTCTCATGATGCCGAATTCAGCAGATCCATCTCCTCCTCTTCAGAATCTTGAAACCGATGTTGCCTTGCGCGCGATTCTCGAAGGCACTGCAACGGAAACGGGGCAGCGGTTTTTTGAGGCTCTGGTCCAGAATCTCGCCAAGGTACTCGGCACGCACGGAGCCTGGGTCACGGAATATTTCCCCGAGACGCGGCGGCTTCGAGCCCTCGCCTTCTGGATGGAAGGCCAGTGGGTCAAGGACTATGAAGTCGACATCACCGGCTCCCCCTGTGAACAGGTGATTGATACGCAGCGACTCGTCCATTTCCCTGATCGATTATTCGAGCTCTATCCGGGTGACCCGGATGTGGTGGCGACCGGCGCGGTGAGCTATATGGGCGTCCCCCTCAATAATACGGACGGTCAGATTTTGGGACATATGGCGGTCATCGACCGGCGTCCAATTCCGGAGGAGCCGAGGGTCCACGCGATTTTTCAAATCTTCGCGGCACGGGCGGCGGCGGAACTCCAACGCTTAAAGGCCGAAGCCGAGGTGCGTGAACGGGAAGAAAGGGTCGGCCGGCTTCTCAGCAGCGCCATGGATGCGATCATCGAGCTGGACGACCAGCTCCGAATCACCCGCGTCAATCCGGCCGCGGAGAAAGTATTCCGTTGCCTGTCCGAGAACATGGCGGGCCAGGACTTCCGGCGCTTCGTCATTCCCGTCGATGCGGACCGTCTGGCCTCCCTCATCGCGGACCTGGACGGCCGTCCCGAAGGGCAGCAAGCGCGCTGGATACCGGGCGGCCTGACCGCTCGTTGTCCTGAAGGCGACTCGTTTCCAGCTGAAGCCACCCTCTCCCGTTTCGAGCTGCATCGCCGGAAATTCACAACTTTGATCCTTCGAAACGTGCATGATCGAGTGGAAGCGGAGCAGAAGATTCGGTCGCTCACCGCTGAAACCGAGCTGCTGCGGGAAGAACTCCAGGCGCTGCATCAGGACGGCGCCCTGATCGGAGAGAGTCACGCTCTCAGGGAGGTGCTCCGCGATATCACCCAAGTCGCGGGAACCGACACCACGGTCCTGATTATGGGTGAGACCGGCACCGGCAAGGAGCTAGTCGCGCGCGCCATCCATGCCGCTAGCTCTCGACGCGAACGACCACTGGTGACCGTCAATTGCGCTGCCATTCCCGCCGCGCTCATCGAGAGTGAGTTCTTCGGCCACGAACCAGGCGCCTTTACCGGGGCCACCAAGAAGCGGGAAGGCCGGTTTGCTTTGGCCGACAAGGGGACCATCTTTCTTGATGAAATCGGCGAATTACCGCTTGAGTTGCAGGCGAAATTGCTCCGCGTGCTGCAAGAGGGTGAGTTCGACTCGGTCGGCAGTTCGAAGGCTAGGAAAGTCGACGTACGGGTACTGGCCGCGACCAATCGGAATCTTGCCGCAGCGGTCAAGCAGGGCGTGTTTCGTGAGGACCTCTATTACCGACTCAATGTGTTTCCGATCCGGCTACCCCCCTTACGAGAGCGGGGAGACGATGTGGGGCGTCTGGCCTCTGTCTTTGCCCAGCGGTTCGCCACGAAAATGGGAAGGACGCTTTCGCCGTTGACTGCCGGTGAGGCGCTTCGGCTTCAAACCTATCATTGGCCAGGGAACGTGCGCGAGCTGCAAAATGTCATCGAGCGGGCCGTGATCACGGCCACCGATGGCCGGTTGAATCTGGATCGTGCATTACCCGAACCTATAACACAACCGTCTCTAGCCGATAAGGTCGGCGAATCAGTGGCAGGGGCGATTCGCACAGCGAAAGAGCTGGAAGAACTGGAGCGCACCAATATCCTCCGCGCCCTGGAGGCCACGAAGTGGAAAGTTTCGGGTGAACAGGGTGCGGCGAAACTGCTGGGCATCAATGCCTCTACCCTTTCATCCCGTATGAGGGCGCTCAAGATTCAAAAACCTGGAACAGGCTGAGCGCTCCGATTCTCACCCGGCGCTCTTCTCGAAATCATCCTTCTTTGCGAAATCTCGCAAATAGGTTCGTGAGATCTCACGAGTCGTGAAATCTCACAGGCCTCATCGTGGCCCCTTCACCCTTCAAACATGTCGAAATT
>DATIGP010000286.1:0-16238 GCA_035454625.1 Nitrospira sp.
TGCCCTTGAGTCGATATTGGACCTTGGTCGCTCCCGAACTGAGTCCCTGGACCTGTCGGAGAACGCTGCCGAGGGTCGTGATGACCTCCCCAGTCATCACCTCGGAATCGAACCGAGGGATGCTGATTTTCTGCCCCGACATACCGCTGCCGAACTCTTTTCCGTTCAATTCGATGTCGAAACGTGCTCCGTAGATGCCCAGATCGATGTTGTTAGGATTCTGAATCCGAAGCTGCACCTCGTAGCGCTGTTCCATGAGAGTCATGTCTTTCGGCATGATGTTGGCGATCGAGACTTTCGGCGGTTCGAAGTCACGGGGCATCGTGGAGCATGCAGCGATCGTCATGGGCAGCAGGATCGCTAAAACTTGTTGGGCGGTCCTCGACTTTATTCGCTCCCGCATGAGCTTTTCCTCCTTACATAAATGTGTATTCTTCAGAACAAGCTATTTCATGGGCGACGGAAGACATTCTTCGTTGCCGGAAGGATGCCTATGCCTCCGCCCAGCACGAGACTCCAGGCAATGACGCAGAGGGGCGGCATGTGTTTGGCGACGAAAAGACAGATTGCCGACCCGACATGTCCCGGCGCAGGTAATACTTGGAAGAAATAACTGGTCGTCCCTGGGAAGAGCCGTTGCCGAGACTCAAGGCGCCCTCCGTGGTCTCGGCACACTCCAGGCGAACTTTGTCGTGGAACCACGATGAAGGAGGCTCAAAGGCTAAGGACTGTTGAGCACTATCTTCGGTGGATCGGTCGCGCCGACATAGCCAACAAGGAGTAGAAGGATCAATAGGGCTCGTTTGTACCACACGGTTGAGGGTCGTACGTTCATCGTGGCTCTCCAGGACGCGAGCCAGCCGCTTTCTGCTCCAGCCCTCGATTCCTTAAACGGCCAACCGCGTCCATTCCGAGTGAGCATCAAGACGACTGGTCTTTGCGAGGCCGACCGACGGGCAGCTTTCCTTTTCTCTTCTTGAACCGCTTTCCTTTCTCCAATTTTTGGAGCGCAGATTGAATCGCGGTTTCAACGACACCGGTAAGCGTCAGCTTAGGGCTCCAGTACACGACGGTTCGTAGCCGTTCCACCATATCGGCAGAGAGAGACAGCGTAACCCTCTCCTTCCGTTTTAGAATCTGCCGCTTCTCCTTCATGTGAATATCTCCTTTACGATGTAGCGGACCATATGCTTGCATATCATGCTCCATTCCATACAAGCAAGTGGACATCAGGACAACCGGTACTGACCGTCCAAGAGATACCTAACCGAGATGGAGCGCTGTGTTCGAAATATGCCGATGTCGAGAAAGAATTCAGAGCGAGGTCAACACAGTCGGACGAACACACTGTTGGGGCTACAACGCGAGTTCCATCTCACGACTCAGAGGTTCAGAACCCAATGCCGAACCCTCCGCCACCGCCGATTCTACCGCCCGTGCCTCCGAATATGCCGAGCGACAACCCGGGACGAGGTCGACCATAGTCCTGAGACGGTTCAGCCCAGCTGTGCAGATGGTTCACGATGACCATCGGATAGCGATACTCGACGTCATCAAGATGCTCGGTCTTTGATCCGGACACCTCACCGACGATGGTGAGCTTCGTCCCCTCGACAAGGGTGGCGGGATCAAGAAATTCCTGCTGGATCGCAAAAAATCGACCTTGTGATCGCTGGCGGTCAAAACTCGGTCTTTCGTTCTTATCGAGGGGCAACTGTAGGAGTTCTATTTGCGTTCCGTTCTTCAGGCGCTTGGCCTTCAGCACCTCTCCGCCCAACACTACCACCCGTCCCTGAAATGATTCTGGAGCAGAGAGGAGCTCCGGGAACGTGACCCCTCGGTCGACAAGAGGCTCCAAAGATTCAGGAACGACCCGCTGCGAAGAACAAGCGGCGACGAATACGGCGAATACCACCAACCAGCTCGGTCTGTAGACCACCCGCCTCATGTTTTCACTATAACGCCATGAGCGAGGCGTTTCCACACGGCATCTCAGAAACCCTGACCTAGGGTCTTTCCCACTGTGCTTGCATCAGTTATCATGCACAGTCACGCAGTGGCTGGTGAGATGAGCTCACTCGTCGACACTACCCCGTAGACGTGGAGATCTGACCATGTTGAGACTGGTTCTGGCCGTCATGCTCCTGTTCATGCCGCTCAGCCTATCTTCCTGCGATAGGGCTTATATGGCCACCATGGAAAAGATGGGCTATGCCAAACGCGACATCCTCAGCAGCCGCGTCAAGTCGGCGCGGGACGCCCAGGAAGACGCGAAGAAAGATATTCAGAGCACGCTGGAGCAATTCGGCAAGGTGGTCTCCTACGAAGGAGGCGATCTGGAGGCCACTTATAAGAAGCTGAATGGTGAACTGGAGACCAGCGAGGACAGCGCCAAAGCGGTCCGGAAGAGGATTGCGGACGTCGAGAGCGTAGCGGATGCGCTCTTTTCGGAATGGGAAGAAGAACTTGGTCAATACTCCAACACCGAATTGCGCCGGAAGAGTAAGGTCAAACTTACCCAGACCAAGGGCCGCTACCGAGAGATGCTGGCGGCCATGAAACGGGCCGAACAGCGTATCGAGCCGGTCCTTAAACCGCTGCGCGATCAGGTGCTCTACTTGAAGCACAATTTGAACGCCCGCGCGCTTGCCGCTATAAAAGGAGAACTGGTGAAAGTCGACGCACAGGTTGATCAGCTCGTCAAAGACATGAACCGTTCCATCGCCGAAGCCGACAAGTTTATTCAGTCGATGGAGGCTGAATCGGACTGATCGTAGCGTGAGGGAGATCGGCTATGCGTATCGAAGACCAACGTGAAAGCGGCAATATTGAGGATCGTCGCGGCCTGGGACTGCCCCGCATGGGCGGCAGAGGCGGCCTCGGCATCGGCACCGTCGTGCTGGCCCTCGCCGTCAGTTACTTCACGGGCGTCAATCCTTTGACCCTGCTGAATCTCCTCACCGGTGTTCAGAGCATGACCGACGTGTCCGCCCCCACTGAATCCGGCCCGGTCGGTGCCCCTCAAGACCAACTCGGCCGGTTCGCTTCCGTCGTGCTTGCAGACACCGAAACGACCTGGCGGAATCTTCTCGGTCCTCAGTACGAGGACCCGCGGTTGGTGCTCTTTTCCGGCGCCGTGCAGTCGGCATGCGGCACCACGTCGTCGGCCGTCGGTCCGTTCTATTGTCCCAACGACCACCGGGTCTATTTAGACCTTGCCTTCTTCGATGAAATGGCGCATCGTCTTGGCGCGGCGGGAGACTTTGCGCAAGCGTATGTTATCGCCCACGAGGTCGGTCATCACGTGCAAAACCTCCTCGGCGTCGCAGAAAAGGTGCATCGCCTCCGACGACAGGTGTCTGAGGTGGAAGCCAACGCCCTCTCGGTCCGCATGGAACTTCAAGCCGATTGTTACGCCGGTGTCTGGGGTCATCACGCCAAGCGGGAACGCAACTTGATCGAGCCCGGCGATTTCGAAGAAGGACTGCGTGCGGCAGCGGCCATCGGTGATGATCAATTGCAGAAAACATCGCGTGGCTATGTTCAGCCGGAGAGCTGGACCCACGGCTCATCCGAACAGCGGATGACCTGGCTCAGACGAGGCCTCGATTCCGGTGATCCCGCTGCCTGCAACACGTTCGAGACGAATCGACTATGACCAACGCACCCGCTCAATCTCACAGTGGCTTTTTGGCAAAGACACTCGGAACATTCGCGTCTGATCCGCCATGGGCTGCCAAATCGTTTCTTGCCGCCAGCGCAGCGACTGTTGCCGGGTTCGGCGCGTGGCTCACCGACATGATGTCGCCGGCCCTTGCCAATGGGGGAGCCAGCTTCCTCGGAGGGTTCTTGCTCGGATGGGCGGTCCGGAAAACCGTGAAGCTCGCCCTCTTGATTGCCGCCTCATTGGTGGCGCTCATCGCCATCCTCAAAACTACCGGTTGGATTCACCTGGATTGGACATTGATCCAAGCGGATGTGAATCATGTTCTTGACTGGGGTCGAGGCAAAGCCCAGGGTTTCAAACAAGTGCTGAGCGGTTATCTTCCCTCCGCCGGCGCCGCCGGCGCCGGGGCATTTTTTGGATTTCGGAAAAAGTAGCAGCGAATCCATCTCCTTTTCACACATCCGGATATTGAATAAATCTCGACTTAGTGTTTCCTCACTGACCGGACATCCAACGTTCCCAAATAGAACCCCTCGATGGTAACCTGATCGCCGTCCTTCAACATGACCGGTCCCATCTGACAGAGCGCTGCATAACTGGCGTGAATCATCCCGGTGCCGTCATCAACCATAAAATTTTGGATGCACTTTTCCAGCTTCGAATTATGTCCGATGAAATGACTCATTTGGTAACCGCCGACGGTGCCTTCAACCTGGACGACTTTCATCTTGTACGCTTCCGGATACGTCAACAGGGAATTGATTTTGACCGGCTCCGCCGCCCACCCGGCAGGGGCGGATAGCAAAAGTGTCAGCAGCGTCTGTCCTACCGATCTCATCGTGAGCCTCATCACAGTGCCTCCTATGCGTGAAACATGATTCTTCACCCTGAATATCCTGGATGCTTCGCCGCTATGGAACCTGACGCAATGCTTGACCGGTTGCCGCGCTATACGCTTCGGCCAGCGTATGCACTTCAATCACTTGGATAGATCGTTCAGCACCGGTGAAATTGAGATGGCTGTTATCCAATGCATCGGGGACAATCATCGTCGTCCTTCTAAGATCCCGACAGGCATTCATCTTGTCTACAAGTCGCCCCACGGCTCGGATTTCTGCGTCCGGCTCGATCGTCCCCGACATGCAGACGTCTTGGCGAATCGGATCGCCGAGCAGTGCCGCAGCGATGCCCACGGCGAACATCGCTCCCGCGCTGGGTCCATCCAACCGAATCGGAACCAGGATGCGGACACTCAGATATCGCGGATCATATCCCACTGCCCTCGTTGCAACGGCGACCGCCGTATGAAAGGAGTGAACAGAGACAGGCATCAAATTCGAATCGACGAGAATCTCTGGTCCCTTTCCGTCGCCCTTGTGTCCGACGATGAGCTGCGTTACTAACCCGGTCCATGATCCGGTAATGAATCCGCTCTTGGGTTGGCTGACAGCCAGGACGGGCAAGGACAGAGTCACTTCAGGGAATGACAGCGGCTTCCGACTCTGTTGCTGTTGCGAAAATCCCGAAGAGACGCTATTCGCATTTGGTCGGGACACAAAGCCTGGCTGTGCAGATTTCGGCGCCGGGGAAATGGTCACAGGCGAATACGTCTTCGTTTCTCCGAGTCGCCTGCACCCCGGGTATTCACGGTCCGTGTAAAGGTCAACTTGGCCCGACCGTTGACAGACCCAGGTTTCGGACCATGCCCAATCTATGGCAGCGGCCCCGATGACGCAAATCACAAAGGGTGCGGCAGCCCAACGCTGCAAAAGCTGGCGTTTCACACGGTCTTCGGCCAAGTATGTCCATGCCTCCGTCAAAAATCAGCATTTGAAGCCTATCGCTCGAATGGAAGTTCGTCAAAAGAATCAGTGTGATAAGAGGGATTGAAGGCGGCTGTCGCTATTTTGGTAGGGCTTGATACCACCCGTTGGCCTGAACGAGGGTGACCTTACGGTCGAAGAGTCGGCCGACTTGATCGCTGGTGATCAACGCGGACTTGCCTCCGTCGCCAACGATGTTTCCGTGTTTCAGGAGAATGACGCGATCGATCTCCGGGGGAATTTCATGCAGATGGTGCGTCACCAGCAAAACAGTCTTTCCCTTCGCGATCTGAGCGCGCAGCAGATCAAGATAGTGAAAGCAGGCTTGAATATCCAGGCCACTCGTCGGCTCATCGAGCACCAGCACCGGCGGGTCATGCACCAACGCTCGGCCCAGCAAGAATCGTCGTTGCTCGCCGGTGGACAGATGACCAAAGCGCCGACCTGCCAACGATGCAATACCCAGCTCCTGCATTACTTCATACGCACGAGTCAGCTGGGTTTTACTAAATTGTTGATGCTGGTACGTATCGTTGCTCGCATAGAATCCAGAAAGCACCACGTTCAGCCCTTCGGCACAGATGAGATAGTCTCGTTGGAGGTCGTGCGACACAATGCCGATCCGCTTCCGCACGTCCCAGACATTCCATCGTTCTTCACCGAATAGCGCGATGCGCGTTTCGTCTCTCGGCATTGCATGGACTTCTCCTGTCAACAACTTCAGCAACGTCGATTTCCCGGATCCATTGGGCCCCACAACCGCGGCATGCTCACCATCTCGAAGCTCGAAAGACAAGTCGGAGAACACGCAGGTGTCTCCCCGATAGACCGTGGCATGCTGGATATCGAGGATTGGAGGGCTACCCGCTGATTTGCATAGCTCTTGGACAGGAAGATTTATCGGGACAGCGGCTGGATACCCGGCACGGAGAGCCCGTTCAAGACCGGCACGAGCCAACGCGTCGGCCCGCTGATTCTCGGGGTGTCCGTTGTGCCCTCTGACCCAGTGCCATTCCAGTGTATGCCTGGCAGCCAACTCATCGAGTCGACGCCACAAGTCTTCATTCTTCACCGGGTCTTTTCCGGCCGTTTTCCACCCACGCCGTTTCCAGCTGTAAATCCACTCACTGATGCCTTTCTGAACATACTGCGAATCGGTATAGATCCGTGCCTGCATCGGCTGAGTAAATGACTGCAACGCCTCAATGACCGCGAGCAGCTCCATCCGATTGTTCGTCGTCGCCGGCTCGCCGCCACAGAGTTCCGTTTCAGCATCATCGATGCGCAACAAGACTCCCCATCCCCCAGGGCCTGGATTTCCACTACAGGCACCGTCTGTATAGATCTCGATCATTGCGTCAGGATTGTACTACGGTGCGTCAATCCCGACCATCCCCAGTCGCGCAAGACCAAGAGTTCCACGGATATCGCGCCGGCAACTTATTCGCCTTTTCATGACCGCACCCTCATAAGGCCTTCCTTACCGCGTGACTCGGTTGCGCCACTTGGGTACAATGTTTGCGTTTATTTTCCGGCTCACGCTTGTTGCGTTCGGTATTTTCCTTGCACCTTCATTCATGGGAGGAGACTATGCAAGCCACAACAAGTCATCGGACCATGCCGTTTCGCAGCGCCGCATTGACACTGCTGTGCGCATCGGCCATGGGAGGCTGCGTGGATGCGTACACTCACAAGCAGTCCCTTCATGAACTCGAAGCGATCAAGAAACAGTCGGCGGAACAGCAAGAGCAACTGACCGGCATGCGAGAGTCGCTCGATCTGGAAGCGGCTCAGCGTAAAGCTGCTGAAGATCAGGCCGCCTCGCTGGCGAAGGAACGGGATGACCTCAGAGGTCGATTTGAACAGTTGAACGACGAACTCGCCACCGTGCGTGGCCAGATTACGGATCTCGAACAGAAACGTGCAAGCGACAACGCTTCCGCGCAGGAGGAAATCGCGAAGTTGCAGCAACAGGCTGCATCGATGGAAGCCGAGGCAACGCGACTCGCGAAGGAGCGTGAACAGCTCAGCCAGGAACAGGCTCGATTGGCCACGATACTCGATCGGGAGCGTGCTGCCAAGGAAGCAAAGGAAGCGGAGATCAAGCGGCTGACGCGAACGCAGGAGGAGTTATCCAAGTCGCTCCAAGACGAAATCTCCAAGGGCAATATCACCATCCAACAAGTACGCGACAACCTCACCATCAATCTGGTAGACCGGGTCTTGTTCGACTCCGGTCAGGCTGAGGTGAAACCGGCCGGCCAGAAGGTGCTGAAGCAGGTCAGCGACCTCTTGAAAACCGTCACGGACAAGCAGATCCGAATCGAAGGCCATACGGACAATATGCCGATCAGCGTCAAACTGCAGAGCCGTTACAGGACGAATTGGGAACTTTCGACGGCACGAGCCACGTCGGTCGTACGTTACTTGATCGATCAGGGCGATGTGGACCCGCGCCATCTCTCCGCAGTCGGTCATGGGGACACGCAACCCGTCGCTTCGAACGATACTGACGAGGGACGATCGGCCAACCGCAGAATTGAAATTGTGCTGTACCCGAAGGACCTCAAGGAAATCACCGACCAAATCGAACCCAGCCCGGCAGGATCACCGTAGGGGAGAGGACCTCGAATGCGCAAGCAGTAGTGCTGAAGATCGTGAAAGACAAACCCCAATACGTTGTGCATACCCAAAACATTTCAGGGGTTCGCTTCCGAATCCAACCGTGCTCGTTTCAACAATGGCATGGGATGAAGATCTCCGGAAGAAATTTGAGGAGCGTCGACTTACCAACCATTCGAGCTCATGATTGCGGTATATTTTCCTTCTTCGAAATATGATGAAATGCTGCAGAAGAAGACTCAGGTATCGCACCCGATAGACTATCGCCTGTTGGATTCGAGAATCGGGCGGGTCCAAAAAGGACGCTATATGTCGATGTGACACCTAAGTCTCGTATGGAGCTGGATTCTTCTTCACAAAGGTTTCTGCCCGCCGGTAGCTGGAGTTCGCTCTAACCTGCCAGAAATCTTGGGCGTCTTCGTCGCCACATCCGCATTCTGCGCGCGATGCAAGAGCGCATGGTCCATGAGAACGAGGGCCATCATGGCTTCGGCAATGGGGGTTGCACGAATTCCGACGCACGGATCATGCCGGCCATTGGTTTCAACCATGACCGGGTTGCCTTGCTTGTCGATCGACTTGCGCGGGATACGGATACTCGACGTGGGTTTGATCCCAATCGTGACGACAATATCCTGTCCTGTCGAAATGCCCCCCAGAATGCCGCCGGCATTATTCGTGACAAAACCGTCCGGCGTCAGTTCGTCGCCGTGTTCAGAGCCACGCTGAGCCACCGACGCGAAACCGGAACCAATTTCAACCGCCTTCACCGCATTGATGCTCATCATCGCTGCGGCCAAATCGGCATCCAATTTCCCATAGACAGGAGCGCCCCACCCCACCGGGACATGCTCGGCCACGGTTGTGATTCTCGCACCAATTGAATCGCCTGCCTTCCGCAACTCATCCATGAAGGCTTCCAGCATGGGAACGATGTCCGGGTCGGCGGAGAAAAACGGATTGGTCCCTACGGTTTCCCAGTCCTTGAACGGTAATTCATGAGAGCCCAGCTGGCTCAGATATCCCCGAATCAAGAGACCATATTTTTCATGAAGCCACTTTTTCGCGATGGCGGCGGCGGCTACTCGCACCGCCGTCTCACGCGCCGATGCGCGGCCCCCGCCTCGGTGATCACGAATGCCATATTTCTGCCAGTACGTGTAGTCGGCGTGGCCCGGACGAAAAGTTTCAATGAGGTTTCCATAATCGCGGCTGCGTTGGTCTTCGTTGCGGATCAACAGCGCGATCGGCGTGCCGGTCGTCCTCCCCTCGAATACGCCGGAAAGAATCTCAACGGTATCCGACTCCTGCCGCTGAGTCACATGACGGGAGGTACCGGGTTTGCGCCGGTCGAGTTCCTTCTGAATATCTTCTGCTGCCAACGCGAGGCCAGGCGGACATCCGTCTATCACACAGCCGATTGCCGGCCCGTGACTCTCGCCGAAAGACGTGACGGTGAAGATACGGCCAAAAGTATTGCCGGCCATGAGAACGAGAGAGCTCCCTACTCGACCACATCCAATTTGATGCGTAACTCCTTGAGCTGATCCGGACTGACCGCGGACGGTGCTTCGGTCAACGGACATTGGGCCTTCTGCGTCTTGGGAAACGCGATGACGTCGCGGATTGAATCGGCGTTGCCGAGCAACATGACCAGTCGATCCAGTCCGAACGCAATCCCACCATGTGGTGGTGCCCCATACTCCAGCGCATCGAGCAAAAACCCAAACTTGACCGCCGCTTCATCTTTGCCGATGCCAAGGAGATCGAACACTTTGCTTTGCACCTCACGGCGATGAATACGAATGCTGCCGCCACCGATCTCGCTCCCGTTCACTACCATGTCATAGGCTTTCGCCCGAACTTTCAGCGGATCAGAGTCGAACAACGGCACATCGTCATCGAGCGGAGCGGTGAACGGATGGTGAATGGCTACATACCGTTTCGCCTCGGGATCGTAATCCAGCAGGGGAAAATCGATGACCCACAATGGCCGCCATGCAGAGGCGTCGATCAACTTCAACTCTTCACCCAACAGGAGCCTGATCCGCCCCATCACATCGTGGACGACGGATGGTTTATCGGCGCCGAATAGAACCAGATCACCGGGTTTCGCGTCAGGCAAGGCCGAGGCAAACGCGTCGGCATCCAAGAATTTGGCGATGACGGACTCCAGTTGTCCGTCCGCCGTGATCTTGAGCCACGCAAGTCCCTTCGCACCGAAATTCTTGGCCGTTTCCCCCAGCGCATCGATCCTGGTTCGCGACAGCGCCGCTCCCTCTTTCACGATCAGCGCCTTGACGATGCCCCCCTTCGTAGCCGCATCCTTGAACACTTTAAACTGGCTCGCCGCGCCGAATGTCGTCATGTCGTACAGGGGCATCTCGAACCGGAGATCCGGCTTATCCGAGCCGTAGCGGCCCATAGCTTCCGCGTAAGTCATCCGGGGGAAAGGCGCGGGGAGCTGAACACCGCCGACCTTGCTGAAGATGGTCGCGATCATGCGCTCCATGAGGCCCATGACCTGCTCACGATCCACGAACGACATTTCCAGATCGATCTGAGTGAATTCGGGCTGCCGATCGTTGCGGAGATCTTCGTCGCGGAAGCAGCGTGCTATCTGATAATACCGATCGACGCCGCTGATCATCAGAAGCTGCTTGAACAATTGCGGCGACTGCGGCAGCGCAAAAAACTGCCCCGCATTGACGCGGCTCGGCACCAAATAATCTCGAGCGCCCTCCGGCGTACTCTTGGTCAGAATCGGCGTCTCGACCTCCAAGAACCCTTCGGCATTCACGAATTCCCGAACGGCTTGTGTGAGACCATGACGTAAACTCAACAGTCGCTGCATCTTCGGGCGACGCAGATCCAAAAAGCGGTACTTCAAGCGAATCGCTTCCGTCACCTCGGCATCGTCTTCGATCAGGAACGGCGGCGTCTTCGCCTCGTTCAGGATGTCGACCTCATCGACGAAGACCTCGATATCTCCGGTAGGGAGATTGGGATTCTTCGACTCATCCGGCCGTGCCGTGACCTGACCGATCACCGATACGACACACTCGCTGCGGAGCGAGTGAGCGGCCTGATGTACCCTGGCGTTTCGCTCGGCATTAAACACGACTTGCGTGATGCCCGTTCGATCCCGAAGATCGATGAAGATGACCATGCCATGATCGCGCCGACGCTGAACCCAGCCATTTAATACGACGGTCTGACCAACGTGTTGTTTGTTCAACTCTCCACATCGGTGAGTTCGGATGTTCATGCCACCTTCACTTTCTTCCCTGAAAACTTTTTACTTCGCTCCGGCTTCGCCCACCCCTCTCTCCTCATGGGCCGCTTCGGCCTCGGTATCGACTCCCTCCCCTGTTCAACCGACGCCATCCGCTCATCGACCAACGCGCGCAACGCATTGGATTCCCGATCCGTCAGGAATCGAAATTCGCCGGGTTCCAGACCTCCGAGCGAGAGGGGTCCCATCCGGATTCGCAGGAGTTTGAGGACCGGATGCCCGACCGCATCCAACATGCGTTTGACTTGATGTTTGCGTCCTTCGCGGATCGTGATTTCCAGCCAGGAGTTCGCCTCGACCTTCCGTACCTTCTTCACGTGGGCCGGACTCGTCATCCCGTCTTCCAATCTGATCCCCCGCTCCAAATGGGCGATGTCTTCATCTTTCAACACACCCTTCACTTTGATCAGATAGGTCTTCGGCACATGATAGCGCGGATGGAGGAGTGCCTGCGCAAGCTCGCCGTTATTCGTGAGCAACATCAACCCTTCACTGTCGAAATCAAGCCGGCCGACCGGAAATACCCGGACAGACACGCCTCGCAAGAAATCCTTCACGGTCGTCCGTCCACCTGGATCATCGAGCGTGGACATCACGTTCTTGGGTTTGTTCAACATCAGATACACGAAAGGCTGCGACGATGTCAGGTGCTTCCCGTCGACCTTCACGTGATCGCGCCCGGGATCCACCTTTGTCCCGAGTTCCGTGACGATCTTGCCGTTGACCGACACCCGGCCGGAGGCAATCAACATCTCGGCCTTCCGGCGGGATGAGAGCCCCGTGCTGGCGATGAGCTTTTGGAGGCGAACTTTCATGGCATTAATCGTTAAAATCGCCAACCGTTAATCGCAAGAATCCTGATCCGCACGTTCAACGAATAACGATTCACGTCCTATTCCCATTCAATGGTTGACGGCGGTTTCGAGCTGATGTCGTACACAACTCGATTCACGCCTTTGACTTCGTTGATGATCCGGTTGGACATGCGGCCCAGCACGTCGTTCGGAACCTTCGCCCAGTCGGCCGTCATACCGTCTACGCTGGTAACGGCTCGGATTGCGATGACGTTCTCATAGGTCCGTCTATCGCCCATGACACCGACGGTTCGAATCGGCAACAGGACGGCAAAAGCCTGCCAGATCTCCCGATACAGCCCGGCGCTCCGGATTTCTTGATCGACGATCGCTTCCGCCGAACGCAAAATCGCCAACCGTTCCGGGGTCACTGCACCGAGCACACGAATCGCCAAGCCGGGCCCCGGAAAAGGTTGCCGCCAGATAATCTCATCCGGCAATCCCAGTTCTTTTCCCAATACACGCACCTCATCCTTGAACAATTCGCGAAGGGGCTCGATGAGCTTGAGTTTCATACGCGCCGGCAATCCCCCGACGTTATGATGGGTTTTGATCGTGGCCGACGGGCCCTTGAAGCTCACGCTTTCGATCACGTCGGGATAGAGCGTGCCTTGCACGAGATATGTCACCCCTTTGAGCTTCTTCGACGCTGCCTCGAAATGCTTAATAAATTCCCGGCCGATGATCTTTCGCTTTCGCTCCGGATCCGTCACACTCTTCAAACCAGCCAGAAATTGCTTGGTCCCATCCAGAATCCGCAAGTTAAGATGCAACTGCGACGCGAAGGTCTTTTGTACCTGGTCACGTTCACCCGCCCGCAGGAGGCCATTATCGACAAAAATGCAGGTCAGCTGATCACCGACTGCTCGGTGCGTCAGCGCCGCCGCAACCGATGAGTCCACGCCACCGCTTAGCGCGCAGATGACTCGCCCCTGGCCGACCTGTTCGCGAATCTCCTTAGTCGCCGTCTCGACATAGGACTGCATGGTCCAGGTCGGTTTGCAGCCGCAAATCTCGTAGACGAAGTTTCGAAGGATCTTGGTCCCTTCCGGCGTGTGGGCCACTTCGGGATGGAACTGCAGGCAATAGATCCTACGCTTGCGATCATCCCGCTTCATCGCGGCAACGGGCGAGTTGCTCGTCTGCGCGATCGATCGGAATCCCGGCGGCATCCGTTCGATGCGATCCCCATGGGACATCCACACCGCCGTCTTCTTATCGGTGCCCACACCTTTGAAGAGGTCACTTGCATCATCGATCGTGAGATCGGCTTGTCCATACTCACGGTGCGTCGATTTCGTCACTTCTCCCCCGGAAAGATGCGTCACCAGCTGCATCCCATAGCAGATGCCGAGGATCGGAATGTGTTGATCGAAGAGCTCTCTCGAAACCACCGGAGCTTTCTTCTCGTAGACGCTGGAAGGACCGCCGGAGAGCACGATGCCTTGCGGCCGATAGGCCAGAATGGTGGCCAACGGAACCGTGCAGGGGAAAATTTGCGAATAGACCTGCGCTTCGCGAATGCGGCGGGCGATCAGTTGCGTGTACTGCGATCCAAAGTCGAGGACCAGGATTCTATCGTGCCAAAGTTCCATGGAGACCGTCGTTCGTGAAGCGTGAAGCGTCGTTGGTTAGAGAGAAATCGAGGTCGGATCGCGAGATACGCTTCACGAGAGACGTTTCACGCGGGATTATTCCCAATCCATCCGGTAGTTCGGCGCTTCTTTGGTAATGATGACGTCATGCACATGGCTTTCACGGAGGCCGGCCACGGACTGCCTGATGAACGTGGCATTGCGCTGCAATTCGGCAATGGTTCTACAGCCGCAGTACCCCATTCCCGATCTCACACCGCCCACCAACTGATACACCACGGCGGCCAACGGACCTTTGTATGGAACACGGCCTTCGATTCCTTCGGGAACCAGCTTCTGGGCCGGGCGTCCCCCTTGCCCATACCGATCCCCCCCTCCTCGCTCCATCGCCCCGATGGAACCCATGCCCCGATAGACCTTGTAGGTTCGGGCTTGATAAAGCACCGTTTCCCCAGGAGACTCCTCCGTTCCGGCAAAGAGACCCCCAAGCATCACGGAAGATGCCCCGGCAGCCAAAGCCTTGGTGATATCGCCTGAAAACTTAATGCCTCCATCGGCGATAATGGGTACGCCGCTCCCATATAGAAACTTTGCGCAATCCGCGATGGCGGTCAGCTGCGGCATCCCGGCGCCAGAGACGATCCGTGTCGTGCAGATGGATCCCGGCCCCACCCCGACCTTCACTGCATCGACTCCGGCGTTGAGGAGATCCTTGGCCGCCTCTGCGGTTCCGATGTTTCCCGCGACCAGTTCGAGATCGGGATATAACTTCTTGATCATCTTTGCAGTATCCAGCACGGCCTGTGAATGGCCGTGCGCCGTGTCGATCACCACAACATCCACGCCGGATTTCTTGAGAAGGGTCACGCGCTCTTCCGTGTCTTGCCCAACGCCGACTGCTGCGCCGACCCGTAAGCGTCCATGGCTGTCCTTGCATGCGTTGGGATATTTGATCCGTTTTTCAATATCCTTGATGGTAATGAGCCCCTTGAGTTCAAACTCCTTGTTCACCACCGGTAATTTTTCGATTCGGTGTTCGTGAAGAATCTCCCTCGCCTTCTCCAAGCTGGTGCCCTCCGGCGCCGTGATCAACCGGTCCCGCTTCATCACCTGCGACACCTTCATGTCCATCCTGCTTTCAAACCTCAGATCGCGGTTCGTGAGAATCCCGACCAGCTTGCGCCCTTTGGTGACGGGGATGCCTGAGATCCTATATTTCGCCATGAGCTGATGCGCATCCCGAATCGTTTCATCCGGAGAAATGGTGACGGGATCGAGGATCATCCCGCTCTCGGACTTCTTGACTTTATCCACCTCGATGGCCTGATCCGCCGGAGACAGCACGCGATGGATGATCCCGATTCCTCCTTCGCGTGCCATCGCGATGGCCAACCGAGATTCCGTGACCGTGTCCATGGCCGCGCTGAGGAGCGGGATATTGATGCGGATATTGCGCGATACGAAGGTGCTGGTATCGACTTCGTTGGGCACAACTTGCGACTTGGCCGGCACGAGGACCACGTCATCATACGTCAATCCCAGTCGCGGTTCTTTGTCAAGCATCGCTCCCCTCTTTACACGTTCTGGGTTCGTTGCGCGTTCTCCAACTCAGCCAGCTCCTCGGCCTCGTTCTGCAACCGCTCACTGCCTTCTTCCGCCGGCATAAACTGCTGCACCCGCGTGTTGCCGCTGTCGACGACAAAGACGCTGCCCTTCGCATCGACCGCGATCCCGTAGGGAAAATTGAACTGTCCGTCGCCGTTGCCGAAGCCTCCCCACTGGGTGATGAAATTGCCCTCGCGGTCGAACTTTTCTATTCGGTGATTCCCGGTATCCGTGACGTAGACCTCCCCGGCTCCGCCGACGGCGATACCCCACGGCGAGCGCAATTGTCCGGCTTCCTGCGCCAAGGAACTGCTGGCATGCCCGGCCGACGCACTGCCTCCCCATTTCGTCAACAGCTGCGGCAGGACATTCGTGCTGGTGTCGAATTTCTGGATGCGGTGATTGCCCATGTCGACTACATAGACCGCTCCGTCCTCTGGATCGACCGCCACCCCGCGCGGGAAATAGAACTGCCCGTCGCCGTTGCCGAAACTGCCCCACGCCATGATGAACTCACCGGACATGTCGAACTTCTGCACACGGAAATTGGCACTGTCGACGACATAGACATAGCCGCGCACGCGGTCGAGCGCGATTCCCCAGGGGGCATTGAACTGGCCTTCGCCGTTTCCGCGCGAACCGAACTTCATCAGGTAGCCGCCAAGCTTGCCGTCGAACTTCTGAACCCGATGGTTGTTGGTATCCACCACCCAAACATCACCTTTGCCGTCGCAGGCAATCCCGGTGGGATTGTGAAAGTTGGCGTTGGCTGACCCG
>DATIGP010000287.1:0-4424 GCA_035454625.1 Nitrospira sp.
ACGGCGGATACGAAGGCCGGTACGCGCAGCATCACCGTCGCCGACACATCCAAGTTCCACGTGAATACGGAGCTCGGTGTCGGGATGGATGATCCGAAGTACTTCGAGGTGGCGAGGATCAAGACCATCAACGGCAAGACGGTTACGTTCGATGCGCCGTTGAAGCACGCGCACAAGAAGAACGACATCGCGAGCGTGGAATTCATCCGCGAGCGCTGGTATGTCGATGCGGATCTGGGAACGGTATATTGGCATGATCACGTCTTCGGCACGGATACGTGGGGTCATGGCCTCTTCTCAGCCTTTATCACCGAGCCCCCGCGGTCGACCTATCATGATCCGGTCACGGGTAAGGAAATCCGGAGCGGCCCCATCGCGGACATCCATACGTTGGAGCCGGTCTCCGCCCATATCCGCGGCAGTTTCCGCGAAGTCATGATGCACATCATGGACAGCAACGCCCGAACGGCGGAGCTGATCACGACCGACAATCCTCAGGCGAAGATGAATGCGGTGACGGTGGACGGGCCGCCGTCGCATCAGTTCCCGGAGAAGATCAACAAGTCCGCGATGTGGTTCCTGAACGGCGGTGAGGCCACGACGGGCAGCGGCTACAGCATGCGTGTGGAGCCGTTGAGCGTGCGGCTTGCCAACAATCCGGACCCGTCGAAACTCTTCGTGTCCGGCATCCACGGCGATCCAGGGACGCCGTTGTTGCGGGCCTACCTCGGCGACCCCATTCTTGTGCGGGCGCTCGTCGGGTCGGCCAATGAAGTCCACACCTGGCACGTCACCGGGCATTGGTTCCCGATGGAGCGGTATGGGAAGGATGCCATGCCGCGCAGCACGGTGCATTTGGTAATCGGCGAGCGGTATGACCCGGCCATTCCGGCCGCCGGCGGACCGCAGAATCAGGCAGGCGACTATCTCTACTATAGCGGTCGCGCATCCCACTTTGCGGAAGGCAGCTGGGGCATCTTCCGCGTGTTCGATGAAATGCAAAGCGATTTAAAACCGTTGCCGGGGCGCGAGCAAATCCAAAAGTCTGCTCCGTCTGTGTGTCCGGCTGAAGCACCGGTGAAGACGTTCAATGTGTCGGCGGTCGATCAACAGATCCGGTACCATGAGGGCGCACCGGGTGTCATGGAAGTCGATCTCGAACGCAAGATGGTCTTCGGCAATGAACAAGGCAAGATGTATGTCCTCGACGGCGACCGTGGACGGGTGAAGGCCGGGGAGTTGAAACCGAGCCCGCTGACGCTCCATGTCAACGTCGGTGATTGCGTGAAAATCAATCTGAAGAACGAGATGGCCAAGGATCGAGCCGGGTTCCACGTCGATATGATGGCGTTCAATCCGAAGGACTCGTTCGGGGCCAATGTGGGCAATAATCCCGGCGACCAAACCGTCGGTCCCGGCGAGAGCAAGACCTATACATATTACGCCCATCCTGAATACGGCGAGCTCGCCGCTCTCATTCAGGATTGGGGTAACGTCGTGGAGAACCCGCGGAACGGCCTCTTCGGATCGATCATCATCGGGCCGAAAGGGTCCCGGTACCGTGATCCGGTCACGGGCGACGACATCACGATGAAGAGCAGCTGGCGCGCCGATGTCCTCGTGGATCGGACTCTTCCGGGAAATGAAAACCGGAAGAACTATCGCGATTTCTCGCTGATGTTCCAGGATGAAGACAATATCGTGGGGGTCAGTTTCATGCCCTACATTCAACAGGTGGCCGGCATCACGGCGGTCAACTATCGCTCAGAGCCGACGGCCTGGCGAATGGAAAAGGGCTGTGATGTATCGGAGATTTTCAGCTGCGTAATGGCCGGTGATACGCCTTCGACACCGTTGCTGCAGGCGCACGTGGGAGATCCCGTGACCATTCACGTCCTGGGCGCATTCAGCGAACAGGTGCAGTTGTTTACCGTCGATGGGCATGAATGGCCGCATGAGCCGTACATGCAGGGTGCCGACCAAGTCAGCACCATGGAGTTCGGAGGGTCCGAGATCATCAATGCGCACCTCACAGGGGGAGCCGGCGGCCCGAACAAGATCGTGGGCGACTATCTGTGGAAAAATCAGCGTCCGGCTTTTGCCAATGCCGGTCAGTGGGGCCTGTTCAAGGTTCTGCCGGTTGATGACCAGCGGATCAAGCCGTTGATGCCGCAAGTTCCGCCCACCAGGACTGCGGAGCAGCCGTCCGGTAAGGTAAAAGCCTCGCCGACGTCGATGAAGGGTAAAAAGTAAATCTCGACGGCGCACCCATCAGGAAGTGGGTACGCCGCCATCCTGCTGAATCATCTGATTCCGGAATGCTGGGGAGCCGTCGCGCTCCCCAGTGTTTTTTTGATCATCGCGTCGTCATGACACCTGGGTTCTTGATCTTATGCAGGTTGTGCCAGGACCCCTGGGAATCGTAGTATCGGGGCTTTCAAGGCGGTTACGGACCAGCCCGACACCTGGTATCGACTAATCAATATGAAAATGAAGTTCCGTGGCAACGGCGGCCGGCTCAAGCGGATTTACCTTCAAGGCAACATGAGAGGGCCTCTGAGGCGGCACATTATCGGTCTGATATTTTGTGCCCTGGCGGGTGATGTCGCAGTCATCGGCGCCTTCGGCGAGAGCTCATCTGCGCCGACAGTGAGTCGCGTGGAAGTGGTGCTGGCCTATCAATATCACGCTCGTGAAGCCGAGCTCAAACGTGAGTTTGTTGAAGCCGGGCTGACGAACGTGCACTTTCAGTTTGCCCGGATGGGCCAACCCCCACAGAATATCGGGTTGGGGAGGGATGTGCCGGCCGATAAGGCGCGAGAGGCGATCCGTTTGGCGATCAAATACAACGGAGGAGTCGGCATCTTGTTGCCGGACCGATTGTTCCCTCCCAGGTTTATCACGATTGCTTCTTCGAACTATGACGACACGGTCGAGTATCCCATCAGTCAGGATACGTTGGCCCGACTACAGGACCCCGCGCTGAGCACGGAGGCATTTCACCGGCTGTATCGTGACCTGACCTCGGCGGTCATCGATCCGAAAGGACGCTATTGATGGGGAAAACAGCGGAGCGGCATAGCGGCACTTTCAAGGCGTTCATGTTCATAGGATTCATCATGGCCACCATCCTTTCATCGACCGCAATGTCCATGGCCGGTGTGATGGACCCCAAACTTCAGGAACAGATGGACGGTTTACTGCAAAACGCGGAGGACATGGTGGCCCATGGCGGCATGGGCGATGCCAAGGCAATCCTTCACCATTGTGGAGAGGCTTCCCGATACGCGGAGTCGATCATCAAGCAGCTCCCTGCTTCCCATCCAGGCCGGGAAGAGGCGGTCGCGTCCCTCACTGACGTCATCCGACAATGTAAACGAGTGGCCGAAATCGGGATCCACGCCGATCCCGGAGTGCTCCTCAACCCAGCCATCAAAGCCCGCTCTGCCGCCCGCGCATCAGTGAAAGCACTCAGGGTGGCAGGGTGAAGACGGCATAAATCGGTTCGTAATCAGGCTGGTCATGATCTCTTGCTGATATATCGATAGGGATCATTCGGACAAGCTGATGCTAACGTAGCGCGACCGGAATTCCTCCTTCTACTCTGGAGCCCCCTCGCAGCCTTAACCGCTTCATTGGGGAGCGCACCCTCTGAAATGACTCTCCGGCGATTGCCTGGATAGGTCCAATACCCCGTCGGCATGCACCTAGGGAAAGTCCTAGTACGTTTATTGCCCTCTTCATGACGAGTATCGGCAATCGAACCGTGCGGCTCGTTTTTCAGGAAGACGGCAAAGGGTTCCTTCGAGCTTCGATTGGCATGCCACCGAGTCGCTGGGTTTGCGCCTCGTCCGCATGCTTAGCGAGCAATTACGAGCCGATCTCAGGCATCGCAACGGGTCGGGAACTACGTTTGAGATCTGCTTCGACATCCATGGGGCAGAGACGGCGGACTCGCGGGAACGCTGATGGCAAAGGCGAGCATTCTTATCGTTGAAGATGAGGCGATTGTCGCGGCCGATCTGGCTGATAAATTGGAGCGGGCCGGCTACGCCATCGCGGGCACCGTCTCGCGAGGGGAGCAGGCCGTCAGGATGGTGCGGCAGAATCGGCCTGATCTGATACTCATGGACATCCGATTGGCCGGGCCGTTGGACGGCATCGAAGTGGCGGAGTCTTTGAAGACGTCTACGGACGTGCCGGTCGTATTCCTGTCGGCCCACTCGGACGACCAGACGATCGGGCGCGCGGGTCTCACCGATCCGTTCGGCTACATCCTCAAACCGTTCGAAGAGCGGGATCTTAAGACGCAGATTGAAATCGCTTTGTACAGGTATCGGGCTGAACGGGCTCTCCGGGATAGTGAAGAGAGGTATCGTGCCCAATATGGCAACGTTCCGGCCAAGCAAGTCTTCCCGTGGATA
>DATIGP010000288.1:0-2820 GCA_035454625.1 Nitrospira sp.
GCAGCGCCAACACCATTCCCGTGAAGGCCGCCGTCAGCACGACAACAAACGTCGATTTGTAGCCGATGAAGTGGAGTTGCTTGACGATTTGCATGCCACGCAGCGGCGGACGCGCCAGCCAGGCGAAGGACGCGACCACGAAGATCAGCATCCGACCCATTTCCGCCACAGCGGTGAGAGCCCATCGGCCCACGAGTTCGAGAAGCGTCATGGTCAAGTCGGTGAGGGTTCCTTCTTCTTTTCCTCGTCCGCCATCGCCGCCGCATAGCTCCGGAAAAAGGCCGTTAAGGCCTTCGCTGCGATCAGACTCTGCCGACGAAGCCGGCTAAGACCCCGGAGACAGGATGATGGGGCGGCCAAGACGGCGCCAATACCTTTGAGCCACCCAGTGGGCCTGAGAAACAGATTGAAGTCAAGCGGAAGATCTTCGTCCAGAAGGTCCGAAACAGATCGGATGATCACAAAAGGAACCCGCGCCCTCCGCGCTTGGGCGGCCAAGGCGGAGCTTTCCATATCGAGGCCGATGGCCTGCGTGCTCAGCACAACCTCTTGCTTTTCCCGCGCGCTGCCGATCACTCGCTCGGTTGAGACAAATCGTCCAATGTGCTCAGGCCGCACCAGCGATTCGACAAACGTCACTGTGAGATCCCGTTCATCGCCCGGCACATCGAGCGCCTCTGACGGCTCGTCGTTGTGTTGCCCGCGCTGCACCACTTCACGACCGAGCAACAAGGCCCCGATGTCCGCTGCGATGAGCGCACAGGCAAATCCCGTCGATACCATAAGGCTGAACGACTGATGATCGAGCAGTTGGGCTGCACTTCGCCCGGCGTTCTCAAGACCGACGCCGGTTTGAACAAGCCAATATTCTCTATCGCCTCTAGTGTGCACAAAAACGGGGAGGCCGCTGATTGGTCGTTCAATGCGGGGAGAAAATGCGGACAGCACCGCACGTAGCTCCCAGGGAGTAGCGGTAAAAATGGCAATTCGTTTAGGCGGTACAGTACCTGATGAGCGAGGGAAAAGAGTACCGGCGGAGGTCAATGCGCGGACCGATACACGTCAGTTCCTTGGATGTGATGACGAAGCTCGTCGGCCCGCATCTTCCCACGGGAACGAAGATTACGGTACATCGCAAGAGCCCACAGCGGAAAGTACTGACAATACCAATGATACCGAAGATAAAATACGCGCGGGAATCCGGTCCCGGTATGACTGATTTCCTCCCATGCTCCGTCTTTCATCTGCCGACGAAGAAGAAATTGCACGCCGCGCGCGACACTGAAGGAATCAATCGCTCCGGCCGACATCAGAGCCATCAGCGCCCAAGCTGTTTGCGAGGGCGTGCTCTCCCCTCTACCGCGATGCTCCAATTCGTTGCTATAGGAGAGACAGGATTCACCCCACCCGCCATCGGGATTTTGTTTCGATTCCAGCCACGCAACCGCCCGACGAATATAAGGGGCTGACAAATCTTCACCAATAGCCCGGAGCCCCGCCAGAACGGACCACGTTCCATAAATATAATTGACGCCCCAGCGTCCGTACCAGCTGCCGTCCGCTTCTTGCTCTTTCTTCAGAAAAGCCAGCGCCGGTCCGGCGGCGGGATGAGTTCTGTCATATCCCAGTGCGCCGAGCATCTCCAAGCATCGCCCGGCCAGATCGGAGGTACTGGGGTCCAAGAGCGCCTTGTGATCGGCAAAAGGTATGTAATTGAAGACGATTCTGTTGTTGTCTTTATCGTAGGCTCCCCAGCCGCCGTCGGATCCCTGCATCGCCAAGACCCACCGCATCCCGCGACGAATGGACTCGTTCAGCTGGTCTTCCTGACCCGGAATCTTCAATTTTGACAACGCCATGATGACCACAGCGGAATCGTCGACATCCGGGTACAATTCGTTCTCAAACTGGAAATACCAGCCACCCGGTTCCGCGTTCGGCGAAGAGTTAATCCAGTCGCCCACGGTCTTGGTTTGTCTGGACATGAGGTACCGACCAGCCTTCTGGAGCCCCGGATGATCCTGCGGCACTCCTGCTTCAACCAAAGCATTCGTGAGCAACGCGGTATCCCAAATAGGAGAAAAACAGGGCTGGAGATGGAGCGTGGCAACGACCTCGCCGTCGATCGTCGTGGAGTCGTAGACTTCCAATTCTTCGATCTCACGAAGCGCTTTGATGACCAACGGGTCATCGGCACTGTACCCCAAGCATTCAAGCGCCATGATGGAGTTGGCCATTGCCGGATAAATAGCCCCAAGTCCCCCGGATCCCTTGAGATGGTCCACCATCCAGCAGGCGGCTTTATGCAGCGCCTTTTCCCGCAACACCCGCATCGGCATCCGGTCATACAGCTTCAACATTACATCCAATGCCACGAAAAAATTATGCGGCGTGAACCACGCCTGGTCCTTATTGAAGGGAGGATATTTCCAATAGCGAACCTCTTCGCGAGGAATCGGGTACAACTCGTCGATGCCTTGGTCACGCGGAATGCGGCAGACGGGACGGTGCGCGAATACGATGAGCAAGGGAATGAGCACGGCCCGGGACCAATACGAGATCGCATAGATACTGAAGTAGAACTTCTTCGGCAACAACATCAGTTCGACGGGCATATGGGGTACACCTTCCCAATCGTACTGATCAAACAAGGCCAGCGTGATTTTGGTAAACACGTTGGCTTGTAGGACACCGCCCATCGCCAAGATCCGTTCTTTGGCGCGAACCATAAACGGTTCGTCCGCCGACACGCCGCTTAATTTGAGCGCAAAATATGCCTTGACCGATGCGCTGATCTCTGTCGGACCACCGTAATAAATT
>DATIGP010000289.1:0-6534 GCA_035454625.1 Nitrospira sp.
ATAGATAGTGGCAATCGCACGTGCTTTTATCCTGCAACCAGGACCATGATGGATCGGGGCCTATTCTGGTACCAGTAGGCTGACCGGGCGGAGGACAACTAGCACATCCGGTTAATAGCGCTAAACCAATCCAAATTGAGATGCGTCCAAAGGTAATCATCGAAAGCGCCCTCCTCGAATAGTTAGTTGCTGCTTAACAAGAAAAACCATGGGCACCTATTCTCTGTTTTGCGCCTCGATTTGTAACGCTAAAGGATTTTGTGAAATACCGGACCCATCTAATCCGATGGAGGCCACCTTGACAGCATCTTCGGGATTACCAAGCATCCTGAGAGTGAAGCTGCGGCGAGCACATTCTCCTCCTCTGGTCAATATCGCTGACTTTTCCGCGATATCCAGGCTACTCATTGTTAGCGGTAGGGGATCTTGAATATCTTTTTCCCACATTGCATTACCAGTGAGAAAAGTCGACTGAAAGATCTCAGGAGATCTAAAGCCACAACAATAAGGGCAGCTTCCTGAACATTTGGTGCCCCAGCAATTGCAGTTCGGATAATAGCAACATCCGGCATATGCCGGTCCGGAGATAGGGACCTGTCCACAGAGAATGAAGACTACGAACGCAGAGATAAGCCAGAAAGCTCGCATCGCAGCACCTCCTTTAACTGAGTAAAGCAGACGAAACAGAGCTGCCCCGCAAATACAATGGCGCCAATCTTATTTCTCCGTCGGTGTATGGAACACCAAGATCTGGTCTCGAATACTGTTTTCGCTAATAGTAGCCCGTTCAATCTTGAGACCGTCTACCGCACTTGCAAGCAAACGCAAACTGAACTTGTTGCTAGCACATTTCCCTCCTCTCATCTGTCCCACCATTGACGCCGCCAAATCTGAGTTTGTAACTGTAGACGATAGAGATTCGGGCACACTTTCCATGTCCGACATGTCGTTCTCAGTGAAAGACTTGGCCTTGAACATAGTAGGATCATTCTTCTGGCAGTAGGGGCAGCCTGGGCTTCTACCGCGGCACTCGCAAAACCAAGAACCTAAATTAAGCCAGCTGCACTCGGTACCGCACGGACAGCACCAAATCGGCAGTCCGGCATAGACCTGGCTTGGCATGAAGAAAAAAGGGCCAGCCCAAAGTGAGAAAATAACGAACACGCGGACCAGTCTGAGCACGATCATGATCACACCTCCTCAGGTTGATATGCAGAGCTTCTGCCTCGTTCTTGTAATGCCATCAAATTGTTGCCCTTTTTGCTTCTGCTAAAATGACTTCGCTGGCCTTTTCCGCGATCATGTACACCGGTGTCACGATGAAAAATCCTGGGATGTACGGGAAGACCGACGCATCCACCACGCGCAGGTTCGTTGTGCCGCGGACTTTGAAATTGTTATAAAGCACGGCCGTGTTATCGTTCATCGCGCCCAGCTTGCATGAGCACGAGGCGTGATGTCCCCAGGCTTCGTTCATGATCCATTCTTTCAAGGCGGTATCCGTTACATTCGGCCCTGGCCAGATTTCTTCCGCATCTCCGTCCGCCGTCAGTCGGCTCATCATCTTGCGAATGAACGCGATCGCTTCCACCATGGCCTGAAGGTCTTCCCGACCCTTGTTGGGGTCATTGCCTTCGTCGAAATATTTGAAGTTGATCTGTGGCGTATCGCGGGGATCGTTGGAGCGAAGCGTCACTTCCCCACCGCTATTGCGGGTGTGAGCCTTCAAGACGAGCCAGGTAAAGCGGTCCTTGATGCTAATGTTCTTCGTATAGCCTTGCTCATAGCCTCGGAAATCTGACGGCAGGCCGAAGATAAAGAGATCGGGAGGTTGTTCGGGAGCCCTCGCAACAGACGAGCGCTTCAAAATTGCAATGATCACCCCATTACTTGAGTACAAAAACCCCTTGCCTTCCCTCCGCTCCTCGGGGCTCGCCTCACTCCATTCTTTATAGACAGGATCTTTCTGCGGATCGGCTTCAAATTTGGCCTTCTCCAATGTCGAGAAGTTCTCCTTCATCTTGTACACAATGCCGACTTCATACCGGTCTTGAAGATTTTTACCGACGCCCGGCAGTGCGATGTTGACCGGAATGCCATGCCGTTCGAGTTCTTCCTTTGGCCCGATTCCCGATAGCATCAGGAGCTGCGGCGTATTGAATGCACCGGCCGAGAGGATGACTTCTCGCTTGGCCCGCAATTGCTTCGTTGACGGCAACGGATCATAGATCTTGGGGTCGGAATGCGCTCGGTAGAGATGCGCGCCTTCACGGCATTCCACTCCAACGGCTCTGAATGGCTCCGCTGACGAACCGGCCTTCTCCAGCATGATCTTCGTGACCAAGACATGCGTCTTCACGGTGAGTTGATTCGGACAGACCTTCTGCACGTCTCGAATGCGATCGCGGACGCTCGCACGCCGGCCACCGTTCGTCGCCAGCGGCGTGAGGTACAGTCCCTCCGGGCGACGTTCGACGGAGTCCATGTGATTGATGTCTTTTTTCAATGCGGCACTGTATAGCTTGGGAATTGCAACACGAATAAACGCGTCGGTGATGGACCCGGGGGCATCTTCTAATTCGGCAAGTGCGACAGCAGCCAAAATATTTTTGAGCTGGCCGTCGTTCTTCACGACTTTCTCTAACGTGTCTCGATCAGGACGTTCGGTGGAGAGCCATCCGCCGAAGCCGTGCTTGCCTCCGGTCACGAAATCCCATGTCCTTGAGACATATTGGCAGCGCTCAACTTGCTGGAAATATTTGCGCATCTCGCCCGACGACCAGGATTGATCGTCGGTAATGTGGGCAATACCATCCCAGTCGCTTTCATGCGGATAGACGGTGATCATGGCATTGTGTGCCGTGCAGCCTCCAAGCGTGCCGGCTCTCGGATACCAGATGGTTCCGTCCTTGGTTCGCTTCGTGTCTTTACTTTGACGATCGTCGCTGGCGTAGTGCCGGACGAAGTAGTTCCATTGCAGGTCTGGATCCTCCGTTGAGAGGCCGTGAAAGGCGGGCACCGTGTAATGCGCGTTCTCGGTTTCGCCGCCGGCTTCGAGGAGCAGCACGGTGTAGCCGGCCAATGCCAGATTCGCAGCGACCGGGCCGCCCCCGGCGCCGGACCCGACGACGATGTAATCGAACTCTGTGTCGGGAGCTGATTGCGCTGCCGCGCAGTGGCTGGCATCCGGGAGCTTTGATGAAGGGCCGAGGAGTGAGCAGCCTCCGAGCGACAGCACCATGCCTGTCGCGGCCGCGAGTTTTAAAAAGCTTCGTCTCGAGATCGATCTCACCGGCGTATCCATCGTTGGTCGTTTAGAACGTTTTCAAAAACTCGATCAGGGCGTGTTTGTGATCGTCGCTCAAGCCCTGCTCGTTTTCTTTCTTGTCCAGAAAACTCGTGCCGAAGTAGTGGCCTCGGTTGACGACAAAGTCGTTGCACTTGCTCATCTCCAGTAACTCTTCGGCAATCCCTTTCTCGAGGAAGACGCGCCGGGCCTCTTCATCGGTCGCATTCGGTGGAAGCGCTTTGAGCGCCTTCTTCACCTTGATCAGCAAGCTGACGAGCTTTCGTTTATGCCTGAATTTCTCGATGAACCCGGCGTCGTCCGGCATCATGTTCAGATTCGCCAGGAGATTGACCGGCGTCCCTTTAGGAATCGGTCCGAGCTCGACACCGGTTTCCTTGAAGAAGGGTGGAAGCACCTGGACATCCGGAAGAATCTTTTCTTCGAGCTCGATGACATTCTGAAGAAAGTCGGGGAGAAAGCCTTTGGGAACTCGGAGATAGCTCGTCGCGGTCGTGCGATCGATCATGCCCGGCACCTTATCGCCTAAGATGCGGTCTTTCTGTCGACGCTCGGGCCAGAGCATCTGTTCAATGGAGCTTTGGAACGATCCCATCCGGGCCTCCACGCTCGGACTCGCATCGAATTTCCCGACGCTGTTGTTGAGCAAAAAGGGCGCGGTCGACCACAGGCTGACAAGAGAGGGCACGCGCGTATAGCCCACGCCTCCCGCTGGCATCTGATAGGGGCGTGGCTCGCCGGTAATGGGATGGTAGACGGTGATCGTCCCCACCGAAGGCAGGTCTTTATATGACTGGGAAGAGAAGTTGTCCCAAATATTATTCTCGATGGCATTGGTGCCGAGCGGACTGCAGGCGTTGGTCTCGAGCAAGGTGACGGGGATACGGGCATCGGTCGACAGATA
The DNA here is from genome assembly GCA_035454625.1 of Nitrospira sp. Taxonomy (GTDB): domain Bacteria; phylum Nitrospirota; class Nitrospiria; order Nitrospirales; family Nitrospiraceae; genus Nitrospira_D. Next base: position 4,212 of record DATIGP010000289.1, read on the forward strand.
ATTGTTGTCGAGAAAGTCCTCGGCCAAGACGATCCTTTTCATCTCGCGCTTGAACTCTTCGGTCTTGGTCCAGTTCCAATACTTGTTCCAACAGTCCAAATAGCCTTTTCCGGCGCAGCCATGCGGATCGAGACCTTGGACCGAGACTGGAAGTTTGCTCGAATGGCAGCGCGCGCAGCGCTCGGCGAACACTTCCTTGCCACGCAAGAGTTGCGACGCAGGAGCGTTGAGATATTTCTCGCTCCCGGGCGCATCCTTGAGCTTGTGTGGGCCCGTGGTCTTAAGGAAGAACAGCGCCATGTTAGGCGTCTGCGCTTCGGTCGCTTCCCAATACGTAGAGTTTTTTCGTGCGTCCTTAATCTTGATTGGCGTGATCGGGTCGCCGCCGATTAACGGTCTGAAATGCAGCAGCCATTCTTCGCTGAACAGGCCGATATTGAGGAACACACGGTTGAGCGCTCCCAAGGCACCCACTGAATCGGATCCGTCTTTCAAGACGCGAGGGGTCCAGACGGTGTCCGGTGGTTGGAAGAACGTCGTGAGCGGCCCATCCGCAACGTAGTCGTTCAATTGCTTGTTGTCCAAGCTGCCGCCGGCCAGGTGTTCTTGCCCCCAACGCTTCGCTTGCTGGAGCCGCGGGCCGAGATTGTAGACGGCGTTCATGGTCCGGGGGTTGTTGATATAGTCACTCGAGATCAGTGAGGTATCGAGTGCGCCTGGGCGGGCCGTGTGGAACAGCTGATAAGGGAAGCTGCTCTCGTCCACTTCCCAGGCAAAGACCCGATCGACCCAGAAATACTGGGCTCCGACGTTTGAGCTGAGGTGTTTCCAGCCGGGATGTTCCGGATCTTCCGGAGGATTTGTTGGAAGCGGCCCCACATGACAGAAGCCGCAGGACATGCCCACGCGATACGGCTTCACGAGATCTTTCGAGAGGTAATAGGTGGGGTCTTCATAGTAGCGCTTGGCGTCCCACTTCTTGGCTGCTTCTTCGTCGAAAGCAGGGTTGGGGAACAGGCGCAGGCCGACAATGCCGGTGGCATAGCCATAGAAGGATCCGACGGGTACCGTTTTGCCTCGGGCGCCGGTCTTGACGCCGGGGTATTTCGCCTCGTTTTCAAACGGGTCGGGTTTGCAATCCCCGCCGGTTACCCGCTTGTCGAGCCACAGGCCGAAGCGGTCGGGGTTCGGGCCGGTCGCCTTTTCGAAACAGGGCTCATTGACGAGGCCGAGATAGACCCAGCGGTTGTCACGGCTGAATTTCAGGCTTGGATGGGATGACAGGGTTTTCAGAAAATCGAGCGTGCCGAAGCTGCGTGTGGAAAGATCGTCCCAGAAGAGGTCGTTGCCTCCCGTCCACACGATCCACGTATTGCGCCCTTTCACTTCCTCGGGAGAGAGCTTGCCGCCGCCGTCCATCTCGGCAAAGTAATCTTCATCGGCGGCGGGGAGGGATGCCGCCATCCGGTTGGCCAGACGCGCTTCGTCTTGCACTTCTCCAGGCGTGCTGCCTGGTTTCGAGATAAATGGAATCGACTCGCAGCTGAGAAAAATCGCAACGGAAATCAATGCTGCAACTGCCAATGTTATGGAGGGTCCTTTCAGCATCTCGTGCATTCCACTCTAGTCGAAGGCCTGATCCCCCTTGGCATCCTCACGTGCCTTCCACCGTAGGTCGTAATAGTCGCCGCGGTCGCGCGCCCACGGATCGAACGCGTTGACCACATGCGTGAGCTCGGATTCCAGCTCCGGCATCGTCCGGCGCAGCACGCACTTGAGCGGCGAGGGATCCACCTTATGAAATAAAAGCCAGGTGCGTTGAACGCATTGATCCTCCGGCCCGTTGTTCATGACCCATTCCACGCCGACCTTGCTGTAGAACTCTTTGGTGAAGCTGGAGGTGAAAAACCGATCGCTGAATAGACGCCGTGAAGCATTCAGGATGAACACCTGGAACTGCGTTTCGGAGATGGCGAAGCCATGCGGCCGGACCGGTTCGGCCAGCCATCCGACCACCGTGTCGACATCCTCGATGTTGTCGACTTCCTCCCCGTTGTTGTGTCCCAGGCAGTCATCGATCGGCTGCCATTGCACCCCATCTTCAGTCTCGATTCTCATCTTTTGCGCGGTCGTGATCACCTTCGACTTGTCGCAGGTGTGGCGGCCGTAGACGGCACGGAGTCTCTTGACGATCTCGGTTTGTCTGTCCAGCTCCTTCTGCGCGGCAGGATCCTTCTGTGCGGCTTCCACCAACTTCTCATCGATGAAGTCATCGAAGCTGGTCAGTGTGCGTAGGCCGTATTGGCGGCGGAATTCGTTGAAG
>DATIGP010000290.1:0-20137 GCA_035454625.1 Nitrospira sp.
GAGAAGGCATCCCCGGTTTGTGGTCCTCCTTGCTGGCCGTTTTCCAATACAACACGCAAGCCGGCGAAGGAAATCGCATCGCCCGACACGTAGGTGTTGCCGGAAGACAGAGTCGTGCTGGTCGTCATATCGACCACCGAGTACTGAGTCGCGGACGTAAACTGGATTTGATAATCATGCAGCGTGAGCGCGGCCGCGTTCACCATTCCGGCATCCCGCACCGCGACTCCACCGGCATTGGATGAACCGCGCGCTGTGGTTACGGGAACCGTTACATTTAACACGTCATAGGTGGTAGCAGAAGTGAACCGGATCAGGTAATCGTCTAAGGTGGCGGCGTTGTCGTCTACGACCCGCCCATGTCCCGCCACAGCCCCGCCGGTGTTGCCAGCAGCTGACGCGACGGTGGCGGTGAGTGCGAACGGCACACCGCCGGTCGTCTCGCTGCCGCCCATGAATCCGAGATCGTTCCTGGCCAAGCCTCCGGTCACACGCACCGCAGACTGTGATCCGTTCGAATCGGACGCGATGACGAGGTGGTCTCCTTCAAACATAACGGTTACACTTTTTCCGGAATTGATCAAAGCCGTATCCGCGTTGATGCGGCTCTGCAGACGCGCCGCCAGTTGAACACCGGTCAAGGATTCAGTCCCAGACGTCAAATCGATCGTACCCGACGTAGTCCCGTCCACGACCAGAACAAGCGTATCGTTGCTGCCGTTTGTCAGGGTCACCGGTACCGCCGTCGTAAGCCCGGTTACGCGTCCATGCGTGCTGGTACCGGTGAAAATCGGCCGGTCGTTGAGCTCCGTATTGGCCGACTGTTGGAGCTGTGCGAACAATTGTCGTACTTCCTTGGCCCCGATAGTGCGCTCCACGGCGCCATTCGTATCGCTGCGAAACTGCACGGCGAGCTGCTGTACACGGGACAGTGAGGCCATTGCTTGACTCAGCGCCTTGTCTGAAAGATCCAGCCTCGTCTGCCCGAACACAATATTTCGCTCCCTTTGTTCGATCACCGCAAGCGAGGCCTTGTCCAACGCGATGTGATTGAACGCGCTGGGATCATCGGACGGTTGACGCACCAACTTGCCGGTCGACACCTGCTGCTGGAGTTCCAGCATCCGCGCGCGCGACCGGATTAAATTGTTCGTAAGCACACCGAACGACTGCAGCTCTGTCACCCGCATAGAAGCCTCGATGCTAAGGTTTGATCGCCAACAGCGTCTGGAACATCTCGTCGGTGAGGCGCACGAGTCGCGATGCGGCTTCAAATCCCCGTTGGAACTTGATGAGGTTCACCAATTCCTCGTCGAGAGACACGCCGGATACCTGCGCCCGCAAGGTCTCAATCTGATCCTTCAGAATCTCCTTCGCTTCCCTTTCACGGTCAGCCGCCTGGGCGGCAACGCCCAACTCCGCGGCGACGACCCGATAGGCGTCGTTCAAAGTGCCGTCGTCCAAGCTGGCGAAATGCCGCTGCTGGAGCGCGACCAGTGAGAGGAGATTGGCATTGTTTCCGGGAGTCCCGGCTCGTGTGGACGAGGCTGCGACGGACGACGGATTCGTGAGCGTGACCGCCAGATCACGGGCGGCGTGACTATACGAGTCGACCTCGAACACGTCTCCGGCCGCCGCCACGCCGGTTAACGTCACGCTCAGCCCGTCAAACGTCAATGTGGTCGGGCTCGCATATGTACCGGAGGCCGCCGTGCTGATACCGCCGATCAGTCCCAGCGACGTTCGAGCCGTGCCGCCGGTCACGTTGGCGGCCGAGGAGGCTGTCGTATTGTTCGACGTGATGATCAAGCGATTGGTCGTGGCGTCATACGTCACCGCCACGGTTTTTCCGGCCCCCTGCAGCGCCGCATCTCCATTGATCTTGCTCTGCACCTCCTGCGCGAGGGCCGCGCCGGAGGTATATGACAAACCAGGACTTGCGGCGCCGGCCAGCGTGATCGTCCCAGACGCCACACCGTCAACCGCCACCGTGAGCGTATCGTTCATCCCTGTCACGATGGACAGGGGAGTATCCGCGGAAGGCGCCGTGATCGCTATGCCGGTGTAGTTGCCGCGGATGGCGGCCCCGGTGGAGGCTTCCACGATGGAATAGGCGGTTGCGGAGGAAAAGCGGATCTCGTAGTCATGAAACGCGAGCAGGTCGTTCGCGGTAATCGCGCCCCCGTTGATCACCGCCGATCCCTGATTGGCAGTCATAGCGCGTGTCGTCACCGCCGCGGGACTGAACAAATCAAGTCCCGTCGATCCGTCCAGTCCATAGCCTTGTCTATGGATGACGTTCACAGCGTTGGCCAACGTAGCCGCTAGCCGGTCAAACGAGGTTTCCAAATCCCTGACTGTGGTGTCCCGGACATCCAACAGACTGCGTAACCGGCCGTTTGAGATAAGCCCGTCAATGCTCAAGGAGCGCGTGCCGCCGGTGGAATAGCCGATCGAGAACAGCCCATCGTTATCCGGATTCTCGACAGCGGTCAACTGCCGGACCGTGCCGCTTTCCACCAGAACCTGTCCTCGTGCGGCGAAGACCGTCAGAGCGCCGGTGCCGGACTCCACCGTGGTGATATCGATGCGCGTCGCCAGTTCGTTCAACGCCAGCTCACGCTGATCTCGTAGATCGTTGGCATTCTGTCCTGCCAGCTCGGCTCTAGCGATCTGGCCATTCAATTCACCGATTTGGTTCGAGAGGCTGTTGATTTCACTGATGGTCTGCCGGACCTGAAAGTTCAGGGATTGGCGCGCCGTGACCAGGTCGGCGGAGACCTGATTTAGGCTCGAGGCCAACTGTCTGGCGTTCGCCAACAAGACGGAGCGGGCCGCCAGCTCGCTCGGGTTAGTAGACACATCCTGCAGGCCGCGAAAAAAGTCGTTCAATCGGGCGGCGATGCCTTGATTGTTGCTGTCTCCGAAGAGGTTCTGCAGCCGGAACAACTCTTCTTTCGACACCGTCAGGCGTCCAAGATTTTCCTGCACGGCGGTGAGTTGGCGGTTGACGAATTGGTCCGTGTACCTCCTGATGGACGTGGCCATTACGCCGGTTCCCGCCATGCCGGGCTGTCCATCCAGGGGCGGTCGCTCGGTGAGCACCGCTTCCTGCCTGGAATATCCCGGAGTATTCACATTGGCGACGTTATGTCCGGTAACGGCGAGAGCTTGTTGCGAGGTGGTCAACGCGCTTCTCGCGATATCAAAGAGAGACGTGAGCCCGATCATGATCAGCCCTGCTGATGAATGAGCACGTTGACACGGCCGGCAACGAACGATTGTCCATCGGCCGTATAGAGATCCCTTCCCGGAGCAACGGGTGTACCTGTCGACAGCGCTTGGTCGACTACGCCACGAATACCTTCGATGAGAACAATGTTGTGCTTGATCTCATCGCGGACCGTCTTGGTCACAGCCATATAGCTACGGTAGACGGCCTGTAAGTCCGCTGACGCAGGTTCTTCAATATTGTCGATGAGTTCTTGAATCGATGCCGGTTCCATTTTCAATCCATAGTGCCACGAGAGTTCTTGAATAAGGCGCTGTTGTTCATCGACAAGAGACTGCAATGACTCTAGAATCGCCAGACGACGGCAGTTGATGGAATGGAACTCGGTGATAGCGAGCGTCCGAATTGCGGCTCGTTCTGCATGGACTGTCTCGAGCAGCTGATGACAGGTTGCTTCTTCTTGATGCAACAACCGGCAAAGCTGCGTGATCGCTGGCAACGTGGACGGGGACATACAGACTCCTTTTGTGATCGTAGACTGCGCCGTATTCAACCGCTCATCTTCTCATCCGTTTCTCTTTCACTGGGAGAGAAAAGGACTGCAAGGAGCAACGGCGAATCAGGGTTCAGGAGCCTGAAAGCGGATGCTACAGTATGGCGTCGGTTAGAATCTGCTTAATGAGCGCGTCTCCCACCGCACGGCCACTGACATCGTACGTGCCGCTGTCGAGAGCACGCCTGATGCGCTCCACATGTTCGGTCCGCCCAGAATCAGGTTGATTGGCCAACTCCCGAATCCGTTGAAGTTCTTTCGCTCGAGCGGAAATCTGAACCTCATCTTTTGCTCCCTGAGGACGGCCGGTCGCTTGTCGCCCGTCTGAACCTTCTGTCTCCTGGATCCCTAGCAACAGCTTGGCGAGGTGATCCACTTTCCCATGACCTGATATCTGCATGTCTCAGCTCCTTCCCCGGCTTTCTTGTCCCAGCGACCAATCGGAGAAAATTATGGATTTACCCCGGTCGAGCCTCTTATCGGTTTTTACTCAGAAGAACTTGAGTGATCCACGGTAGATGATGAAAAATATTGGTGCGCATACTCCTGGACCATTTTGGCAATGCCTATGCCTCCAGATTCCGCCGCCCGCACCCCGATTTCCTCATCATAGAATGAATAAAAATACGCGCCCTGCTTATTGGCGACCGTTCCCTCAGGAATCGTTTCTCTCATCACCTTCAGCATATAGGATATGAAATACGCCTCGAACTGCTGTCCCGCTCTGACCATTTGTTGACGTGCCTCATCAGCGTCCTGGGACCGAGACGGATTCACAGAAGTGACAGGATGACCGGAACGGAATGCCCATCCGGATTCCATTTGCGATGGTGCAGGTAACATAGAATGGGTAGTCTGTTGTAATATATTGACCATGATTCCAATCCTATATCTAAAGTATTTCAAGATTAGCTTGAAGTGCTCCTGCGGACCTTAGGGCTGAAAGTATTGCGACAAGGTCACGCGGCGTCACTCCCACAGCATTGAGAGCCCGAACCACCTCTCCCAATGTCACCGTCTCATCCACCACCATGAGCCGCGATTCCTGTTCCTTGATCTCCGTCTGCACATCAGGCGTTACGGTCGTCTGTCCCGCAGAGGAACCGATGAGCGGCGCCGGCGGCTGCGACACGTTCAACGTGTTTTTTACTGAAATCGTGAGATTCCCGTGGGAGATGGCGCACGTGGAAATCCGGACATGCTCTCCCAACACCACTGTTCCAGTCCGTTCATTCACGACAACCTTCGCTACCGAGTCGACGGTCACATCGAGCCCTTCGATCGAGGCGATATATTCGACGACGCGGCCCTGGAGTGCTTGAGGAATCGTAGCCTTGACGGCGCCGGCATTTACCGCTAGTGCGCTGCCTTTGCCGAAAGCACCTTCGATGGCTTCGGCGGTCCTGATGGCAGTCGTGAAATCCGGTTGCCTCAGGAGCACAGACACCGTTTCCCACGAATCGATATTGACCGGCAGTTCCTTTTCGATGATGGCCCCTCCGGGAACCAGACCGGCCGCCTGATGATTCTTGGCCACCGTCGCTCCTCCCGCTCCACCCGTCCCGCCGAGAAAACCGCCGATTGAGACCGGTCCCTGCGCGACCGCGAAAACCTGCTGATTGGCTGCTTTCAATGGCGTGAGCAGGAGCGTACCGCCTTGCAGACTTTTGGCGTTTGCCATTGACGACACGACGGCATCCAGCGTCATCCCTGGTTTAGAGAAGGGCGGAAGCTTGGCTGTGACCATCACCGACGCGATATTTCTAGTGAGTAACTGAATGGGATCGATCACCAGATTGACCCCCATCTTGTTCAACATGGACATCATCGCCTGAATCGTGAATTGCCCGCCGATTACCCGGTCACCGGTGCTGTCGAGCCCCACCACCAAACCGTAACCGATCAGCTGGTTTTCACGCACTCCTTCGATGACGCCGATATCCTTGATCCTCACCGCATCGGCTCCGGAAGGAACCAGGAGACAACCTGTCAATATCGCTGCGCTGAGCATCGGAGCCAGTCGTGTGAACATGCGTTGAGCCTATCCTCGCTACGAACGTTTGGATACAGACACCTGTGATTTACGACCAAGCAGGAGCCGCATGAGCCATCCCTGCTCAGCTCCCCCCTCTTTCATCGAGTCATGATCAACATCATCAAGCGCATGGAATCGCGTCCTGCTCCCAAAGGAAGGAGGATCAAAATCGGCCCGTCGTACAACTCCGCTCTGCACCATCATCTGCACAACGCGTGGACTCAAAGGGCGCCGCTTGGAAATGCCTTTCCCAATTGGCCTCATTAGCTTGCGTCTCAACGGAGCCGCCATAACGCACTCCTCTTCAGAACGGATAAACCCAATCTAGAATGCGAATGAACCACCCAGGTCGCTGCACATCGTCGAGAACACCGAGGCCTGAATATTCGATCCTGGCGTCCGCAATAGCGGACGACAGAACCGTGTTCTTGGTATCGACGTCGACGCGTCGCACGATGCCGCCCAGACTCATCAGCTGTTTTTCGCTGTTTACCGTCACTTCACGACGGCCTTCGATACGAAGATCGCCATTCGGAAGCACTTCAGTCACGATCGCGGAGATGGTGCCGGTCAGCGTCCCTTCACGGCTCGTCGCGCCTTTTCCACCGAACTTATTATTGGCGCTGGCGTCAATACCCATCCCCCGTCTCGTTTCATCGCTGAATCGTATGCCGGGTATTCCGATATAACCCATGGCGCTACCGATGAGACTGTTGTGAATCGTGGACTCGCGCTGAGCTTCCGTATCCGCAGATTTCGATCCTTTATGCTTTTCGACAATCTTCACGGTGAGGATATCGCCGATGCGCATCGCGCGGAGGTCTTCATAGAGATAGGCGCGCCCGTTTTCTTCCTGCCACAAAGATCCTATGGTCTTCGGTGGAGGCAACGGGGACACGGCGACCTTGCTTGAGACATTCGGCGGACTCGAACATGCCTGAAGGAACAGCACGGCAGCGACATGGAAACCGACCGACATTTGTAGGAAAATCCGACTTGCGTGCATTGCATTGAATGGCCATTTCTTGCAGGCCTTTGCCCGAGTCAGGATCTCACGTTTATTGACCCTAAAGATATCAACCGGCATCTTGCTAGAACTCCACCTCGACAAGACTCGGCGCAACCACTTTGGCTCTCAGCTCCCTACCGGAATCCAGATTGGACACCATGACGGTCTGTCCGACCTGTCCGCTTGATTTGGTCACGCCATAGGCTCGAATCGACAGCCCTCCGCGCCGTGCTTCGATAAGGACTCGATCCCCCTTCTTGACCACCAACGGAAGTTTCACGAATGCAGGACGAAGCGGAGTATCCGGCGGAAGGGGCCTGGAAGCGCTCTTTCCAATGACTTCATTTTGATCGGTAATGAAAGGGTGATTAAGCTGATGAGCTCGCATCCCTACGGTTTTGAGATCGCCGATATCAATCACTTCGTCGGTCTTGAGGAAGCGCGTCGCAACGACCGCGTCGATCATCGCCGCAATATCGGCCACCACCTGGATGGTCTTCCGAACTTTCCCATTGGCCGCCGCATCCACGTGAAATATGCGCCGTCCCAGGCCTTCATCCGCAGGGCCGGGAACAATATGTAGTTCCACCGTCCCGCCGGGGACCATCACCGGATCAGCGGGTTCCAGGACCGTCACGTGCACTGTTTTCACTTTGCGCCCCCACTCGTGCTCCAGATGTCTCTGAATGGCTTTCCGAATGAGATCGGGATTGACCTCGCTGACCGCCGCTCGCTCGACCACGACATCGTCCCGATGAATCGGACCTCGGGACACAGGCGAGACAGACCGGGACTCGCCGCTCGGCCCTGCCACTGCCGCCCCAATGCCCAAGACTTCGGATGTAAGAAGCATGATCAGGATCACCCAGAGCCTGGACATGAGACGCTCCTTATCGTCTGAGATTGTTCGCAATGGCCATCATTTCGTCGGAAGCCTGAATCGTCTTGGAGTTAATCTCGTAACTTCGCTGAGCAATGATCATGTTGACCATTTCTTCGGCAAGGTTGACATTCGAACTCTCCAAGAACCCCTGCTGGATCGTGCCGAATCCGGTGGTGAAACCGCCTGTCCCCTGTGTCGGAGGCCCTGATGCAAAGCTGTCGATAAAGAGATTGTTTCCCATGGCGACCAAGCCGGAGGGATTGTCGAACCGTGTGAGCTGGATTTGCCCTACTTGCGACGCTTGAGTGACACCTGGAAGCAACACGGAAACGGTGCCGTCCTGACCGATATCCACCTTCAGCGCGCCGGACGGGATCGTAATCACGGGATTCAGGAGATCTCCGTCGCCCGTTACGAGATTGCCCACATTGTCGCGCTTGAACGACCCGTTTCTCGTATACATGATCGTTCCGTCGGGGCGAGAGACTTGGAAGAATCCGTTGCCATCGATCGCCAGATCCAACTCATTGTTGGTTTGCCGCATATTCCCTTGAAGCCACTCTTTGGCCACAGTCGTCGGTCGAACCCCGGCGCCCACCTGAATGCCGACTGGAAATACGCCGACGTTCGATGCGTTCGTGCCTGGGAGCCGCTGAATCTGATACAGCAGGTCCGCGAACTCGGCGCGGCTGCGTTTAAAGGAGTTGGTGTTGACGTTTGCAAGGTTGTGGGCGACGGTATCGACGTTGATTTGCTGAGCCGTCATTCCGGTCGCCGCTGTCCACATGGCTCTGATCATCTCAAGTTCTCCTCATATCTCGCCGTTTGTGAAGTTTATCCGGTCTCGGCTTTGAGCACTTCCCGTTTCACGAGATACGTTTCACGCGTTACACCACCCGCCCTACGTCTTGAATTGCCACTTCCGCCATCCGATCAAGCGTCTGAATCAGCTTTTGTGTGGATTCATAGTTGCGCATCCCTTGAATCATCTTCACCATCTCGCCGATCGAATTGACGTTGGATTCTTCGATGTGTCCGACCTGGATCTGGGGGTTTTGGGCCACCGTGCCTTTGTCCGAGAAGAAAAGCCCTTCCGACGACTTCTGCGGCATGTTGTCTTCCGCAAACTCCATCACTTTGATTCTCGCCACAGGTTTATCATCGACTTTGATGTCGCCCTGTGTCGTTATTTCGAGTTTTCCCGGAGGAACCTTGATCTCACCCTTCGTCCCCATCACGGGATAGCCGAGTCCGTTCACCAAACGACGTTGACTATCGAGCGAGAACATGCCATTGCGGGTGTATCGAAGCCCTTGAGGTGTCTGAACTTCAAAAAACCCTTGCCCTTGAACGGCCATATCGAGTGGATTGCCAGTCAGCCGGATGCGACCCGGCTCAAAGGTGGTCTTGATTTGGTGCGGCGCGACAAAAGCACGTTCGGCAGGTCCCAATGGTCTGGCCATGATCTGTTGGGCCAATCCGCTAGTCAAGCCTGCGACCGGAGCTACCGCATGGTACCGTGGAAATATGGCCTTGAAGGCTTGCTGATCCTGCTTGAACCCGGCGGTGTTCACATTGGCCATATTATTGGCAAACACCTGCATCCGTCGTTCATGAGCTAGTGCTCCAGACAGGATGGGATAGATGCCTCGATTCATGCTGCCGGTTCCTTTCGTCTTCAGGAGACAGCAACCCTCATGCCAGGTTATTTGTGAAGAGAGGTAGCTTACGCACGATTCCAATTCAGCCAAATGTGGGGCAGGAAGTGATGTTCGGGATGAGGCGACATATCGAAGCTTGATGAACCTGCCCTGCCGCGAGGGTGAATTCTACCCACTGAGATGAAAATTATTCCTAGCGATGACTGATGAGGGGAACGTCATCTCGGCCGGAAACCGGCGAGAAAAGATTTGCGTCGTATCGAGTCGACCATGATAGTGAAGTAGTCGGGATCAGCACGTTACCCTCTTCACCTGAACATCCCTTCTCCAAGACTTCCGCGGCAGCGCCGAGAAGCGACTCGGCTGTGATCCCATGTCGGGGTCCCAGGACTCCCCCGATCCGGCAGGAGGCCAGCAGTTCTTGTCCTTCAATCGTCAGTGGGAGCGCTATGGCATGCTGAATTTTCTCACCGATCAGTCGAGCTTCGTCCGGCGACTCAAGATTGTCGGCGATGACGGCGAAGGTGAACTCGCCCAAGCGCGCCACCACGTCGTGCGGTCGCACCGCGCTCCTGATGCGGGCGGCTTGAATCCGCACGACCAGGTTCATATTGGGCGCGACTGAACTCGTGGACATCGGACGGAACTGCTCCAAGACGCACATCAAAACGGCGACGTTCCGCATGGTGGCCTCAACCCTACTCAATGCTTGTCGGAGCAAGACCAGATAGAGTCGTCGCGTAGGCAGACCGGTGACTCCGTCATAGGCCGAAATGGAGCGTTCCTGCTCACGTGGCGCAAGGTGAGAACGGAACGGCCAGGACAAGATGCCCGCCACACCGAATCCGACAGCGATGAAAAGACCCATCCATCCGACGGCCAGCCGTATGGACAGGAGTTTGACCACACTCCCAGAGCCGACCGGTGTCGCGCCCATCCATGCCATGCTTAGGCCGAAAACCGTCGCTGAGGCGCACCACCATGCAAGAGCGCGATGCCCTGACCGCGGGATCCCGGGGGACGGTATCATTCCCATTCGATACACCAAGCGTTGATTGAGATTCGTTCAGGGAGGTATCGGTTTTCCGAGGCCGAACTAAAGCCTGACAGTCGCACACGGAGCGGATGGACATCGCAACGACTACAAACGAGCAGCCAAGTCTGTCGGGACCGATCAGTCAATTCGATCTTTGCAGGTGCGCCTTCAGTCGAATGATGGCCTTGGTATGGATTTGGCAGACCCGTGACTCAGTGACTTTCAATAGCTCTCCGATTTCCTTCATCGTCAGCTCTTCGTAGTAATACAGGGTCAGGACGAGACGTTCTTTTTCCGGCAACAGCTGAATGGCTTCGGCGATTAGTTCGCGTTCACGCTCATTGACCAGAGAGGACAGCGGATCGGGCGTATGCGTATCAGCCAACATCTTGACCACTTTGTGGCCGTCCGGCTCATGAAGATTTAGATCGTCTACACTGATCATCACGGCCCCTCTGGCCCGTGTAATGAAATCATCCAGCTCTTCCAACGACATCTTAAGTTCCGCCGCCACCTCTTCATCGTGGGGCGGTCGGCCCAGTCGGCTCATGAGAGTCGTGTGAGTCTTTTGGAGCAGACCGATTCGTTCATGAACCGATCGGGGGATCCAATCCATCGAACGGATTTCGTCGAGCATGGCCCCTCGGATCCTGAACTCAGCATACGTCTTGAACTTCGCTTCACGGGTGGGATCGTACTTATCCATGGCATCCATGAGTCCGATGGTGCCGACTGAAATCAGATCCTCTGCATCCAAGTACGCCGGGAGGCGGAACGCCAAGCGATGGGCCATCGCGCGAATGACATGGGCGAACTCCTTAATAAGTTCTTCTCGCTTGACTCCCTGGGCCGAAAATGATTTCCGTTCATGCGGTAAAGCTGTCTTGCTCATGATCGTTCCATGTACGATGGTGTTTCAGTTGCCGGTCGGCGTCGCCGCTCGCTGCCACAGGAGCTGTACGGAGCTTTTGGGAAGGCCGGGCCTCGGCCACTGGATCACTTGATGTGCCAAGCGCTTGAATGCTTGGGCCGCCGGTGCGTCGGGAAACAACTCCGACAGCACCTTCTGCTGCATGACGGCTAAATGCACATAGTCGTCATAAGGAATAGCGCCGACCAATTCCACGGCCACATGGAGAAAGTGATCCACTGCTACATCCAACTTACCGAACACCTCGGCTGCTTCACGGGGGCTCTTGGCCTGATTCACCAACACTTTGAAACGACGTTCCCGGTACTGGCGAGTCAGCACCTTGATCAATGCATAGGCATCCGTGAGCGAGGTCGGCTCAGGGGAGACCACGACCATCGTCTCGTCGGCCGCAGAGGCAAAGAAGGTGACGTTCGGCGAGATGCCTGCGCCGGTATCGATCAGAAGCACATCCATTTCAGAGGTGAGCTGCGCCAGCTGCTCCTGAATCATCAACTGTTGCGCGACCGTCAGCGCCGTAAGCCGGGGTACACCTGAACTGGCCGGGAGCACCTGAATGCCCGCCGGGCCTTTGAGCACGATCTCGTCGAGAGTATGCGTGCCCACCAATACGTCTTCGATCGTATGCCGCGGAATGAGCCCCAGTAAGACGTCGAGGTTCCCCAGACCGAGATCGGCATCCAAAATCAGCACGCGCTTTCCCATCCTTGTGAGAGCGACGGCAAGATTCGCGACGACATTGGACTTCCCTACTCCTCCCTTGCCGCTCGAGACCGCTATGACATGGGTGGGCATCCCACCTCCTCGACTCGAATGCTCGGACATAAGGACGGACCTGCTTGTTCGCAACGACATATCACAACCTCCAACCAGATGATCCATGGTGAGTCCCTGCTCCGGTTAATGCAGGAGTTGCTCCCGATGATTGAACCGACCGCCTGCCAAGCGTCTGAAAAGTGGCCGAGCGTTCCGCAGTGAGAAGCGCCGCCAAACGTTCTGATGAGGCCACTTCAATATCTCCGGGAACTCGCCGTCCGATGCTCCAATAGGAAAGCGGCAGACCGGTCTGATGCGCCACCTCAAAGATCGCGCCAAACGATTCCGTTTCGTCGAGCTTGGTAAACAGAAGACGCAACTGCGGCAGATCACTGAGACGCCTCGCGATCCGACACAGCTCCTGCTCCCTGGTGGAAGCCGGAAAAACCAAATGTGTCGTGACCGCTTTCTTCGGCAGCAGTCGCCGCAGCTCCGCGGCCAATGCGAGGTCCCCCGGGCCGATCCCTGGCATATCGATAAGCACGAGGTCCACCTGTGTACGGCGACGAAGCCCTTCATGGACCTGTCGAGCAGACACGGCACAAGCGAACGGAACACCCACGACCTTGGCGTATCGACGCAGTTGCTCGACGGCGCTGTCCCGATACCTATCAAAGGTAACGACGGCGACTGATCTCCGCCGCTCAAGACGGTAATGTGAAGCCAGCTTGGCGACCGCCGCAGTCTTTCCGGCTCCGCTGGGCCCGATCAGAAGACCGATAGAGGGATAGTCCTCACCTTTCTGGAGCGGCTCGCTGGTTCGTACGCGCTTGGCGATTTCTTGGCGTAACATGTGCCGGATCACCTCCTCGTCGCATGCACCGGCGCCTTGCTCGGTGTTGCACGCTTCGTACAAGAGAGAGTCGGCGGTGGAAGGGTTCACTCCCTGATCGATGAGGGAGCGGCGCAGCGATTGCGAGAGAACCGGCGGCGGACATCCGATCAACCGATTCTCCTGTGACAGGTCCTCCAATATGCGACCTAATTCACTCACCGCACTGTGCAGACGCCGGAGGCGATGGGGCTTCGCCCCCGTTGGGGACGGCGTGGACGAGGCAGCCCGTTTCCCTATGATCGATGCGCTCGTCCCACCATTCGGCGTCAGCATCCTCCGTAAGGTCTCTTGAAAGCTCTGCACGGACCGCCCCGAATCCGGCTCCGCATCAGACGGTCTCACGGGCGGAGTAGATGGTTGCACTGTTCTTCCATCCCCGGGGATCCGCGATCCGTCGTGGTCGGATGCAGCCATAATCTCCAGGACCGGTCGATTGAAAGCCCGCAGTGGGCGTCCGCCCTCGCATACTTCTTTCGCCGACAAGATGATCGCATCCGGCCCCAGCTCTTCCTTGATGGCCCGCATGGCGTCCTGCATGGTGAGGGCGTGGAATGTCTTGACCTTCATGGTTTTACTTTATGACGGCTGTGCCAATTCCAAGTCGATCCGCACCGTATCCAACGACTGCAGACGGACGAAGGAATCTACTTCGTTGAGTCCCATGACCGGAACGGCATGCAACATACGATCGCTGTGTCGGCGGAGATGACGACGAACGACCTGTGAGCAGAGGACGATCGGCTGTTGTCCACGAGCGGCAACTCGTTCGGCGGCCAGTTTGAGGCCGGTCAACAGCTTGTGGGAAAGCGTGGGATCAAGGTTCAACATGGCCCCAGGGGGCAATGCAGCCGCTTGTTCCGCCAACGACCGATCCAATCGTGGGTCCAAGGTGATGACCTGCAGGCTCCCGTCCGGCGATTGATACTGCTTGGTGATCGTCCGAGCCAACGCCTGCCTGGCGTACTCCGTGAGGACTTCCGCATCTTTGGTATTTGCAGCCTGATCAGAAATGGCTTCGAGGATGGACCGCAGATCTCGAATCGGAATGCCTTCCTTGAGCAAATTCCCGAGGACCCGCACGACCGTTCCGAGCGGCAACAGCGTGGGGATGAGCTCTTCCACCAGCTTCGGATGCGATTTCCCCACTTCGTCCAAAAGCGTCTGAACTTCCTGCCGTCCCAGCAATTCATGGCCATGGCGCTTGATCAATTCGGAAAGATGGGTGGCGATCGCCGAACTGGCATCAACCACGGTATAGCCGGCCATTTGGGCTTGTTCTCTTGCCTCTTCAGGGACCCACAGTGCCGGCAAACCGAACGCCGGCTCTTTGGTCGGGATTCCCTGCACCAGCCCCCGTTGGCCGGTCCCTGGATCGATCGCCAACAGATGGCCGGGCAAGACCTCGGCTTTGGCGACTTCCACTCCCTTCAAAATGAAGGCATATTCGTTCGGGCGCAGCTGGAGATTGTCCCGTATATGAATGGGCGGCACGACAAAGCCCATCGATTCCGCAAATTGTCGCCGGAGCGCTTTGATTCGATCGAGCAGCGCGGTACCTTGCGTGCCTTCGACGAGTCCTATCAGCCCGTACCCTACCTGCACTTCCATGAGATCCAGCGGAATCACTCGGGTCAGACTTTCCTCGGCCTTGGGAGCGGCGGGAGCGGGTGTCGGAGCAGCTTGAACCTGTTCCTGCTGATGTAGGTGGTAGGCGATCCACGCGATGGCGCTCCCTAATACGAGGAACGCCACATGGGGAAGGCCCGGCACCAATCCGAGCGCGAGAAGAATACCGGCGGCAATGCCCACCGGTTTGGACGACATCAGCAGCTGCCGAGTCATCTCTCCTCCCAAATCCGTCTCCGAGGCCGCGCGAGTCACCACAATGCCCGCGGCAGTCGACACGATGAGGGCGGGGATCTGGGCCACCAATCCTTCGCCGACGGTCAGCACGGTATAGGTCTGAGCCGCGAGTGCGGGGCTCATACCCTGCTGCAGAACACCGATCGCCAACCCGCCGATGATGTTGACGAGGATGATGATGACGGCTGCAATGGCATCCCCTCGAACGAACTTGCTGGCGCCGTCCATCGCGCCGTAAAAGTCCGCTTCTTCCGCGATCTCCCGTCGCCGGCGGCGCGCGTCGGCCTCATTGATGAGCCCGGCATTCAGATCCGCATCGATGCTCATCTGTTTTCCTGGCATGGCATCCAATGTAAAGCGAGCGGCCACCTCGGCCACACGTCCCGCACCTTTTGTCACCACGACGAAGTTGATGATGACCAAAATGCAGAACACCACCAAGCCGACCGTATAATTGCCTCCGACGATAAAATTCCCGAAAGCCCGGATGACTTCGCCGGCCGCTCCCGCTCCTTCGTTACCATGCAGCAAAATAAGCCGCGTCGACGCAATGTTGAGAGACAGCCTAAACAACGTAATCATCAGCAGGATCGACGGAAACACCGAGAACTCGATTGGGCGCCGCACTTGAAGTCCAACGAGCAAGATGATGACCGATAAAGTGATATCGAAGCTCAACAGCAAATCCAGCACAAATCGCGGCAACGGCAACAGCATCACCATGAGAATGGCCACCACCCCGACGGAGATGACGACGTCCGGATGCTTGATCAACTGGTTCCGTTCCACAGGTTCTATTGCCGTTGCCATACTTTCATGGGTCCCACAGTGGTCATGGAGTCACGCCTCTGGCGCGATAGACAAACGCCAAGATTTCCGCAACCGCCCGGTACAGCTCGCTGGGAATCTCCTTGCCGATATCGACGAGCCTGAAAATCGTTCTGGCTACGAATTTATGCTCGACGACCGGCACTCCATGATGCCGAGCCAGCTCGCGGATGCGTTCAGCGATTAATCCGGCTCCTTTGGCGACCACAACCGGAGCTCCCATCGTGGTGGTGTCGTATTTCAGAGCCACCGCCAAGTGCGTCGGATTGGTGATCACCACGTCTGCCGTCTTCACAGCGGCCATCATGCGCTTCTTGGTCATCTCCCGCTGGATGGTCCGTACGCGGCTCTTGATCAACGGATCGCCTTCCGTGGCCTTGTGTTCCTCCTTCACTTCCTCCTTCGACATCCGCAGGCTTCGTTCCCACTCATACCGCTGGTAGAAATAATCGAGCGCGGCCAGTACCGTGATTGCGCCGGCGACGGCCAATGCGACTTTCAACGAGAGCTGCCCGGTTACTTGCAGGACGGTGCCCATATCGAACCCGATCAACGCCGGGATTTGGAGGAGATCATACCGTGCTACCCAGAGGCCGACACCCGTCACGATCGCAATCTTGAACAGTCCTTTCACGAGTTCCATGACGGACCGCAGCGAGAATAATCGGGATAATCCCTTGATCGGGTTGATACGCTCTACATCCGGTTGCACGGCATTGGCACGCCACAATAATCCGGTCTGCAGCAGCGACGCTCCGCTCCCCATCACCAGAATTCCCGCCACGACCGGAAGGCTCAGCGTCACCACGGTGATCCCGGCCTGAATGACTATTGTGTACACCTGAGTGATCGTCATCTTTTCGTAGAAGTCCAGGGGAAACGAGAGGGTAAGTCCTCGGCGGGTCATCTCGGTCATTTTGAGAAGACCGACCGGCAGCATGGCCGCCAGCAGCCCGATGCCGCTCAACAGAATCACCGCCGTAGACACATCGCGACTGACGGCGATCTGCCCTTTCTTGCGCGCCTCCTCTTTGCGTTTCGGGGTCGCGGGTTCTGTCTTATTGCTCCGGTCCTCAGCCATGTCCCAGTGCCTTCATGAGCCCATGAATCGTCAGTTGCAATCGTTCGATTTCTTCAACCAGGAGTTCCACGACAAACGGCGCGGACATGGCCAGCACTGCCAGGCCTCCTGCGATCGTCACGGGAAAACTCAGGACAAACACATTGATTTGAATGACCGCGCGTCCAAGGAGCGCGAGAAGAATGTTGATGAGTAGAATGACGACGAGCACGGGTGCCGCCAATTTTAGCCCCACAATGAACATATGCTGAGACAGCCGGAGGATATCGTCCCCCATTCCTCCGGGAAGTGACGCGCCGAACGCCGGAATGGACTCATAGCTGGAAAGAATCGTCGCCACCAGAAGCAGATGTCCATTCAGGGATAAGAAGACGAGCGATGCCAATAACGTGAAATATTGGCCGATGATCGACGTCTGAAGTGCCGTAGCGGGGTCGAAGAGTTGGACCACGCCGAAGCCCATCTGAACACCGATCATCTCTCCCGCGATTTCAAGGGCACTGAACAGCATCCGCACGGCCAGTCCGATCGCTAAACCGATCGCCAGCTCGCTGGCAAGGCCGGCGGTCAAAGCGACCGGATCATAGGGTACGACCGGAAGTCGGACCAGCGGAGCCAGCAGCACTCCCAACGACAGGATGAGGGCTGCTTTAACTTTGAATGGAACGGCCCGGCCGCTTAAGACCGGCAAGGCGGCCACAAGCCCCCCGATACGGGAAATAAGGACCAAAAACGCTTGGAATTCCGGCAGGAGAGCTTGGATGGTCTGCGTTAACGCCATCGTCTGGTACTAGTGCAGATAGTTGGGAATATTCATGAACAGATTGGCCATGAACGTCGTCATGACGTTCAACATCCATGGAAGAAACAACAACAGCGCTCCAAAAAGAGCCAACACTTTCGGAACGAACGTGAGGGTGGCTTCGTTCAATTGCGTCATCGCCTGGAGCGCGCTGACCGCCAGACCGATGAATAAACTCAGTCCGAGAATCGGCGACGACACCAACAGCGTCGTTTCCAGTGCTTGCCTCCCCAGTTCGGTCACCATCTCCGGAGTCATGTGTTAGTCCTCGTTGCTTGTTTCTCCTATTTCGAGAAGCGTTACTGGTTGAGTCTTACGAGATACGCTTCACGAAATACGAACTACGCGTGACTGTTCACTGAAAACTGCGCACCATCGATCCCACAACGAGGTACCACCCGTCGGCCAATACGAACAGGATCAGCTTGAACGGCAGCGAGATCACGACGGGAGGAAGGAGCATCATACCCATCGACATAAGAATGCTCGCCACGACCATGTCGATGATGAGAAAGGGAATGTAGATCAAAAATCCGATTTGGAACGCAATGCGCAGCTCGCTCAGAATAAAGGCCGGGATAATGGCCTGGGTCGGGACTTCATCAACCCGATCCGGTTTCGGCATTCGACTCAACTGGATAAACAGTTCCAGATCTTTCTCCCTCACTTGACGCAGCATGAAACTACGCACCGGCTCGATGCCCTTCTTCCACGCGTCTTCATACGAGATTTGCTCGGCCATTAATGGTTGCAACGAGTTGTTGTAGACTGCCTGACCCACCGGAGCCATGATGAACATCGTCAAGAACAGTGCCAACGACAGCAGCACTTGGTTCGGAGGAACCGTCGGCGTTCCCAGCGCTTGCCGAAGGAACGACAACACGATGACGATCCTGGTGAAGGACGTCACCATGATGAAGAGTGCCGGTGCCAAGGACAGCACCGTGAGGAGAATGAGAATCTGAATGACTACCGCGGTTTGTTGCGGCCCGCCTGCTCCGAAATCGATACTTACGGACGGGCCGGCCGCCGTTGCTTCTGAGACCGCTATCATAGGCAGCGTCATTACCCCGACGAGGATCACCCACAATATGCGTGATGGGCACTCGTGCCTATTGGCCATGCATTCCCTTGTTGGCATGAAACACCCCGACCTGTAGACGTCGCAGCCAGGAAGCCAAGGGGTTCTGCGTTGTCGGCGCCGTCTCGGCCGGCGAGTTCTCGCCGCCAGGAGTGAGTAATGCGCGTAATTCTGCGGAATCGCTGACACGCCCCAAGGGAACCAGATCGGTCGCGGTCGTCCCCACAATCAGGTATTCTCCGGCTACCGATACGAGGGCGATCGTCTTGCGCGGGGCAATGTAGCCGCTGGCCAAGACCCGGACGAGAGGACGGCCGCCGCCGATCGCCAAGCGCGGGCCCATCAATCGCCGGACCGTCACCGCGGCAATTCCCATCAATACCAGCACGACGGCGAGGGCCGAGACGGTACGGAACAGGCTTTCCCACAGATCAATCACGGCTTTCCTCGGATGATTCAGCGAAGTTGCTGCACGCGTTCCGCCGCGCTGACGACATCCGTCAGGCGAATGCCGAACTTTTCATTGACGACCACCACCTCGCCGCGCGCAACGAGCTTGTTGTTCACCATTACTTCCATCGGTTCGCCCGCCAGTTTATCGAGTTCAATGACGGAGCCTTGCGCCAACTGCAATAGATCACGAATCGCCATCTTTGCGGATCCGACGTACACGGTGACGCTCATGGGAATATCCAGGATGAAATCGATGTTCTTCGGAGCACCTCCCGTCTCGGCGTGCTGGACGGGCGGAAACGCGGCCGGCTGCGGAGATTGGCCGCCGGTCGTCTGGGTCTCGGCGCGGGTTGCTGAGTCTGACTCTGCCATGGTTACTCTCTCGTTGAGGTCGCCGCTAGCTCAATACTTTGGTCACGCGGCAGGCGTGGTTGCCTTTGTAAATTCCGGGGCTGCCCTGAAATTTGTGATGCCCCTCGATATAGCAGTCGAGAGGATCGCCCGGATGCTGGTCGAGCAGGATCACGTCACCCGGTGAAAAATTCATGACGTCCTTCACCGTCACGGTAGCGGTCCCCAGCCGTACGGCGATCGGAACCGGACAATCTTGTAACCGCTCTCGGAATCGATGACTCCACTCGCCGCTTTGATCGACATGATCGGATACGAGGCCGGAATAGAGTTTCTCTTTGATGGGCTCGAGCATGGTGTAGGGATACACGATGTACAGCTCCCGGGCCGTTTCTCCCATGATGACTTGCAACGTGACGACGACCACGATCTCGGATGCGGTCACCACCATCGCAAACTGAGGGTTGCTCTCAGAACGCACATATTCCACCTTGATCGGCACGACGGCATGCCATGCCTTTTCCAGGTCGACCAGCGACTGCAGCAACAGCTTCTTGATGATCCGCTGTTGGACGGGCGTGAAGTCTCGCCCTTCGGGCTTCACGTGGGTCTGAGCTTTTCCCCCGAAAAAGTAGTCCACGACCAGATACACGAGGAAGGCGTCCATCACGAAAAGCGCGCTGCCCC
>DATIGP010000291.1:0-12675 GCA_035454625.1 Nitrospira sp.
GCCGTTCGCGTGAAAGACGATGATGCTTCCCGGCTTGACACGCGCGGCGAGTCTGGTGAGGATTTGCTCGGCAGAGAGAGTGGGGTCCGGATCGCCCGATTCGATATTCCATTGGATGAACCGCAAGCCGAGCCGATTCACCACGCCGACGGTCACATCGTTGTATTCTCCGTAGGGTGGCCGAAACAACGTCGCCTCGTGATCATAGTAATCTCGTAGCGTTTTGACGGGGCCAAGGATCTCCGTGCGCTGTTCGTCGGCATCGTGCATGGGGAGATGGGCGTGCACCTCACCGTGCGTCCCCACTTCGAAAACTCCCATGCCTAACAAACGGTCCACTTCCGGTTCATGTTTGGCCATCCACTTGCCGGACATGAAGAATGTGGCGGGGATACGGTGCGTGATCAGATAGTCCATCAATGGCTGATCGTAGCCGGAACCCTTCCGCACGGGACAAAGATCGAACGTCAAAGCTACGCCGGCGCAGGTCGGCGGGCCGGACTTAATCACTTGGGCGACCGCGGCGACTGGGACGAATGGCCAAGGAATTGCCACTAACAGGACACCGAGCAGGAGGCGTCGCAGAATGTGTCGTTGCATAAGGGTTAGTATACATGAACCGGTGCAGAAGAATTGACCCTATAGGTTTCGGCTGTTACGGTGTTGCCTATGAGGTTACCTTCGTGGGAGATCGGCCGAGCGCTGGGTATTCCGATCCGTGTCCACGCCTCATGGTTTTTGATCTTTCTCTTGGTCACCTGGACGCTTTCGACCGGATATCTGCCGGAAAGTTTGCCCGGTCTCGCTCCTGAGCGTTATTGGGCCATGGGTGGCATCGCAGCGGTGCTGCTGTTTCTCTCGGTGCTCTTGCATGAACTCGGCCATTCCTACGTCGCGTTGTACTATCGCATCCCGATTGAAAAGATCACGTTGTTTATTTTCGGCGGTGTCGCGCACATGCGGACGGAAGCCCCCACGCCCCGTGCGGAATTCTTCATTGCGTTGGCCGGGCCCGCGGTCAGTTTTGTGATCGGCGGTCTCTGTTTTGTCTTTGTGGAGCTGGCCGAGGCGATTCAACGGCAGCATGGCCTCCAGGGGTGGATCATGCTCGGAGCCTTGCTCGGGTTCGTCAATATGCAACTCGGGCTCTTCAATATGATTCCGGGTTTTCCGCTGGACGGTGGACGGGTCTTACGTGCGGGATTGTGGGCCTGGGGAAACGACTTCTACCGGGCTACCAAGCAAGCCGCAGTCGTCGGCCTTGGGTTTGGAGTGATGCTCGGATTGGCCGGCCTTGTCGTGATGTACGGAGCGGTAAGCGGCGGATTGCCTCCTTCGATGGCATCAAACGGCGGCTGGGTTCTCGTCATCGGCATGTTTCTCTTCGCCGCCGCTCTGGCGAGCCGTCGACAAGCCGTCATACGTCAGTCACTGGCCACGGTTCCTATTCGGGATTTAATGGTCACGACGGTCGCCACCATTCCCTCGCATTGCACGCTGGAGGATGCGGTGAACCGGTACTTCCAGTCCTACGGCTACGGCGGCTTTCCCGTCCTAGAAGACGGGCGACTCGCGGGTCTCATCACCGTTGTCGAAATTCAGAACGTGCCGCCGTCGCTGTGGCCCTGGCGCCGGGTGGAGCAGGTCATGCGCCCACGTTCCGAATCCCTGGTGATTGAGCCGGATATTCCTGTGATTCACGCGATGGAACGAATGGCTCTTGAGGGATGGGATCGGCTGGTCGTGATGCAAGATGGAGAGATCGTGGGGCTCGTGACTCATTCCGCCATCGTACATTTCCTGCAGCTGAGAAATTCCTCCGGTCGGTGGTCACATCCATAAGCCATCAGCCTCGGACCTTGGATGATGACCGGCTATTCCATTTTGTCAGGTCTCTGCCAAGCCTTATCATGTCGGCCAGAGACTTTTCCCTGTTCTATGACGATTAACCGTCAGCCCGGGCCATGGAAATATTTTGCGCGATGGCGACACGAATCAGGTGAACGACGAGGAGAAAACCGTACACGACGCAAAAGAACTTGAAGGTGACACGGAAGAAATCCATCAGCAGGATGGGCAGGCAGAGGGCGAACAGTAGACTCGCGACCAGTGTCGCGGATGTCAGCCGTCGGCAGAATTCGTATGATGGTTCCTTTCCCATGGGCTTTAACGCCCGCGCATATCGCTCAGCTCGCTGAACGCGAGCCTCATGGAGCGCCTCGGCCGGCGGCCCCCAATATCGGATGCGGAAATAGCCGTACACGATGAACAACCACGGAAGGGACCACAGAGGCCAATACAGTTGGCCGGCATAATGGTCCTGGCTGACCAGCGTGGCGTAGGACGGGGCATAAAGCAGTCCGAGGATGAGCGGGAGGATCCGTTCATCGGTGGGGCGCTCTCCTGCCGGCCCGCCATGAACAAGTTCTCGTTCGAACAACGGGTATCCGTATTTCAAGATGACCAGCGCGATGGCGGCGCTCATCGTCTTATCCGGGATATACCGGACGCAGTTTTGGAACCAATTGACGATGTACCAGCCGATGCTCTCGCTCCAGCTCAATCCCAAAGTGGATTCCAGGTATGACTGTACCGCGGCCTCCCAGGCTCCGATCCGGAGACTAAGTGCATGGGCAATATCAGGGTTGAGCGCAAAGGTCGAACGCTCATGCAATGCGGACTGGACCAGGGTGCCGGGAATACTCATGACCATTGCACCGGCCACGCCGAAGCTCAATAAAAACCACGAATGGCCCAAACCCGAACCTTTGTTGGAGCTCACGTATTTCAGAAAGTTCGGCTGCCGTGCCAGCATTCCCCAAAATAAAGCCCCCGTCATGTTGATCAACGACCAAGGGAAGATGATGACATCGGCCCCTGCTTCCGGAAAGAGCAACCAGTTCACCACGGAGTTTGACAGCAGTGCCGCAATGGCGCCCCACCATGGGCCAAGCAGGATTGCGACCAGGGCGGTGCCTGTCATGTCCAAGAAGAGAATGCTCTCCAAGTGCAGGCTCAGCGTCAGCCCGACATAATTGAGGAGCACGCCGGCTGCCACGATGACTCCCGTCTCATAGAGCAAGAGATACGATGAGCCGCGCAGCGGTTTCGAGGAGAAGAAATCGATACTCGGCGGAGGGGCTGCAATCGTGCGTTGGGGTTGCGAGGCTGGGTTCTTTTCTTTCTTCGAAGAAATGCGCTGCTGAATGTCCAGCAGCTTTTCCATGACGGTGAGGAGGGCGGCGACGAACCCCGCGATCGTCCCCCCTAGCATCATGAGCTCTTTGCCGTATTCTTCAACCATGGACGATGGCTTCCAAGCCTTGCCGGAAGCCATTTTATCGGGGAAGGAGGGGCCGGGCCAGAAAAAGACCGGAAGTTGCACCGCTTCCTAACCCTCATCAACCATCGTGGACGGCGGCAGGCGGGCATCCTGTTAGAGTTTACGAGCGATGATGCCGCCGAATAGTAAAAGGCTGGCGGAGTAGTACACCCACAGCAGTAAGAGCACGACTTCCAGCAACGACCCGTAGAGCCGAGCGTAGACCGTGGCATAGTCGCTATAGCTGACGAATAACAACTTGGCCGAGACCCAAAGTACACCGAACGTGAGTGCGCCGGCCATTGCAGCGCGCCACCGCGGACGGCGGCGGGGAACCAGACGGTACAACAGGCTCACTGTCAGGAATGCGAGGGTAAAGGGCAGCGTGTAAGCCAGATGAAAATCGTGCGCGGCCAGCGCAACCAGATCGAGTCCCCAGAGCCTCGGCGCGTAGTCGGTCAGAAAGGTGATGGTTTGCGTGCCGACATAGGCCACAAGCAGCAGAAGTCCGCTGGATCCGACCAACGCGATGGAGATCGCCGTTGAAATCAACGGATGACGCTGATGCGTACTTTCGAAGACCACGTTGAGGGTATAGTCCAACTCATAAAAGACGAGCCCCCCGAACCAGAAAAACGACAAAAATACGAGCCATCGCACGCTTTCCAATACGCTGATCCGATGGAGCTCTTCAGCCAACCGTTCGCCTAACGACGGAAAAAACCCTTTGAGAAAGCTCAACATGAACTGTTCGCCGATGACATCCTGACTGACGAAGAAACTCACTCCATACAGGAGGAGAAACGCGAGTGGAAAGAGCGAGAGGAGGGAGAAAAAAGCCAAGGACGCAGCGAGGCTGGCGCAGCCCTGCTGTAAAAATGACTTCACGACGTCAAGAAGAAAGCGGAGGATATTCATGCGGTTCACGCCGCGCTGAATAAAGCGCGGCACGTTTGTGAACGCCCGCGAGACGGTGAGCGGGCAGTGTCTTCATAAGGCGGCAGTGTCCCACGAGAACCAAGTTGGGGACTTATTGCGCCGTCTTTATTTTAACGTGAGGACCGCCTGCGTCGCGAGATGCACGATCGGATTGGGGTAGACTCCAAAGATGACCACGCCGGCCACTGCGCAGGCCAGCACGATGGACAGAGTGGGGGACATGACCAACTGAGGAGCGCTCTCAGTGGCGTCACTGGCCTCACGCATGTACATGACCATCACCAGGCGAAGATAGTAGTAGGCCGACACGGCGGCGAAAATGAGCGCGACCACCGCCAGCCAGGTCATACCGGCCTCCACGGCGGACATGAAGACGTAGAATTTTCCGATAAACCCGGCCGTCGGGGGAATCCCCGCCAAGGAAACCATGAAAATCAACATGAGCAACGCCGTCACCGGATGGCGTTTTGACAGACCGGTGAAATCCTCGATCTCCTCTCCTTCGATCCCGTCTTTGCGGAGCATGGCCACGATGGCGAACGCGCCGAAGGTCATGAATGTGTAGAGCGCGAGATACAGCAGGACGCTTGCGACGGCGGATGCATTTCCAAGGCGTCCGGCGGCCACGACACCGATCAAGGCATAGCCGGCATGGGCAATGCTCGAGTAGGCAAGCATCCGTTTGATATTCGTCTGCACCAACGCCACGACATTTCCCAACACCAACGTGGCGAGACAGAGCAGGACGAAGATCGCGGACCAATTGGCCTTCAAGCCCCCCAGTCCCTCGATGAATACGCGGAGGAATGCACCGAAGCTGGCGGCCTTGGATGCGACGGCCATAAACGCGGTGACCGAGGTGGGGGCGCCTTGATAGACGTCCGGCGTCCACATATGAAACGGCACGACCGCGAGTTTGAACCCGAATCCAACCGCCAATAGAATCGTCGCGAACAAAAGCAGTGGATCGTCCAGGCTCTGTCCCGCAATCGCGGCGGCAATAGCGGGAAGTCTCGTGCTTCCGGTCGCGCCGTAGAGCAGTGAGATGCCGTATAAAAGAATGCCGGAGGAAAACGCGCCCAGGACGAAATATTTTGCCGACGCTTCGAGTGAACGCGGTTCCGACCGCTTCAGTCCCGCCATCACGTATAGTGAGAGGGACATGAGTTCGGTGCCCAGATAGATGGTCAGCAAGTCGGCTGCGGATACCATGACCATCATTCCTGAGAGGGAGAGCAGGACGAAGCCATAGTATTCGCCGAAGTACAGGCGCTCTTCTTTGAGGTATGAATGGGAAAGGAGAATCGTGAGACCGGTGACGAAGTACAGCAGCAGTTTCCAAAAGGCTCCGTAGATGTCGATGATGACCAGCCCGCTAAAAGCTTCGACTGGAGCTCCCATCTTCGAAGCCGTCAAGCCCATGCAAACGGCGAGTGTTCCGAGACTCAGCCACACCAGTCCGTCTTTGTCGGCCGGGCGTAGTACCGGATCGAGCACAAGCACGATGCAGGCCGCAGTGACGACCAATAACTCTGGGAGAATGAGAAGCAAGTCTCCGACGGGGAAAGTCATGGCCGGAGTTCCTTCTCGACACTGGTGCCGTCGGCCTCGCCGCGAGGGGGGCGTGAACCCTTGTCCGCCCCTCTACCGGACGCAAGGTCGGCTGCCAGGGCGACATCCTCCTCCAAAGAGGAAGGGAATGGGCCGACCCGACTTATGGTTGGAGCCTGTTCAGGAGCGGACGGAACGACGCGAGCGAGGATCTTCTCCACGCTGGGGTGCATGCGGGTCAAGATGGGGTTAGGGAACAATCCGATCATGAAGATTAACACGACCAGCGGTACTAGCGTGACCATCTCGCGCAAGTTGACATCGTGGAGTTTCGGGAGCATGTGGGGAGCCGGCACGCCGAAGGCGACACGTTGGACCATCCAAAGCAAGTAGGCGGCGGCGAAGATGAGCCCCAATGACGCGAAGGCCGTCGCGACCTTGCTCCAAAGAAAGGTGCCTGCCAAAACCATGAACTCACCCACGAAACTATTGGTGCCGGGCAATCCCAACGACGACAACGAAAAAATCACAAGGAACGTCGCATACCGCGGCATGGGCTTGGTCAATCCCATGTTGTCGGCGATTTGCCGGCTATGGGTGCGTTCGTAGATGATCCCCACGCAGAGAAAGAGCCCCCCCGTCGTGATGCCGTGATTCACCATCTGCATCACGGCACCTTCGATTCCTTGAATATTGAACATGAAGAGGCCCAGCGTGACGAAGCCCATGTGGCTCACGCTCGAATAGGCGATGAGCTTTTTCAAGTCCGCCTGGGCCAACGCCATGTACGCGCCATAGATGATGGCGATAATTGAAAGGATCACCATCAACGGCGTAAATGCGTGAGAGGCGTCCGGCAACATCGGCAAACTGAACCGCACGAATCCATAGGTCCCCATTTTGAGCAGGACGCTGGCGAGAATGACGCTGCCTGCCGTCGGCGCTTCCACGTGCGCGTCGGGTAACCAGGTATGAAGGGGGAACATGGGAACCTTGACGGCGAATGCGGCGAAGAACGCCAGGAAGAGCCAGAATTGCAGCGACGCGGAATACGTGCCTTGGCTCAATTGAAGAATGTCGAAGGTATGGCCTCCCTGGAAATACAGCACCAAAATCGCAACCAGCAGCAGAACGCTGCCGGCCAGTGTATAAAGGAAAAATTTAATGGCGGCATAGATCCGATTCGGTCCGCCCCAGACTCCGATCAAAAGATACATCGGAATCAGCATTGCTTCCCAAAACACATAGAACAGCACAAAATCCAGGGCTGAAAACACGCCGATCATGGCGCCTTCCATGATCAGCAGCATGGCCATGAAGCTTTGAACCCTGGATTCGATGGAATGCCAAGAAATCAGGACGCAGAGCGGCATCAGGATCGTCGTCATGAGGACCAGCGGCAAACTAATGCCATCAAGGCCCAGCCGGTAATAGATCGAGGGGGCGGAAATCCACACGG
Source organism: Nitrospira sp. (assembly GCA_035454625.1). GTDB lineage: Bacteria > Nitrospirota > Nitrospiria > Nitrospirales > Nitrospiraceae > Nitrospira_D. The sequence goes on from DATIGP010000291.1 coordinate 7,272, forward strand.
CCGATTCGACGAACTGCATGTGGTTGGAGGACGCATCGAACAACCACCAGAGCGGGACCGAGATCAGGAGGTCGGCCGCGGTTGCGGCCAGGGCGATGAGCCGGGCCGAGGTCTCCTTCACAAAAAAGACCGCAGCCGCTCCGAACAGCGGGAGAAAAATCAGTGCCGTGAGCCAAGGAAATGAATGCATCATGGGTCCGTAGTCATTCGTCACCGGTTATCGGAGGACCACGCATGCCTTCCGAGCATTGGTTTTCTCCAACGACTCATCACCCGGTGACCATCGATTCGCCGCTACGAAACGAGAAATACCGTCACGATCACAACAATTCCAACCGCCATCGCCAAGGCATAGTGCTGAGTTTGCCCGCTTTGGACCAGCCTCAACAGCCATCCCCCCCACGCTATGCCGCGCGCGATGCCGTTGACCGCCCCGTCAATGAAATCGACGTCGACTCGTTTCCAGAGTCCGGACGCGGCGGCGATGGTCGGTCTGACAAAGAGACGGTCATAGGCTTCATCCACGTACCATTTGTTCAACGAGGCGCGATACAGCCTGCCCAACTGGCGAGCCAACCGGTCCGGGAGAGCCGGGTTGAGAACATACACATAATAGGCGGCGGCGATACCGATCAGACTCATTGCTGTCGCCGCCGCCATAATCATGAGCCCATCCGAGCCGTGAGGAGCAGCCGCATCGCGTCCGCTAGAAAACACCGGTTCGAGGAACGATGGGATGCCGAGGTAACCCGTCAGAATGCTGAGCACCGCAAGAACGACGAGCGGCGTCGTCATGGTCTGTGAGGGTTCATGGACATGGTCTGCCTGATGCGTATCGACGCGCGAGGAGCCCCAGAAGATCACGAACACGAGCCGGAAGCTGTAAAAAGCCGTCAGAAGAGCCGTCAGGAGACCAAAAAACGTCAACATCCGACCGAGGTCGCCTGACGACCAAGCGGATACGAGGATGTCATCCTTGCTGAAGAATCCTGCCGTGAGGGGAAAGCCGGCGAGCGCCAGCGAACCTACCACAAACGTCCAGTAGGTAATCGGCAACTTGTCCTTGAGGCCACCCATGTGTCTCATGTCCTGTTCATGGTGGAGCGCGATGATCACCGAGCCGCAACCAAGGAAAAGTAGAGCCTTGAACGCGCCATGTGTGAGCAAGTGGTACATGCCGGAGGCGTAAGCTCCGAGCCCGCAAGCCATAACCATATAACCCAACTGACTGACCGTCGAATACGCGACCACACGTTTAATGTCGGTTTGAGTCAGCGCAATAGTGGCGCCCAAGACCATCGTCGCCGCTCCCGTAATGGCGACCACGCTCATCGCAGTCGGAGAAAGGCTATAGATGGGGGAGAGGCGTGCCACCATGAAGACGCCGGCTGTGACCATCGTGGCGGCATGGATGAGGGCCGAAATCGGCGTCGGGCCTTCCATCGCATCAGGCAGCCAAACGTGAAGCGGAACTTGTGCCGATTTACCCACCGCGCCGGTGAACAGAAGGAGTCCGATCAGCGTGAAGACCGACACCTCCCAGGTCCCTCCGAATGGACCGAGCAGGTTCATCATCAACGATCCCGCCTCATGTGCGGCGGGGAAGATCTCCTGGTAGTTCAGCGACCCAAAGCTGTACCAGACGAGCAGCAGGCCGAGCAGGAATCCGAAATCCCCCACGCGGTTCACGAGGAATGCCTTAGTGGCGGCCGCACAGGCGGAAGCCCGCTCGTACCAATGGCCGATCAGCAAGTACGAACACAGTCCCACGGCTTCCCAGAACACGAACAGCTGGAGCAGGTTGTCGGCCAGCACCAACATCAACATAGAGAAGGTGAAGAGAGCGATATAGCTGAAGAAGCGGGCATAGCCGGACTCACCGTGCATGTAGCCGATCGTATAGACGTGGACGAGCGAACTCACGCCGGTCACCAGCACCAGCATGACGGCGGCCAACCGGTCGATATGTAGTCCGATATGAATGTCGAGATGGCCGGATGTGAGCCAGGTATAGAGCGGAACCGAAACGACCGAGCCGGACACCGCCACTTCCAAAAACGCCGCCACCGACAAGGCGAGCGACAGGGCGACCGCCGGAACTGCGACTAGATGGGCGCGCTCTTTGATGTGCCGGCCGGCCAGGCCGAGAACGACAAACGCAGCCAGCGGAAGGAGTGGGATGAGTGCGTACAGCATCAGCGCTCGTCCCTCATGGTTCGTCTTTCGTGAAGCACAATAGGAAAGAATAGCCGCAACGCTTTGTCATTCCCTGCGAAGGACCCCTCGCGCTTCACGGGAGACGACTCCGTTACCATTTCAAAAGATTGAACTCTTCTACATTGATTGTCGATCGAGATCGGTGAAGCGCGATGATGATCGCGAGTCCCACCGCCACCTCCGCTGCCGCCACCGTGAGAGCAAAAAAGACGAAAACCTGACCGCCGAGATCTTGAAGATGCCTGGAAAACGCGACAAAGTTGATATTAGTCGCGTTCAGCATCAGCTCGATGGACAACAAAATCGCGATGATGTTGCGCCGGATAAGTACGCCCACGACCCCTGTAAGAAAGACGACGGCGCTCAAGATGAGATAATACGAGATCGGGATAGTCATCGGTCACTCGTCACTCTCGGTGAGCCTGCGTCCAGCAGGTGGATGGTCAATGAGGCATCACGATGGCCCGGATCCCACCGCTCCACCCGCCCTTGACGGAGAACTGTATCGAATGACCAGTGCCTCTTCACGCCGTGCCCCCGCCGATGTCGCGTTTCGCAAGGACGATGGCGCCGATCATGGCCACTAAGAGGACTAAAGAGGCCACCTCGAAGGGAAACAGGTAGGTCGAAAACAATGTCTTGCCGATGGCCAACGTATTGTCGACGGCGAGGGGCTCATGTGGGCCGGCCTGGACGGATCGCCCTCCCGGATCGGTCGCTCCCCCTCCGCCGGAGAGGAGCACAATGGACTCGATCAGCAGCGGGACACAGACGATTCCCGCAATCCGCCATTGGCTATGATAGCGGTCGTCTTGCTTGACGTTAAGCAACATGACGACGAAGAGATACAGCACGAGGATGGCTCCGGCATAGACGATGATCTGCACCGCCGCCAGAAATTCGGCATGGAGCGTGACGAAGAGCCCGGCGACATGGAAAAACATCACGAGTAAGGAAAGCGCGCTATAGACGGGATTTCTCAGCGCAACCACCAGCATGGATGTTACGGCGATCATCCCGGCAAAATACCCGAAAAACACCAGCGACATAAAGCGGTTCCTTGATTAGAGGTCGGCTTGGATCAGGCTAAGGCCACGGTGTTGCAATCATCGGTCTCTCGATGAGTGATTCTCTGGATCAGTCCGATTTTGGCGGCACGTGCTTGAATGCCACGTTGAAGAACGCCACGTTTGGATGTTGAAGTTCCAGGCGTTTCTCGCGGACGGGAAATGAGCGGTCGCCGATGGCAAGCAATTGTTGTTTGTTGAGGTGGAGTTGCCGCTTGTCGTATACCGCCCATTCAAACTCTCTCGTCATGCCTAACGCATCGACGGGACAGGCATCCACGCACATCCCGCAGAACAAGCAACGGGTCATGTCCATGTAATATTCTTTTGAATAACGTTTGGTCGGTTCCCCCGGCACTTCTGCGCTGACGACGCGGATGACGCGGGACGGACAGGCTGCTTCACAGAGATCACAGCCGACACACTTCTCTGTTCCATCGTCGTACCGGAGCAGCGCGAGCATGCCTCGGTAGTTGTCGGGCAGCGTACGCTTCTCGTGAGGATATTGCAGCGTGACCGGACGGTAATTCAGAAGGTGCGACAGAGTGGCCTTCATGCCGACCAGGATCTCGTAGAACGTGATGGTCTTGAACCATTCGGACAACGAGAGACGTTTGGTGGTTGTGCCGGAAGCCATATCGATCCCGTACGCTACTGCATCTGTTGATAGAAAAACACCGCGAGAGCCGTCACGACGATGTTCCCCAACGCGATGGGCAACAGCACCTTCCAGCCGAATCTCATCAGCTGATCGTACCGGAGTCTCGGCAGCGTGGCTCGGAGCCAGAAAAAGAGAAATAAGAACGAGTACGTTTTGACCGCAAACCACATCGTGCTTTCGATCCAGGACCAGGATCCCAGACCGATGAGCTCCATGATGGTCCCCGGGTACGGCCCATGCCAACCGCCGAGAAACAGCGCGGCGGCCACACAGGATACCAACACCATGTTGGCGTACTCGGCCAGGAAGAAGAATGCGAATCGAAGGCCGCTGTATTCAGTGAAGAATCCCGCGACCAGCTCGCTCTCTGCTTCCGGCAAATCGAACGGTACTCGGTTGGTTTCAGCCACCGCTGAGATCACATAGACGACGAAGGCCACAATCTGTGGAGCCGGCATCTTGAAAATAAACCAGTCCCAGAACCATCCGGCCTGGGCATCGGTGATTTTTACAAGACTGAGTGAACCGGACAAAATCAACACGCCGACGATGGCCAACCCGACATTGAGTTCGTAACTGATGATCTGCGCCGCGGATCGTAGCCCGCCGAGCAGCGAGTATTTGCTGTTGGACGCCCATCCCCCCAGGATGATGCCGTAAGCTCCGAGCGAGGCGAAGGCCAGGATGTATAGAATGCCGATGTTGATGTCGCTGATCACAAACGGTCTTACGGTGACGCCGTTGATCTCGAACGTCCAGTTCGGTCCCCACGGAATCACGGCAAACCCGATGAACGCCGGAATTAAGCAAAGAATCGGAGCCATGGTGAATAGGAACTTGTTGGCACCGGCGGGAATGATGTCTTCCTTAAAAAAGAGCTTGATGGCATCCGCGAACGGCTGGAGGATGCCGTAGGGCCCAACCTCCATCGGACCCATGCGGTCCTGCATCCAACCCAGGACTTTTCGTTCAGCAAGGGTGAGGATGAGCACCGTGACGACCACGATGCCCATGACCGCGGCGATCTGGGTAAGGGAAATAGCGAGACGCAATCCGAATTCAGTCACAACGGGGCTCCTTCGTTGGCATAGTCATCACGCCACCTTCATGATGGATACCGTCGCGGTTCGGAACGACGGCACATGGGTGGTCGGATCGACGGCGCATTCAAACAGTCGAACGGCCGCTTGAGCGAAGTGAGAAGGGAACCAGGCGGTCCCTTGTGGGACGCGATCCATGATTTTGACCTCGGTGGTCATTTCGCCGGATGTGCTCGAGAGGCGGACCCGATCCCCGTCGGACAAGGCAAAGCGCGCTGCGTCAAGCGGGCTGATTCGGAGCCGGCCGCGATCCTCGAGTTGTAACAATCCCTTCGATCGCGTGGACAATTTACCGGAATGGAATAGGCTCTGGGCGAGTACCAACCGCACGGTACCATCCGGTCTGCTCGTTCGAGGGC
>DATIGP010000292.1:0-27806 GCA_035454625.1 Nitrospira sp.
ACTTCACAGTCATAGGCCTCCTGACAACAATTCTCTTCCCGAACCAGCGGAGGCTGGGGACTCGGCATTGGATCCTGTTGCCGAACCGGCGGAGATTGAGGGCTTGGTGCTGAACCCGTTCTCTGTGCAGTGACATACCATTGAGACATATCCGTGCTGGATAGACCCTGTCCATCGGGTGTCAGGAGTAAGCTGTTCGTGAAACCGCCGTCGCGCCATCGGAATGTAAACTTGCCTTGCGCGCCATCATTGCATTCCCAGGTTCCTGCATTCCCCGACTGCTGCGTGAACGTGCCATCCCGATTGACCGTCACCTCGCCACCGATAAACCACATCCACTTGCCAAGAATCGCATCGCACGAGGCGGCCTGGGCCATAGATGGCTGAAGCAGAGCTGCCGCTCCGACGGAAACGATGGCGATGAGCAAACATTGTATCGTCTCGATAGGGCGAAAAAACTTTGCCGAATTCGATATGGTCGTGTGCATGAAACCTCTAGGCAGGGATGACAGGGCGCTTAGGCTACTGCTGGCACCGTGGCCTGTCAATCCAAGATCCCAATCCCCCTCTTTGGAGAGGACCTCAGGCAACGGCACCGTGCCGGTTACGCTGACAGTGACACGGTGAGCCGCAGTCATGGGATCTGGTATGGCATCGAAGAGAAAGAGCCGAAAACACGCCCGGTCTGTTCACGGACATCTGGAGGGTCGAAGTTGCTCCGGATGTTCCGGGCTAATTCTTCTGTAAATCCTATCCCATCTCCAGAAACGCATGATCGGGGTTGCGATCGCGCGCAATCGTTTTCATGAGCTGATCACCGAAGAGGACGACGACTCGATCCCGCTGGTCCTTTACCAGCATTGAGGCCGACGGCGGCTTAAAAGTGGCAGGATCTCCTTCCAGCCATGCGCTGCAGGTAAAGGGTAACGCGTCCAAGATTGTCTCCACGCGGTATTCATGACGCAGTCGGTATTGCAGCACGTCGAACTGGAGGCGCCCGACCGCGGCAATCAGGGTTTCCTGATCATTGAGACTTCGCATGATCTGCATCGTCCCTTCCTGCGCCATTTGGGAGAGCCCTTTGTCGAAGGCCTTCCGTTTGCCGACATCGTTCGGCCTGATACGGGCAAAGATTTCCGGTTGAAATTGCGGCAGCGGTTTGAAGTTGAAGCCGCCGGTCAAGGACACTGTATCGCCGATGGCGAAGACTCCCGGATTGATGATGCCGATGATATCGCCGGGATAGGCTTCTTCGACCGTGCTGCGTTCCTGGGCCACCAGGCTGTGCGGTCTCGCCAGTCGTATATCCCGACCCAATCGGTGATGCTTGACCACCATATCCCGCTCGAAGCGCCCAGAACAGATCCGAAGAAAGGCGGTGCTGTCGCGATGTTTCGGGTTCATATTCGCCTGCAGCTTGAAGACATAGGCGCTGAACGGCATGTCTGTTGGATTGACCAAGAACTCCGACCCATCGTCTCGGTCGGCCGGTCGCATCCCGGGGCTTGGTGCCAGCTCCACAAAAGCGTCGAGGAAGCTTTCAATTCCAAAATTCGTAAGCGCGGAGGCGAAAAAGACCGGAGTAACTTCTCCCTGAAGAAACTGCTCCCTTGTGAAGGGGTTTCCGGCGATCTCCAAGAGCTCAAGGTCATGGCGCACCTGCGCCATGGTGTCTCGGGACACCCGGCTGTGTGAGCCGAGCTCGGCCAGCGGCAAGGTGTCCGTTTCGACTTTGGTCGCGCCGCCATGAATGGTCTTGCTGAACAGCCGCACCCGGTTATCCGCACGGGTGACGATACCCACGAAGTCACTGCCCGACCCGATCGGCCAGTTCATTGCGCTGGCGTGAATATTCAAAGCCTGCTCCACTTCGGTCATCAGGTCGAGCGGTGGGCGCCCCGGCAAATCCATTTTGTTGATCAGTGTCAGGACGGGAATCCGCCGCATGCGGCACACGGCGAACAGTTTGCGGGTCTGGGTTTCCACACCTTTGGCCGCATCGATGACCATGATGGCGCTGTCGGCGGCCGTCAAGGTGCGATACGTATCCTCCGAGAAATCTTGGTGGCCGGGCGTATCCAGCAGGTTCACGACGGTGTCTTTGTAAGGAAACTGCATCGCTGAAGCGGTGATGGAGATGCCGCGCTCCTGCTCCATTCCCATCCAATCCGAGGCGGTGGTCTTCCCTCCCTTGCGCCCGCGGACCATCCCGGCGGTTCGGATCAGGCCGGAGTACAAAAGCAGTTTTTCGGTAAGAGTCGTTTTGCCGGCATCCGGGTGGCTGATGATGGCAAAGGTCCGCCTCCGCCCAGTGGCGGCGGCAAGTTCGCTCGATAAAGTCGTTGGACTGGTCTCAGTAGTCATCGTGCGAGCAGCAGGATACCATATCCTGTTATGAAGGAAGGTTGTTCAGCGGAAAACCGAGATCATCGTATATCCGGCCCGCTCCAATGCACGGTGGACCGCGCCGAGGACCGCGGAAGTATCGGAGTGCGGAAGCACCGTCGGTTCCTGAGTCCGGCGAAGCTTTGTCAACAGTGGCTCGACCTCCGCCCCCGCTAATCTATCACAAATTGCATACAAACCTTCCGGCCCCTCCTCCATGAGGTTATGCTGTTCCAAAATTGTGTGCAGCGTAGCGACGATATCGGCTGTAGGAGTCGGCATGAGTAAGGCCGCAATGGCGCCATGATCCAGCCGGAGCTTCGCCGCAATCGAAAGCGGTGTTCCTCCATTCCATTGCTGGGCCGCAGGCAGGAGAATCTTCTCCTCCATTCCGATGTGCCGGAGCAGTCCGGCTCGAAAATGATCATACGTCTCCTGCACCACGTGCCCTCCAGAACCGACGGCGGTTTGAAGAAGTTGTTCTAATCGCCGGTGATCTTCCGCCAGAAAGCGCGCCATGGGCCCTGGTTCATATCGAGGTGGTTGTATCACGATCTTTGTGCCAGAACGTTTTTAGTCACCGACGGAGATATCTCATGCTTGGCTTCAAAGGAGCATCCATGACGGATTCGAACGAAAAACACAAGAGGTATCGGTACAACACGGACTGCCCTCGGCCTGTCTTCCTAACGATTGGCCGAAATCCTTTAGGCCATCACCAATCCGAAACCAGATCATGGAGATTCCGATGCCGCAGGACTTGAGGACCATACGAGAGTCAGGGTAGCCTCTCAGTGAGGAGGTTGACTCATGCTTTATTCTATGACCGGAATGCCAGTGGTTCCCGGAAGGTCGAAGCACATGCTGCTCGCTGCTTTTGTAATCGGGATCCTGATCGCGACGGGAGGCAGCCCTGCCTCATCCGCTGCTGCTGATCGCCCAACTACACACAGGGCTTCTTTGGAGGTTGAAACTGGTGCGATCTGGCAGTCTCGAAACGAGATCCATATCCCTGATACTTCCCAAGGCACCAGATTCGATCTGGGTAATCTTCAAGGAAGCGATCCGGATGTGCACCTTCGAATCGAACTGACCTGGAACGTGTCTCGTCGTCATGCACTGCGGATCGTCTATGCCCCCATTAGTTTCGCGGGAACGGGTGCTTTTGCCACGCCGGTGAGCTTCGCCGGAAGCGTTTTTGCGCCGAATGTACCGACGGACTCGGACTATAGATTCGATTCCTATCGTTTCACCTATCGGTATCTGTTCCACGAGTCCGATCGGTGGCGATGGAGAATCGGGGCGACGGTTTTTATTCGGGATGCGGATGTGGAACTCCGTCAGCCGAATGCCGTGGCATCCGATAGTAATGTGGGGGCCGTGCCGTTACTGAGTGCCAACATGGAATACGTTATTGCCCCTCGATGGATCGCGCTTGTCGATTTCGACGGACTCATCAGCCCACAAGGACGGGCTCTCGACGTAGCTGCAAAAATTCGATACGACTTAAACGATACGTGGTATGTCACGGCCGGCTATCGGGTGTTCGAAGGTGGTGTGGACAATGACGAGCGGTTTGCGTTCGGATGGTACAACGTCGCCGTCGTCTCGCTGGGAGTACGATACTGAGAGCGCCGATTTTCAACGCTGCATATGTGATTAAGCCGCTTCGTGATACGCGGACTTCATTCTCTGTTTGTTGGCATCAGATGCGTTCGTTTCCTCATGGTCCGTGCCGAAAAGCCAAATGATCAACTTCCCGGTACATATGGCGAGTCCCATAATCATTACACCGATCATGATGACAACCGCTAAGCCTATCCCACTATCGGACGTAGAAAACATAGCTGTCTCTCGCAGACAAACTCGGATGTTGAAGATTGTACACCTTCGCGGAGACGGAAGGTACTGTCAGTGCCAGACAGCTTGTGCGTAGACCGTCAGGGCCGAGAGAACCAGGATCGTCAAGGCGCCGAAGAAGGATGCTGTGAGTGAGAACGGACCGTACTGTTGAAATTGCCGTCGGCGAGTTTGAGGAAACCGCATGAGACAGAATATCACGAATGACCTGCCTGCTCCGATCAGAGCCAGCAGAATTTGATCAGTATCCATGAGACCGGCGTACCTCTTTACTTACATCAAAACATATGCGAGCCCCATACCACCGGCCAGCAGGAAAATCAGCCATCGGAACAGTCCCTCTCGTGCATCAGCTCGGGCCTCCTCGATTTGATTCCGGAGGGCCGGCTGTGATCGAAGATAGGAATCGACCAACTCCTTGGCTTCATCGAAACCAATGTCTTGTTCCAGGCGCACCAACTTGATGGCGTCGAAAATCTGGTTTTTCCACAGTGCAGTCACAGCCGCTTGCGAGAGTGCAGGGCTCAGCGAAGGGGTAGTCTGGATCTCAGTGATTGGGGACTGAAGAGATGAAAGAGGCATAGGCTGAAACACAGCCTAGCACCATCCCGCAAGCAGCCGAAGTCAAACCGAAGAATTGACGCACAAGAGACTATAGGCCAGCCCGATCCCACGCCGAAAAGTTGAGCCGAACAGCTTCTCGGGGTCACGCCACAATTTCTTATCTTGCTTCATATTTCGGAAGTCCGATCTTAGAATGAGCTCTCTATGCACGTAGGAAGTCTCCTTATTCTCCTTGGCGCTGTTTCAGTGGGTCTCTGGGATACCGATAGTCTCGCCGAGACCGCACGATCCGAGAATGGGCTCATAGGGCCTGTTCGCATCGTGACGATCAAGAAACTGGGATACTCTGCGACTGAAACGTATGATCGTGCCGGCCACCTCATAGAAGCTATTCTCGATATTCCCCATGCCGATACGGCCACGTACTCCTTGTTCCGATACGATCCGAATGGGTATCTCCAGGAAGAACTTGCCCTTGATCCCAGCGGCAGACTGATGTTCCGAAAACAAGTCGTCTATGCGCGAGATTCAGGCGGCCGCAACACCGCATCTGTCACAACATCGGACAACGGTAGCTTTCAGCATGCGGAGTTCTCTCTGTATGACCAACGGGGATACCTGTGGGAACAGCTGTGGGTGAACCATTCAATCGCCTACAAGAGTCTGTTCGACATATTGGGGCGGCGCATTTATTCCGCTCGGTACAACAGGGGCGCGTTGATCGGCGAGTTGAAGTACCGGTATGATGCAGAGGGACGGTTAGATGAGATGATCATTTACAGCGCGCGGGGCACGGCGGTCGGCCGCGTGGCGAACGAGTATGACGATAGGGGAAGGCGTGTGCGAGCGACCACCGAAGCATTTGGTGAAGGCCGACCACGCAAGTGGATCACATCCTATGAATATGATGACTGGGGCAATTGGATCAAAGAACTGACCGTAGAACAATCTTCCGCTTCACAGAGACATTCAGCGTCCGTTATTCCGATCATGCAAGAACGCCAGATCGAGTACTACAGCCACGCCGACAACAAAACCCGATACTGAGCGTCCGTCGTGTCCTGTCGAGCCTATCGTACTCTCTGGCCGTTCTGTTTACCCATATTTCAGTGATTCCACGGCCGCTTGCCTGACCCGCCGCAGAACCATGTCGCAAATGGTTCCGAACATGGTCGCGCAGTGCCAAAGAAGCGAGCAGAGTAATTGCCGGATCAGCAAACGAAGAGGCCTATGCGATCTCTGTATCGTTAACCGACAGACAGCCGGGGTTTTCCGAGGAATGCGGCGGTATCGTGAGAGCGTTTGAGTGTCTGCTCTTGTTGTTGACGGAACGCGGATATAGCGATGGCTTTCTCAATATGTGTCAGACCGGGAACTTGACAAGCGGCTCGTTCAAACTCGAGTAATGTCACTTTCTTATCACGACAAACCCGCTCAATGAACGGTCTCCAGACGGGCTCATACCGGTGAAACCACCAGCCTGGAGCCGTCTCCCCTTCTATGGCTGACACCGGCAAGGCATGATGGTGTATCATCGAGCCACAGTCTCGATGACATTCGGGTGTCTTCCGTGGATGCGGAATGAAGATAAAATCGTTCCGTTGTACGTTATCCACAATATCCCCATCCTGCTCAATACAAATCGTGGATTCGTTTCAGCGTTTAAAAGCAATTCAGGTGCCGAAGACAGAATGTTTTATTTGACAATATGTTGGGAAAAAAAGGGTTAAAGGGCGATCCGTCCCAGTGTATCGAATCGTATGCATATGTATTATTCTGTAACGGTGATATGCATCAAATATGCGGCTCTCTCCCGGCAAGCCACATCGTGACTCAATATACATCCCGAAACCGCCATGGCTCCTCGCCATGGTTCCTAAAGATGTCGAAGCGGCGAGTCCGACGCTCAAGCAGAAGAAATATTGATTCAAAAGAGATCCGTCGTCGATCGGGAGGCAATAGGACGCTTCCGCCACCGATAGTAAGGACCCTCCCTGATTATCCCGGCTCATTGAGACAGGGTGTGAACCGAATGCCTTTGTCTGTCTGCTTGAATTGGAGAATCACATGTTCGATTGGCTGACGCATTCAGAGATGTGGATCGCGCTGGGCACCCTGACCGCTCTCGAAGTCGTGCTGGGAGTCGATAACATCATTTTTATCTCCGTGCTAGTAAGCCGGCTCCCTCAGCACCAGCGAAACTTGGCCCGCCGTCTTGGACTGAGCCTGGCCATGATCGCGCGACTGGGACTGTTATTTTCCGTTTCATTCTTGATGGAACTGACAGCCCCGCTCTTCACCGTGCTCCAGCAAGCTATCTCGGGACGAGATGTGATTCTCATCATCGGCGGACTGTTTCTCCTCGCGAAAGCGACTCACGAGATTCATAATAGTCTGGAGGGAGCGGACGAACAGAGGGTCTCGGCCGTTCCGGCCGGCCTTGGAATGATGCTGTTCCAGATCGCTGTCCTGGATATCGTCTTCTCGTTGGATTCCGTGATCACGGCGGTAGGGTTGGTCGATGAGGTGTCCGTTATGGCGACGGCGATCATCGGAGCCGTACTCGTCATGATGTTCGCCGCTCGGCCTATCGGAGATTTCGTCGAGGCCCATCCAACCATCAAGATCCTAGCGCTGTCGTTCCTTATCCTTGTCGGAGTCACTTTGATGGTGGAAGGATTCGATGTCCACGTCCCGAAAGGATACATCTATTTCGCGATGGCATTTTCGGTTGCGGTGGAGATGATCAACCTGCGAATCCGCGCACGCACCGCACCCCCCCTCAAACTCCACAACCGATATTCGAGCGGCACGGCGAAACCTCTGGAGTCCGAACGTTGATGCCGATCCGACCGGTACGTGGATGAATCGTTCTCCTTCTACACCGTTCATGATGTGCTCCAGTGAGGTTCAGACACCTCGGTAGCACGCATGAACGATCGTCAAGAACTGACAGCCCTAGACGTCCAGAGGCATGCGACAGAACGACTTGTCGGTGATCCATCCACTCCGACGGAGGCTCATTTCACTCCGAGAACTTTCGCGTGGACAAGGGAGGCGCCAATTGTTCGAGAGACTTTCTTTCCGCATTGACTCCCAGCCACAGCTCGATGGCCGCGCCGAGGAGCATCATGCCTCCACCTATGAGATAGCCGTAGAAGACGCTCGTGGCCGATGTTTCGACGAGCATCCCGTACAGCCACGGCGCCGCCACGCCGGCCCCTTGTGCCACGATGAAGAAAAAAGCGATGGCCATCGCGCGGATCTCCATCGGAAAGACCTCGCTCACCGTCAAGTAGGCGGCGCTGGCCCCGGCCGAGGCAAAAAAGAAGATCGCCGACCAGAACAGCATATGCGTGGAGAGAGTCAACGAACCGGTCCAGAACAGGTATCCCGCAAGACCCAACAAAACACCGGCAACACCGTAGGTGAGGCTGATCATCGGCTTGCGGCCCACCGTATCAAAGAATCGCCCTAACAAGAGCGGCCCCAAGAAATTCCCCAGCGCGAACGGGAGGATGTAGAGGCCGATATCGGCGCTCGGTACGGCATAATATTTCGTCAGCAGCAGCGGATAAGTAAACGACACGGCGTTGTACATGAACGATTGTGTCACCATCAACCCTATGCCTAAGACAGTCCGCCGCGGATAAGACTGAAAGAGTTCTCGCGCCACGGTCGCGATCGTCGCGTGGGGGCGGACATGCACCGTGATCGTGCCTTGAGGGTCCGACAGTGACAGGCCCCGTTCGTGTGCCACTTGTCGTTCAATCTCCGACACGACGGCTTCTGCATCGGAAACCCGATCGTGGGTCATGAGCCAACGCGGGCTTTCCGGAATGATGCGCCGGACCATGATGATGGCGACTCCAAGCACGGCGCCGAAGACGAAACAAAGCCGCCATCCGACGGATTCCGGAACGATGGCCGGGTTCAATAAAAGAAGCGTCATGAGGGCGCCGGCCGCCGAGCCCAGCCACCAGGTTCCGTTGATCGCCAGATCGGTGTGGCCGCGACTTCTGGCGGGAATCAATTCATCGATCGCGGAATTGATGGCTGCATATTCGCCTCCGATGCCGGCGCCGGTCAGAAATCGGAAAAACATGAAGCTTACGAGATCCCAGGCGAACGCGGTCAGCACCGTCGCCGTGAGATAGAGCGCCAAGGTGATCATGAACCATTTCTTACGTCCTTGACGGTCGGTAAGGTACGAAAAGACCAGCGCACCGAAAACCGAGCCTGCCAAATAAGCGGAGGCGGTAAGCCCGACTTCCGATTGTGTGAGGCGCAATGTATCGGGGTGGGTCAGCGTCGGGCCGAGCGAAGCGACGATGGATACTTCAAGTCCGTCGAGCAGCCACGTGATCCCCAGTGCTCCAACGACATGCCAGTGCCAGCGTGCCCAAGGCAGCCGGTCCATCCGCTGGGGAATATTGGTGGTGATCGGCATGGAATCCGCAGGCATGCGTCATAGCATGATGTTGAAAAAAGTGCCGAAGGCCTGGGCGGTTACCAACCCAATTGCCAATTCGAGCCGTCTCGTTCCACCAGCACGTCCGCTTCTTTAGGGCCCCACGATCCGGCCGTATAGAAATGCACCGGTCGAGGACCGAGCAGAATCGGGTCGTAGAGCCGCCAGGCCGTTTCCGTGAAATCCGAGGTGACGAACAACGTTTGGTCTCCGATCATCACGTCGCGCAACAGGGTCTCATAAGCTTCCGGCAGCTGGCCGCCGAATGCCTGGCTATAGTCGAATCTCAAAGCGCGATCGGTAAACTTGAACGGCCGCCCCGGAGTCTTCACGGAGAAGCAGAGCGAGAAGCCTTCGCTCGGCTGCAAGGTGATCAGCAACTTGTTGGAGCTCAGACTCCCCGGTTCCAATGATCGAAAGACTTGAATGGGCGCCGCGCGAAAGATAACGGCGACCTGCGTGATCTTGCGTGGAAGCCGTTTTCCCGTTCTCAGGTAAAACGGCACTCCCCTCCAGCGCCAATTGTGGACCTCCAGCTTAAGCGCCACATATGTTTCGGTGGTCGAATCCGGCGGTACCCCCCGTTCTTCGTGGTAGCCGGCAATCCTCTGGCCGGCGACATCCCACGCCGTATATTGGCCGAAGATGACGTCCTCGGGGCGAATCGGTGGAATTGAACGAAGCACTTTCAATTTTTCAGCTTGAATCTCGGACGATTCGAAGGAAGTCGGTACTTCCATCCCGACCACGGTCAGCAGTTGCGTCAAATGGTTTTGCACCATGTCGCGCAAAGCACCGGCTTCTTGATAGTACGCGCCACGGTGTTCGACACCGAGGTCTTCGGCCACGGTGATCTCCACGCTTTCCACCGTATCGCGATTCCATAGCGACTCAAAAATCGGATTCGCGAAGCGGAAGGCCAACAAGTTTTGCACGGTTTCTTTACCGAGATAGTGGTCGATGCGGTAGATCTGGGATTCATCCAAATAGCGGTGCAAGAGGGTATTGAGCGCGCGGGCAGAATGAAAATCGTGGCCGAAAGGTTTTTCAAACACAACCCGCACCCACCCATGGCTTTTCAGCAAACCGGTTTCGTCAAGCCGCTCCAGGGTGGGAGGCACACTCCCCGGGGGGAGTGCGAGATAGAAAATCCGGTTTTGCGGCAGATTTCTGGCCACTTCCAGGCGCGCGACAAAGGTGGCGAGGGCTTGGTAGTCTTCCAATCTGCCTTCCCGCAAGGTCTGATAGTAGAGATGGTCTTCGCACCATTGCCGGAGATCGGAAGCGTGACGAGCACCCGAGTTGCACAGCCCCTCGTAAGCCCATAAGCGGAACGCGTCCGTGCTCATCTCGGGCAAGGCCGCGCCGACGATGAGCGTATTCTGCTTTTCCATCTCACCGTAGGCACGCAAGTGAAATAAGGCGGGCAGCAGCTTTCGCCGGGTCAAATCTCCCGTCGCTCCCAGAATAATGAACAAATGTGGCTCAACCGTCCGCTGCATCATCATCTATCATCCCAGTTGGGAACGCCCGATCTATATGAGGCTATGATCCATTCCAACTCTCGTCAATAGGCGAACCCCTAATTCATATACCTCAGGTACTCCATCAACTATTCTTCAGGCTCCTCGATCGGACCGGCCCATTCTCCGTTGGCGAGTGAGACCTCTTGGAATCCGCCGTCCGGCCATTGGAACTCTCCCGTCTGATCGACCAGCACGATAAACGGGTCGGCTTCGTGAGCCAGCCCGCGGAACCAATACCAGCCCGGCCCTGTCGGTTTGTTATGGCTCCAACGATAAGTCGGCATCGGCTCTTCCTCGCGTCCGGAACGGTTCGTCATTCTCCCCTTCTTCCTATTCTGGTACAGTACCTATCTCTCATTGTGACCCTATCACGACATGTCCGCACTTCCAATAGAAGATGTACTGCCCTCGGTCCTCAGAGCATTGGAAGCCGGTCCGCATGCGTTGTTGACCGCTCCGCCGGGAGCCGGGAAAACCACTCGCATGCCTTTGGCGCTGCTGAACGCGCCATGGTTGTCGAGTAGGAACATTCTGCTGCTCGAGCCGCGGCGACTCGCCGCACGGGCCGCCGCTCATCGCATGGCGGAAGAGCTCCACGAATCGGTCGGGAAGACCGTCGGATATCGGATGCGCCTCGAATCAAAGATCGGACCGACGACGAAGATCGAGGTGGTGACAGAAGGAGTGTTGACCAGGCTGCTCCATCACGACCCGTCACTCAGCGCATACGGCATCGTGTTGTTCGACGAGTTCCATGAGCGAAACTTGCAAGGGGACACGGGACTCACGCTGTGCCTTGAAGCGCAACGACTCTTTCGCCCTGACCTTCGTCTTTTGGTCATGTCGGCTACTCTGGACTGCGGTCCGGTAGCCGAGCTGTTGGGCCGAGCTCCCATCATCACGTGCGAAGGCCGGATGTTTCCGGTGGAGACCCGGTACCTTGATCGGCCCCTCACCGGCCGGCTCGATGCCGCTGTGTCGCACTTCATCCGGCAATCCCTCGCAAAAGATGACGGAAGTCTGTTGGTCTTTCTTCCAGGGATGGCTGAAATTCGTCGAGTCGAGCGAACGCTGCTGGACTCCAACATAGAGCCTCCCGTTCAGATTGCGCCTCTCCACGGCGATCTTCCTCTGGAGATGCAGAATGCGGCGATTCGACCGACGGTTGCCGGAAGGAGAAAAGTCGTGCTCGCCACCTCCATAGCCGAAACCAGTCTGACGATCGAGGGTATACGCGTGGTAATCGATGCAGGCCGTGTGCGTATTCCACGGTACGATCCTCGATCAGGGTTGACTCGATTGGAGACGGTTCGCATCACAAAGGACTCGGCGGAACAACGCCGGGGCAGAGCCGGACGTCGTGAAGCAGGCATCTGCTACCGGCTGTGGACCGAAAAAGAACAGGCTCTGCTTGCCCCCCGTCGTTCCCCGGAGATTCTCGAAGCTGACCTGACTCCACTCATGCTTGACCTGGCACAGTGGGGCGCACGCGATCCGGCGGAATTGTCGTGGCTCACCCCGCCCCCGCCCGGTGCAGTCGCTCAGGCCAGGGATTTGTTGGTACAACTGGGGGCCTTCTCGGCTGATGGCCGGCCGACAGAGCATGCGCAACGGATGGCAGAACTTCCGCTGCACCCGCGGCTGGCGCACATGGTGCTTCGAGCAGTGCCGTATGGTCTCGCCGATCTTGCTTGCGAGGTGGCGGCGCTATTGAGCGAACGAGACATCTTTGATGGACCGCGTGAACGGCAGCATGCTGACTTGCGGGTCAGGCTGGACCTACTGCGGGGACAAGAAGAATCCCTCGGCCTGGTGGTGAATCGAGCGGCTGTTGACCGAGTCAAGCGGACGGCTCAACTATGGCGGAGACAGGTCCTCTCTCGACAGTCTCGTGAGATCGAAGACCGAGGATATGATCGTTCCAACTCCGTCGGGCGCCTGGTTGCTTTGGCCTATCCCGATCGAATTGCTCGACGGCAATCCGAGGGGTACTACCGCCTTGTGAACGGCCGAGGCGCTCGGTTCAGGGCGGCCGATCCATTGGCTATTGAACCTTTCCTCGTCATCGCCGACTTGGGGAACGGAAGCGATCAATGGTCCACGATCTCTCTCGCCGCACCTATCACACAACATGATATTGAATCGCTCTACCATGACCGGTTGGTTGACGAAGAATTTGTCACCTGGGATGAGGCGCTCCATGCGGTTCGAGCCTTCCGCCGCCGCCGACTGGGGGCGATGATCCTGCTGGAAGATTCGATTCCATCGCCTGATCCCCATATGATGCTGCACGGGCTTTTAAAGGGAATTCGTCAGGCGGGACTTGAGGTTCTTCCCATCACTCGACTGCTCCGACAATGGCGTGCTCGCGTGATGTGGCTCCGACGTATTGACGATGCGCGGTCGGAATGGCCCGATCTTTCGGATGAGGCGTTGCTTCGAACCTTAGAGCAATGGCTCGGACCGTACCTGATCGGTATCACCACCCTCGAACGGGTGAAGCGACTGGATCTTGCAGTACCCCTCTATGCGTTGCTGACGCACGAGCAACAGCGTCGTCTCGATCGAATGGCCCCGACTCACATCACCGTTCCAAGTGGCTCCCGTCTCCCTATCGATTACGAACAATCCGACGCTCCGGTGCTGGCGGTACGCTTGCAAGAAATGTTTGGTTGCACGGATACTCCCTGCGTGGCTGATGGGAGGATCCCCTTGATCTTGCACCTTCTTTCTCCTGCTCAACGGCCCGTGCAGGTTACCCAAGACCTAGGAGGCTTTTGGCAGAGGAGCTATCAGGATGTCCGAAAAGAACTGCGCGGCCGATATCCCAAACACCATTGGCCCGAAGATCCGATGAGCGCCGTGCCAACGGCTAAGGCAAAGAAAACAAATCGGCTCTAGGGTTCCTCCTTGTAGCTTGTGCGGTGCAAACACGCTAAACAGGAGCAATCTTTCATTCCTACAGAAAGCATGAAGGTTATGCCGTTACGTCACCGGACAGAGGAAAGGCTTCCTCACAAGCTCGATATCAAAGGGATGGCCGTAGCGATCGTGTTCCTCGTGACCGTCAGCCTGTTTGCCGGAGGCCGCGACGCTCACACGACGGGGCATCGGTCAGCCTCCGTACAAATCCCACCGATCATGAGCACGGAGAAGACCGATCCCATACAGCTTCAGAAGTCTCCTCTCCCCAATTCGTCGCGCCTCGACGCGTCACGCTGAATCAGGCATCATCGGTTACAGAAGAAAACCCAGAGGCCATTGAGTAAGGTAATCGCCCATCTTGCACTTGCCGTGATCTTGGGTACAATACGCCCCGGCCATGGCAAGCAAAACCCTAGTTTTTCAGACGCGGCGCAGAGTGCTGTCAGCCGTGGCTCTACTCCTTACCATCTGCGCTAGTCTTCTATCCGTCCCCTTCGGGAGCGCCGGCTTGCTGGAGATGGCGGACCTCGTGGCCCACCCGGAACTGTATGACCATAAGGCTGTCGTCGTCATCGGCTTGGTAAAGGATGTTCAGTTGGTGGTCGATCAAAAAGGCGAACCCACTTTTAAATTTTTGCTGGCCGACGGTGTCGGCACGCTCAAGGTGACCAGCCGGATACAGGTCCAGAACGGTGATCAGGTCATCGTTGAAGGCACGTTCACTCGGCGCCGGCAAGGTGGTCGCTTGACCGTGTACAACGAGGTGAATGCCTCGAGCATACGACCGCTCAATGAGTTCAACTCCGACCTGATAGGATAAGACCAGCCGTTAGCCTCCCTTTGCTATTCACCCAGAAGCGTATCCAAATATTCAGGCAAACCGGGCCTTTTCCCAGTCCTTAATCTATTAATTGTTTGAGAACATCATCAATGATGATGGCACTAACAATTAACAGAAGGAGGGGCTATGAAAAAGCTTCTATTGTCGACGATTATGATCGGAGGACTATTAGGCACAGGCCTTTTGGCCCAATCGGCCGTCCTCAAGCCGAAAAGGAGTTTTCTCCCTCAGGGCGTTTGAGCGATGGCTCGATCAAGGGTACATTAGTGAGAACTGAAGGTGAGTATTACTTCATAAAGGGCCCGGATGGGATAGAGAATAAGATCCATGTTGACAAGAGCACCAAATCAGAAAAAGTGCAGCCCGGCGACATGGTAAGGGCCTATGTAACAGACGAAGGACACACGACGGCTTTGACGACGGTCGTAAAGCGTGGGAACTAGCTTGGTGTGTGCAGGCTTTGATCAAAATAGACAAATCGGGAGGATGGTATGGCTCGTTACGGAAAACGTGCTCACACGTCGGTCGAACGGGCGATGCATAAGAGAAAAAAGGGTACCCTCAAAAGCGGAAAGAGTGGGAAGCCCGTAAAGAGTCGCAAACAGGCCATCGCTATCGGACTTTCTGAAGCGAGACGCAAAGGCGCCAAAGTTCCCAAGAAGAAGGCCGCCTAATACCGTCCCATGCTTCTCGCTCACATCAGCCGATGCAAAGCATCAGTCTTATATGGGGCCTGTTGTCTCTTTTTGGCATGATGATCGGGTTCGTGCCGTTTTTTGGAGCACTCAACTGGCTGCTCATCCCCTTTGCCGGGATCGGAGCCGTCGTCTCAGCGATCGCCCTCGGAACTGCACCGGCTGAATCCGGCAAGGGCAAAGGCCTCGCGGGGCTGATCGGCTGTGGGATCGCCGCGATCTTCGGATTCATCCGACTGATCGTCGGATTCGGAATCGTATGAGGCGGTCATATCTTGACGCGGCCCTGCTCCCAAAGCCGAAAGGCCGTCAAATCCTGCGCCATGCTGTGCAGCAGGAAAACCAGCACCGCCGCATCATCGATCAGACCGATTCCGGGAATGAAATCCGGCAGGAGATCGACCGGACTCACGACATAGAGCACCGCGGCGACCAACGACGCCATGGTGCGTAGGGACAGGCCTCGATAATACCCTGCTTTCCATGCCTTGAGCAGCCGAAAGAGGAGAGGAAGATCCGCCCAGAGACGGCCGATCATGCGCCAGAACTCAAAGAACCGTGTAGATACCTTCATAATTGCCTCCGTGGGAACTAGGGTTGGGTCACGAACAAACGGTGCATGTAGAATACCAAGGGCCGGAGATTTTAGGAAGTCGTATCGATCTGGTTAGCGGATTCAGTCTCCCAGAGTCCGGTGAAACTCCATCATCGCCTCCACGACGCCTCCTGGGAATTGATGGAGACGGCTCCCCAAAATCACGATCAGGTCGTTGTCTAACGCCGCGATCAATTCCGTCAGGCGCCCGGCGCCGATGCGTCCTCCGACCGCCGGCATCATGGATTTAAGATGTCCCCAAGACTGCCGACAGTGCGTGGCTACGGAGACACAGTCTTGCTGCGGCATCGGATAGTCGGATCCGAAGGCCGGATAGATGCTCAGGTCTGAGCCGACCAAGCGAGGCAGAAGCCCGTAGACGACGGGAGAGGCGAGTCCTCCACCGCCTCGATCGACGAATGTGCCCAGCATGGACGGGTGGCTGGCGATAGGCAGAGCTATCTCATCATCCAACCGAAGCGTGCGCAAGGCGTCGAAGCCGGTGAGGCCCGGAGCCACTAGGAGACCGGATGCGCCCAAGCTTTTCGCCTGGGCGGCCCGCCGACGCATCGTATCCAAGGCTCCACTGACATGCGCGAAATACAGGCAGGGTCTTCCTCGACGCGCGCTCGCCCGCACAATGGCTTCAGCACAGCGAGAGACTCGTTCTTCAAAGGGACACCATCGCTGATCCACCAGGCTCTGGTCATCCTTGATCAAATCGACTCCGCCCTCGATAAATTGAACCGCCGATTCGGCGAGTTCTTGAGGTGTCCGGCCTAACGGTTTCAGGACCGCGCAAAAGAGTGGACGGCGCGAGATGCCGACCGCATGCCTGATTCCATCGATTCCCAGTCGTGGGCCGAGCCATGAAGAGAGGACTCCATTGGTCATCGCGAACGACCGCAACGTCACGTCTCCACGGAGGCTGCTTGTCCCGAATAAAAGATTCAGCAAATCACTGCACTCGCCGCCGAGCAGATCACCTTGAAATCGGATGGTGGCTTGATAGCGTCCTTCGGGCGTTATCTGTAGATCTTCCAGACGGCCTAGAATCGAGGCCTGACGCGAAGGCGGCAGAAGATCGCGCTCGGCTTCAATGGTTTGATCACAACAGATGCGCTCCGCGGTGCTTCGAGCCTGCTCCTCAGGTCCATCGATCTCATAGATCGCGGTAAGGGTCTCCGAGGCATCACCGGCTGTGAGACTCATGGCGGCGCCTCACTTATGGTCTATCCTGAGACGGCGTCTCCGTCGATGATGTCGGAGTGCGCCGGCCGGGCCTTCCTGCGATCCGATAGAGTGTGAATCCCACGACGGCGGACACGGCGAAACCTGGCCACCCGCCGAATGGCGGAACGTCAAAAATCGTGAAGGGATCGGGACTCAGACCGGGCCACAGGGCCGCGAGCGCGATCGGCATCGCCAGGACGATACCCATCAAAGCTTCACCGGTAATCAGTCCTGCGGCAAAGAGCAGTCCCCGCTGCGAGGGCTCGTCTCCCCTACCCGTCCGCCTATTCGCCAAAGCGCCAATAATCCCGCCTAGGAAAATGGTGGCAGAAAGCTTTAGCGGCAGGTAAATTCCGAGTGCCACCGCAAGCACCGGGAACCTCAACGCACGACCACGGAGCTCTTGCCGTTGATCGGCCAGAATGATCAGTCCTCCGATCACGGCACCAAGTCCGACGAAAGGCCAGGGCAATCCGGCTCCGAACACGCTCCTCGTCAAGTTGGCCATCAAGGTGGCCTGCGGTGCACTCAGCGGATGGGGATGGCTGCTCGTCGGTTCGCCGATTCCGTACTTCGCTTGGAGGAGAGAAAGGACCGGCACGAGGACCAAGGCGGCTGTCAGTACCCCGACGACCTGCATGACTTGCTGTTTCCATGGCGTCGCCCCTACCAGATGACCGGTCTTGAGATCCTGGAGATTATCTCCGCCCATCGCCGCGGCGCAGCAGACGACCGCTCCGATCACCAATGCGGCCGCTGGTCCTGCCGGATGTCCGGCTCCCATGAAGAGCGCGAGCAACAGAGCTGCGACCATAATGGTGGCAATCGTTACGCCTGAGACGGGGTTACTGGAACTTCCGACCATCCCGGCCATATAGGCGGCAACCGATGAAAAAAGAAAGGCGGCAAGCGCCATGACGAAGGTCATCAGTAAACCGAGAAGGGGACTGCCCACGACCGTCGAATAGATCCAGGCCATCGGCAGGAGCGACAGGCCGAACGGCACGACGATCCACAGGAACGACGCATCCTGTTCCGTCCGTAACGGCACCGTCGGTTCTGATCCCGCGGATGCGCGGTAGCTTGCTCGAAGCATCTGCAGGCTCTTCCCGACCGGCTCCCGCAATTGCAGGAGCGTCCAGAGCCCGCCGGTCAACATCGCTCCGATGCCGACGTATCGAATCTGCCCGCTCCAGATCGACATGGCCGACGCGAGTCCGGTCCGATCAGGCGGGAGCCCCTGGAGGAGTCCATAAGCCGGCATGAGGATCAGCCATCCGATGACCCCTCCAAGAAAGACCACCGCGGCTGTGCGTAAGCCGATGATAAATCCCACTGCAAGAAGCGCCGGGGAAAGATTGAGTCCCGCGTAAAATACCGTGTGGCCAACCTGGGCGGCCCCTTCCAACGATTCCGTCCACAATCGCAGACCGCTCTCTCCGAACTTAACCAAGCTTCCGAGGCAAGCCGCCGACGCGAGTGACCGGAAACTTCCTACGGAATCTCGTGATCCGGCTTCACTTCGTTCCGCCGCGCCGACCTTCAAGACTTCCGCCGTGGCCACACCTTCAGGAAACCGCAATCGCGCCGTCACGATCAGCGCCCGGCGCAGGGGGATGGTGAAAATCACGCCGAGCAATCCACCAACCGTAGCGATGAGAACGGTCTGCCAGTAGTCGAATGCAGACCAATAGCCGACCAGCAGAAGTGCGGGAATCGTGAAGATGATGCCGGCCGCCAATGCCTCACCGGATGAAGCCGCCGTTTGAACGATGTTATTTTCCAGAATATTGGACTCACGGAACAACCGCAGAATCGCCATGGAAGCCACGGCCGCCGGAATAGAGGCGGATACCGTCATGCCGGCGAACAAGCCCAGATAGGCGTTGGCGGCTGCCAAGACTGCTGCTAGGAAGACCGACAATACCACCGCTTTGACGGTTATCTCGGGGAGAGTGACTGTGGCAGGGATGAGAGGCTGGGAATCATTCATGATAGCCGGGCCTGATAGCTGGCCTTCAAGATCACGCAAGCCATAGCTCCTGATCTGTTCAGACGGCTCTCAAGATGGGTGAATCACAAGCCACTCTTGGTGTCTCTGGATCGATGTTCGGTTGTACGATGGACGATTGATACCGGCTCGCGGCGAGGCGCGCAGCTACTCGCGAAACAGTCGTACCGGCACTCGCCGGCCTTTGATACGAGCGCGGCCGAGTACTTCGATGATACCCCCCGCCATGGAGGCCGGGACATCCACGATGGAAAACCGATCTTCGATTTCGATCGCGCCGATGACGTTGGAATTGATCTTGGCCTCATTGGCGATCGCGCCCACCAGGTCGCCCGGTCTGATCCCCGCCTCGTGCCCGGCTCCCACATACACCCGTGCCATGCCGGACTCCCGCTGTCCATGACGTGGCGACCCTGTGGGCCGACGTTCCGATGGAGAGGGTATGTTGCGGGACCGGTTGTCATAGCGCCCGGCGCTGCGGACCGGCCGTTCGGATTCCGGTTGCCTGGCAGATAGGGCGGGAATCTCCTGTTCTTGACGCTCGCCGCCTTGCGCACGGACCAGAAGCTTCAATGCCGCTGCCGCGACCTCTGTCGGCGGATGGGCGGAGAGCCTCCCCACTAGGGGCTTGAACGCATCCATTGAGCCTTCGCGCAAGATCTCTTCCACCGCGGCCTGCACGCGATCGAGCTGCCTGGCACGGAGATCGGCTACGCTGGGAATAGCCAGAACCACGACCCGAGCTTTCGTATACTGTTCAATAGTCCGGAGAAGGCGCTGTTCTCGGGGATCGAGGATCGTGATCGCTGCGCCCTCCCGACCGGCCCGTCCGGTCCGGCCGATTCGATGCACATAGATTTCGGCGGAAGATGGGAGGTCGTAGTTGATCACATGTGATACCTGGGGTATATCCAGCCCGCGCGCCGCCACATCGGTCGCCACCAGTAATTCAGTTTGACCGGCCTTAAAGGCCTGCATGACACGGTCACGCTGTCCCTGGCTCATGCCGCCGTGAATCGCCTCGGCTCGATGGCCGCGGCCCGTCAGCATCGCCGTCACTTCATCGACCTCCAGTCTGGTCCGGCAAAACACCAGAGCCGATGTCGCGCCTATCACCTCGATCACCCTGGCAAGGGCAGCCGCCCGATGCGGCCTAGAGACGATATACGCCGTTTGCTGGACACGTGGAGCCGTGCCCGCCTTGACCGGTTCTTTGGCAATGGTGATCTCGAGCGGATTCTGGAGATGCCGATGCGCGATCGCACGGATCCTTGGTGGCATCGTCGCCGAGAACAAGGCGGTTTGTTTGGCTTTGGGCGTCTCGGTCAGGATCGCGTCTAGATCATCCGCAAACCCCATGTCCAGCATTTCATCTGCTTCGTCCAATACGACGATCCTCACTTCATGCAGCTTCAACGTGCCACGGCGAATGTGATCCAATGCCCGACCCGGTGTGGCGACCACCACGTCGACTCCCCGCTTCAGCGCGTGCAGCTGAGGACCGACGGCTTGACCGCCGTACACCGGCAGCACGCTCGCCCGTAATTCCTTTCCGTACCGCTGCACCGCTTCCGCGACTTGAATCGCCAACTCGCGGGTCGGTACGAGCACAAGCGCGGACGGGCGCCCCCTTGCGGCGTGACCGATCCGCTGCAGCATCGGGAGCGCGAAAGCCGCGGTCTTGCCGGTGCCGGTCGCCGCCTGTCCAAGCAAATCCCGACCTGCGAGGAGCGGAGGAATAGCCTCACGTTGGATAGGGGTGGGTTCTTCGTAGCCCAGCGTTTCCAATGTCGCGAGCAGCGGCGCTTCAAGTCCTAAGGCGACGAAGCCGGGTGAAAAGCCCGTTACGGCGGGAATAGCGGATTGCGTGGGCGGGACATGTTTCATAAGGTACTCGGCGGCCTTTCTGTCGGTGGTGGATCGACAAGCACCCGGCAATAATAACTCACAGGAGGCTGGATGTTACGTTGAATAAGGCGACAGCGCAAGATGGATAGGGACCTCATCGGACCATCGCCGGGCCAGTCGGGTGAAAACTATGGTTTGAACCGAGTACCAGAGGGGAAAGATCTCAGTCTGCCGGACAGAGATTAGGTTTGCTTTGGGATTGCTCTCACAATTGGGCGGACAGGACTCTCGGCACCTGCCCATCTATAATCAGCACCAATACGAGTCATACCGTCCAAGGCGACGCAATCGGACAGAGAGACATGCTGCTCTACAGTTTCGGCAGAACCAATGCGCGTATCGGAATCAGCCGATCCTCTTCAGGAATAAGCAGTAGAACCCTCGCGAGGGCTCGATACCTCGCTTCTAACTCGCGGCATCGACTCACAAATCGACCGGAGGACAAACGGGGAAAGTAGTCGCGGTGCCGTTCGTAGAAGAGCGCTCGACGTCCCCATCGTTCAGCCTTGAAGATGCACAGCCGAGTGATCAAGTCCAAGAGATGGTTCGGTGACAGCCGCTTGGGTAGTAGTCTCGCGGCAGCGGGCATCGTAGAGGTGGATAAGGTGAGTCCTTTTATTACTTCCTTCATAGCGCGTCCTCCTTGTGCTGCTCATCCTAAGCATCCTTTTCCTTTCTTATAAGCTGGCAACATGAAGGCCACATTAGGACGAGATGAAGACTTCTTCATATTGGTGACCTTCGCCACGGTGGCGCACCCCGACGTCGCAAGAATAACTGCCAGGGATAGAAGCCAAGATCGGTGGCTAAGGGACGCCGACGGCGCCATGTGAAGCGGACTGGCCATGGGGGCGAGTGAACTGCCCGCGTCTGATTGCACAACCTGATCCTGCCTAGTGATCAGGGGGCACGAAGCCGACGTTGGCGATGGCGGTGGCTTGGACCGGTGGATAGGATCCCGTGAATCTGGATGGAAACACGTACATCCGCTCACCTAGCGAGAACAGCAGCCGATATTCCGTATCGGCATCATTGCGCAGATACACGGTAAGCAGCGAGGAGGTCGGCTGTTTATCGACTCGCGCCCAATTGATCCCCAGTTGCGCTGGGACCACATATAAACCGGCGGCGATGACGGCGAATGCGATATATGCCATCGATGGATCCAGGAGCCGGCCCTTGGCAGTGAACCGGACTACAACGAGTTCGAGAGCGGAACTGAACAGGAGTAAAATCGCGGCGACACCGATAATCGACAGGGCGATAGCCGGTCTGACATAACCGAATGAAGTCAGGAGCGGGATCACGGCCAACAGCGCGAGCAAGCACCATGACCCATACTGAACCAAAGCCATGGACAGCTTGAACTTGAAATTTGCGGTCTCGTCATCTTGGCTTCCGATCACCGCGAGGTTCGTCGTCGCCAGATATCCGAAGTACAGCGTCAGTACCAGCGGCACCCAGCTCTGACTGAAATAGGTCGCCGCAGGAACTTCCTCCAAGATCCAAGAGGCTCCGAATTCCGAGAAATAGGCCTTCGTATAAATGGATCCGGCCAGATACGCCACCGTACTGACGGCGGCCAACCCGGCCAATGCCTTCGGCGTCTGCTCAATGAGTCGGCGAGCTCCCGCCCGGGAAGATTTCCTGTTGTCGCGGTCGTCGGGGGGCATGGGTCCAGATGGAAACGCGGAATGTCCGGCCAAATCTTGATCGGCTTCTCCATCAGCCGACGCAGATCAGGCTACTCTTCCAGGCTCCACAACACAAGCGGGACGGAAGGAGATTCGAAGGAGGAGGTCCTCGCGAAGGCGATGACCGGCACTGTGCTTCGTTTCACTTCAGCAGGGTATCAATGTGACGTGCACCATCCGCTCGCGTGGGCCATCAAGCTCGATCAGCATCACCGATTGCCACGTGCCGAGCACCAGCTTTCCGGCCGACACCGGCACCGTCAGGGACGGTCCCAGAATGGAGGAGGCCATGTGGGACCAGGCGTGCGCGGGATTGTGCGCATGTTGAAAGCGAATGTGTGGAATCATCTCCTCGACGACCTCCAGAAGATCATCGTCGGTCCCTTCCCCGATTTCGCCGGTTGTGAGAGCCGCCGTCGTGTGGATCACAAACAGCGCGCAAAGCCCTTCCTGCAAGTCGGCCTTCCGGACTACTTTCTCAAGTCGATCGGTCAGGTCTACGATCTCTTTCGCCGCGGTCGTTCGGATCCGAAGCACTTCGCTCATATGGCCTGCTTCCCACAGATGATTATCATAAAGGGCCAGATGTGCCTGCCCCACTAGGAGAACCCCGATCCATTCACTCCTCTCGGCGGTCGGAGTATCAGCGCTTCAAGTGAGCGGGAAGGGAAACCGAATTCCAGGAAGCGATGTCTTGATGACCTCTTCGGTCGGACCCACGAGCGTCATGGCGGGAGAATAGTGCCGGATCCAAAGCCGTCCCAGATACACAGGTGTAAAATACAAGATGAGCGCGGCAACGAGGAGACTGAGGCCGCTCAACATTCCGACGGTGTCGGCGCTGTGTAGGAATCGTTTCCCCACAACCGCCGTCAACACCGCCGCACCGACGATCAGCTCCATCACCCATAAGAATTGCGTCACGGTCAGTCTTACGGGCAGACACCGGGATGGGGAGACATACAGTCTGCATGCTCTTTTGGGTAGAGCGGTCAATAATCGACGGCCCATGCGGTGTAGCGTCCGACCGAGCACAAAGCCAATGAGACTCTCGACGACCATGGTGATGACGTGGTCATTGGCGATAACCGAAGCCGGCCCGATCATGAAGGCCATCGGCGCCGCATAGATCGTGCAACTGAGGATGTCTTCATATGTAAAGGTGCGGATAAGATCACGGCAACTTAGCGTAAAGGAGTCCGGTCTGGGGGCGCGGAAAGGAGAATCCATCGGAATATTCCTCGATAACGTAGGCAAAGCAAACAGGTCTTTGTAAGGGAAGCCCAGGACCGGTGTCAACCGATTTTGAGGCGGAGAAGGTCCCTCAAGAGGAGGCCGAACGGAATATAGATTAGGCGATCATTGATCCCGGGATTCGCATCATAGACTTGCTCATGGGATGAGGGAGCTAGGCTTTAAAGGCGGCGGCGGCCTCTTCTTCCGTGTTGCACAATTGATTATTCTCACCGTACACGCGGCTCAGCAGATTAAACCCACCGGCTTCTAATGCTTCTTTTACCATCCCTTTCGCTGCGGCAATCTTCATCTGTCCTTGGACGTTATTGAGCTGCTTGCATGCGAGAATGAGAACCCGAATGCCGCCACTGCTGATATAGTCCACATCAGCAAGGTTGACGACAACCTTTTTCGCGCCCGAGTCTACAATTTTCGTCATCTCTTGGAGCCCTTGTTCCGCCGTGGTGGCAGAAAGGCTGCCCTGCATCTTGACGAAGGTGATACCGGCCTGTTCGCGCGAGGTCACCGTCAGCGTATGTCTGGTCCCTTGGTCCATCGGTACGTTCCTCCCTGTTAGAAGTTCCCCCTCTCCCTCCAGCTGTGCCTCGCTTATGCCACAGCTTGTCTCATAATAGCAACGACACCCTGACGTTCATCCGATATCGACACGATCAGCCTCTGGACCGTAGGGAAGTACTCGGCAAACGACAACCGTTACCGTGCGGATTGAACCTTCGACAAGGCTTCTTCCAGTGTGGGGGCATGCAGACTCATCATCATCGCCCCACTCAGTTGGAGCACTGTGCGTACGTGGTCGTTCCCGCCACAGAGCACCACTCTCCCGCCGGATCGGATCATGGCCATCACGGCTTTGAGGATCACCCGGAGTCCTATCGAGGAGATATACGCTATCCTCGACAGATCGAGCACGATAAGCTTCTCCCCGCGTTCGATGTGGTCGGTCAGGACGCGCTCGACCTCCGGCGCGCTGTTCGTATCGAACCGGTCCTGCGGGGTGACGATCACCACAGCACCACTCCGACGTGATTCGACACTCATGGCTGTCCTCCTTGGGTCTCGATCTGATTGTTGCGATTGTCTGTCGGCTTCGAACGTGCCGGCGGAGATCCGGCCGACGTGTTGAGGAGAGGTCGACGCCTTCGATGTCAACTTTTTTTTCACCGTCAGCACGTTGTGCCCTACGTTGCGATGGTATGTCACCTCGTCAAACATTGAGCGCACCAGGTGAATGCCCAGACCTCCGATCTCCCGCTCATGCAGCAGGACGGACAGATCCGGAGGCGCGACCGTTAAGGGATTGAAGGGAATGCCGTCGTCCGTAATGGTCAAAATGACCCACGCGTCCCGTACTTCGCCTTCCACCTCAATGTGATGTTCCGTTGGGTCGTTGGGAAAGGCATATTGCACCACATTGTTGAGCAGATCATCCAGCGCCATGTTGAGTGTGGGGATGAGGGGTTTGGCCCCTTCCCATTGCCTGACATATCGCTCAAACGCGGTCTGTACGGTTGGAATCGCCGTCAATTGATTGGGCATCGTTTGGCGGAAGATCCTAACAGCTGCGTCGGAGGGGCCGTGATACCGTAGCCCTAACATGGTGATATCGTCCGCTTGCGGGGCGTCACCGGCAAAGTTCCTCACCGCGTTCATGACTTCCCGGAGGCGATCGACCACTGAGACGGCCCTGGATTTATCGAGGACCTCTTTCAGCCGATCATTGCCGAACAGCTCGCGGCGTCTATTATCCGCTTCAGTGACCCCGTCGGTGTACAAGAAAAGTTCATCGCCCGGTTTCAATTGCATCGTGCTTTCTTTGAAGACAATCCCCGGCATGGGACCGACCAAGGGCCCGTCTTGCGCCGTCAGCCACTCAAATTGTCCGTCCGCTCTCTTCAACAACGGAGGATTGTGGCCTGCATTCGTGGTAAGAAGCGTGCCGTCGCGAAGATTCAAGATGCCCAGATAGAGGGTCACAAACATACAGGACTCGTTTTCCGCGCTGAGCGCGTCGTTCACATGAGTGACGATACTCGCGGGTGATGGGTCCGAGGCCGCCCTGGTCTTCACCATGATTTTGGTCATCGCCATGAACATCGCGGCAGGAACCCCGTTGCCCGAGACATCCCCGATCACGAAACAGAGCCGATGGTCATCGAGAAGAAAGAAATCATAGAGGTCTCCCCCGATCTCCAGGGCCGGTTCGAGTACCGCATAGAGCTCCAGCTCCTTCCGGTCCGGAAATGCCGGCACGCTCGGGAGCATGCTTCGTTGAATATCCCGGCCGACATTCAGTTCTTCCTGCATGCGGGCCTTGGCGGCCTCCACCAAGGCCAACGAATCCGCTAACCGCGCCTTGGCATCCTCGGCGGCCTGCTCGGCATTCTTTAAAGCGGTAATGTCGGTAGCGATGGCCACGATGCCGCCGTCGTGCGTCCTCCGTTCATTGATCTGAAGCCACTCGCCGCTGGAACGGTATTGAAGGTAAGGCCCCTGAGGATTGTGGTGCATGTCGAGACGCTTCTGTACCCAGGATTCCACATTCCCGATCGCAGCGGGAACATCACCTCGTTCCGCCATACGGCGAATGATCGATTCGAAGGAGTCGCCGAGTTGGATTTCGGCGCCCGCTCCGGACACGACTTCCCGATACTTACGGTTACAGATGACCAGACGGTCGTGCACGTCAAAAAGAGCAAACCATTGGGGGATACTCTCGATGGCCTCGATCATCCGGGCATGGCTTTCGCGCGCCCGACGTGACGCCGCCGTCACTTGCCGATCGATGATGGCCAGAAGGGTCGAAAGCGACACGGCCACCACCGCCAGGAGATCGACTTCGATCCCCGGTGGCGGAGCAGTGGGCGTGATACCGGACATTCTGTACACGGGAATCATTCCGATGAAGTGAGACCCGGAAAGAGCGACCCCCATGGCGCTCGCCTTTTCCGTCACCCGCCAGTTTCCGTGGGCAATATTCCACGACCCGAACACGAGGACCATGATGCTCAGTCCGACGATCCCGGTCATCGACAGCACGAAGAGAAGCAAATCATGCTGGAGATCGATCGGCTGGTGGACCGCCATCATGCTGCTGAAATGGGTCAGGGTCATGCACGCTCCCATGAGCATTCCTCCGGCGACGAGCCGCATTCGACTGCCGGTATGACTGCTGATCAGGTAGACGGCCACGGCTCCCGTCATGCCGGCGGACAAGACAGAGAGAACGGCAAGTAACGAATCCTGAGCCCCAGAGACCGGCGGACAGAAGGCCAGGTTGCCGATGTAGTGAATCGCCCAGATTTCAAGACCGGCTGCGACGGCGCCAATAATGAGCCAGCGCACTGCAACCGGGCCTTGATCCGGTGCGCGCATCCGCTCGGCAATGCTGAGGATGACGTAGGCAGCTGCGCCACCCAACAGCATGGAAGAAACGGCAAGCAAGGGATCGCACATTCCGAACATCGTGAATCCCACTTAGGTGACTGCAATCGACATCGTACCTATCCTGGCAGGTTCCTTAGGAACGGGGCTTGATGTATCGCCTATCATGCCCGAATACAGCTCGCGAGCCGCGAGGGTACCACAAGCGGAATCGGCATACTTGTTCCTCAAGCCAGGCGCTTCACGGGACCGTCAACGTACCGGTAGATCGAGGCGGTCCCAGCTTGGAGTCTTTGTGCCGGGGTCTACCGCCCAATAGATATACACCGCCCGCCCCAGAATCAGCTCCTTGTCGATCGGTCCCAAGAAGCGGCTGTCCAAGCTTTCTTCCCGGTTGTCCCCCATGACGAAATAGGAATCCGGAGGCACGGTGACCGGCCCCAGGTTATCACGGACGTTT
>DATIGP010000293.1:0-5464 GCA_035454625.1 Nitrospira sp.
TAGCTCACGAACTTCGCCATCCCTTTGTCCGCACACACTTTCGTCAATGCCGCCGTCAACGTCGTCTTCCCATGGTCCACATGCCCGATCGTCCCGATGTTCACGTGCGGCTTCTTCCGCTCGTACTTCGCCTTCGCCATACGTCACCCCTTTCCCTCAACCACTGCCGGTGTCTATACGCCGCACATTCAACAGGCGGCGTCCCGAGCAAGCCTATCAAGCCTATGAAGTCTGAGAGCCCACCCTTGAGACGTTCATCCGGTCGCCAAGAATAATCTATCTTAGTGGCTTCCGGTCGGATCAAGCGTGGACTCAACCACCGATCCCCAACGGTGCTTTATCCGTCTGTCAAAAATCGGACGATGGCAGACGGTGAGCAAGCTCCCGCTGGAGCCCACGACGCGGATCGAACGCGTGACCTCGTCCTTACCAAGGACGTGCTCTACCAACTGAGCTACGTGGGCGTTCATCGTTAATCGCGAACCGTTATTTATTATTCGCACGACAACCGCTTAAGAATTTCCGACGACTCGTTTCACGTTTAACGAATAACACTTCACGTTCAGAATCATCACTCGTCTTTATTTGGAGCGGGCGATGGGATTTGAACCCACGACAGCCAGCTTGGAAGGCTGGAACTCTACCACTGAGCTACGCCCGCCTTATTACTTTCCTCGTTCACGCATCCATCACGCCCAAAGTCTTCTGTGTACATGCGGCTCGCCCACTCACGAGCTCGCCGGTACGAGCGAAGCCCACACATTAACTCGAACTTGCGGGTTTATCCGGTAGCCAAGAACAGTAGGATTGGGTCCGGGTCGAGCAAGCTCTGTATGGTGGGCAGGCAAGGATTCGAACCTTGGAAGACATAAGCCAGCAGATTTACAGTCTGCCCCCTTTGGCCACTTGGGTACCTGCCCGCGATGTTTCATTGCTCCATCCAACGCAATTGAAGCACAAAGATAGAAGACACTCTCGCCGTCAGCCACTCAACAAAGACAAGTAGGCCTCCCCGTGCACAGCTCTCTTCCTCAATCCTCAAAAAAGATTGATTCGTTGAAGTGCTCGGACAGGCTAGTTACGAAATGCTGGATTCTATTGATGAACTTCCGTCATGTCAAGAGGGGAATTCGCCTCAGGTACTTTTTATTCTGCTTTTCTCAGATGGTTAACAGTCAGACGTCCCCTCAATGATCCAAATAACGTTTCGAGCTGCACAATAAAATTACGATGAAAACCAAGGACTTCTTTCAATACCTGCCCGCGAAGCGCAGCATAACATAAAATAGAAGACGCTCTCACCGTCAGCCACTCAACAAAGACAAGTAGGCCTCCCCGTGCACAGCTCTCTTCCTCAATCCTCAAAAGATTGATTCGTTGAAGTGCTCGGACAGGCTAGTTACGAAATGCCGGATCGATTGATGAACTTCTGTCATGCCAAGAGGGGAATCAGCTCCGGGATTTTTATCTACCTTCCCTCAGATAGCTGGCAGTCAGACGCCCTCCATGGCCCAAATAACGTTTCGAGTTGCTCAATAAAATTGTGATGAAACCCAAGGACTTGTTTTAATAAGACCTCGGCCTCCTTCAATGTCAGCTGAGATGACCTCGCCAAATATCGTTTTTGGGCGAGACGTCGCTCCTCCGGATCTTCTGGGACATAGTACCCGCGGAGCTCACCTTTCTCGAACGCCGTTTTCAATCGCCGTCTCCAACGATCACCTTGTCGCTGCTCCTGAAACATTGAATTCCCGGTCTGGTGCTGTACTTCAAGCTGATTCCACACCGTCCAGCCAATGAAGACCGCCCACGTTTCGTTCAGGGCTTCCCACGACTCCGCAGAGGTCAGATAACGCGATTCCGACTCATCTTTGCGCTGAACAATCGGGGCTATTTGTACTTCTCCATAGCGACAGGCTTGCTGCTCTCTGGCAAAACGCAGCAGGTCTGCCGAACCCGGAACTGCGCCGACGGAGCGCTCTTCAGCGACCTGCAGGTAATCCATATAGGCATGGAACAGTTCATGATAGAGCACTTCCAATTCCTTGTGCGTCATCGTGTTCAGGGATTTGATCCTCCTTCCAGCGGCATTGAACGACAACGAGCGATTGAGAACCATCCGATGCTCATCGGGATGGTACTCGGCGGCGTAGGTCCGAAGGTCATCGAATTCAAAATAAATAAAGCCCGGCGGGAGTGCCTTTAAAAACTTCGTCGGCAGCCGTAAGCGTTCAGCGTCGGCGAGAAGGCGCGCCCATGAGTGGTCCGGACCGACATCTTCATTCAGGGTTGCGTCGGAAGCTTCAGCCGGAAAGGTCGGCCCCCACCAGCACCACCACAAGAGGAACAATCGAAACGCGAAGCGACTCATACGGGCACGAACGAAGCAGATACGCGCGACAGGAAATGCGATCAATAATACGGGTCTCGTGCCATTCCCCAATCCTCTCGCCCTCCTTCTTCAACCAGCGCAAGCTGGTCGAGAAGGTCCGCGGACACATGGTCCAGAAACCGCGAGGGCTTCGAAAGCAACATCCCGCTGGTCTTGTCGTACACATTGATGGGGTACGTCAAAAATAAATGCCGTTTGGCTCGAGTGACAGCCACGTAGAAGAGTCGCCGTTCTTCTTCCAATTCATCATCGGTGAGAAAGGAATAGGCCGAGGGAAACCTGCCGTCGACGACCCAGATGACAAACACGCATTGCCACTCCAATCCCTTTGCGGAGTGGATCGTCGACAGCACAAGGCGTTCATCATCGCGGTCGAACGTTTCCACGTCCACGGCGCTCCCATCAGGCGGCTCCAACGCTAAATCAGCAAGAAACTCGTCAATGCCGTCATAGCCCTCGGCAATCGTGTGGAGGTGATCGAGATCTCTCGTGCGCTTCGGGTAATCGTCGTACTGTTCCTTGAGGATCGGAAGGTAGTACTCATAGATATGATTGACCCGCGCAGCCGGCCGCGGATCATCCGATCCGGCCAAGCTCTCCAACGTGTCGGCTAAGTTCTTGAGTCCCTGCGCGGAGCGGCCGTTCATTCCGCGTAACACGTCAAATGGTCGGTCCGCTTTCACGATCCCGGCGAGCAGATCTTGAGCTTTTTTGGGCCCCACCCCTTCCACCAACATCAGCACGCGATGCCAGCTGACCGTATCGAGAGGGTTCGCGACCACTCGCACATGAGCCAGCAGATCCTTGACATGGGCGGTCTCGATAAACTTCACACCCCCGCGCTTGATGAAGGGCAACCCTTTGCGAGAGAGTTCGATTTCCAGGTCGAAGGAATGGAAACTCGAGCGAAACAACACGGATACTTCATTCAGCGGCACACCTTCTTCGCGAAGCTCAAGAATCTTTTGTGCGATGAATCGCGATTGCGCATTTTCACCGGCCGCCTCGACCAAAGCGGGCAACGGACCGTCGATCTTTCTCGTAAAGAGACGCTTGGTATACTTTTCCGCCGCTTCCTCGATGATACAGTTTGCCAGGTTCAAGATCGGCTGGGTGCTGCGATAGTTTTCTTCAAGCTTATAGACCGTGGTGCCGGGAAACAGGACGGGGAATTCCATGATGTTCTTGAAGGTCGCGCCCCGGAAGGCATAGATCGATTGCGAGTCATCGCCGACCACCATCACGTTCTGATGCGTCGTCGCCAACCGGCGGATGACTTCGGCCTGCAACCGATTCGTATCTTGATACTCGTCCACGAGAATGTAGCGGAACTGGCGTGAAATGTTGGCGCGGGCCGCTTCGTCCAGCAACAGCAGCTGCCTCAGCATCACCAGCAGATCGTCGTAGTCCAAGAGTTGCTTTTGGCGCTTCGCGACTTGATAAGCCTTCTGAAGACGCCCCAGATCTTGCGAGTGATCCGCAAAATGGCTGAACTCCTCCAGAATGATTTCATCAAGACTTCGCAGCGTATTCTCGCTCTTGCTGATCATTTCCATGATCGTTCCCTTGCGGGGAAAGCGTTTGTCTTTCTCATTGAGCCCCAGCTGCGACCGCACCAGCGCGATTAAATCTTCCGCGTCGCCGCGATCTAGAATCGTGAAGCCTGGCTCAATGCCGATTGATCGGCCATGCCTCCGCAGCAACAGATTGGCCACCGAGTGAAACGTGCCGCCGCAGACCCGATGGCTGCTTGTCCCGATCAAATCACCGGCTCTCTCCAACATTTCCTGCGCGGATTTACGCGTGAAGGTCAGCAAGAGAATATTCGAGGGATCCACGCCGGAGTCGATCAGATACGCCACGCGATAGACCAACGTGCGTGTCTTGCCGCTCCCGGCCCCTGCGATGACCAGCGATGGGCCGTCGCCCGCCGTCACCGCCGCCAGTTGCTGAGGATTCAATGCCGCCGCATAGTTGATGGACAACTTGGGCGGCATGACCTCTTCAACGGGCCGCTTCAGCACATACGTTTTAACTTCTCTTTCCATGGAAGTACGGGAAGGAATTGTTAGTCGATTCGATCATTCGGGAAGAGTCGTTCTATATCACACTCCGCCGGTATTTTCACAGCGGCATCATCGCCCACAACTTGATCACCAACCAAATCACAAAAGCAATCATGAGCATCAGCAGCGCCACCGTACCTCCGATAATTCCGACCACGTAAAACCAGTCAGCGTGGGTCTCCCGATCCACCTTCAATGCGGCCTCGCGAAGGAGCGCGGCATTTCTCGCGTGACTCCGAAACCAAACGGAGAACAGATCTCCGACAACCGGAACCGCGCCCACCGCACCGTTGATTAAGAGATTGAGACTCATGCGGGCCAGCACGATGCGCGGCAGTTGTAAACGAGTCGCCAGCGCAAGAATGATCGTGCCGATGAGATTGGTCAGTACATCGCCGACCCCGGGAATGAGTCCCAACAGCGGATCGAGTCCTATATGGATCGACGTTCCCGGGATCTTAATCATGGTATCCAGCGCCTTGGCAAGCATGTCGGCGATCACGAGCAGATGTTCACGCCCCTCATCCCGCGGCAACACCTCGATCGGCGACTTCCCCGCTTTCTCACGAAGCATTGAATCAGAATCCATCGCGACTCCGTGGGAATCAATGTATCGGAAAGGCGGAGGTGCGGCAACCAGTGCGGGCAGTCACCTGACAAGAAACAATCATCCTTTAAGACTTTCTCAGGGCTCAGAGATAGCGATTCCACAATGGTCCCGCTGCTCTTTGTCGTCGACAGTCCGTACTCATTGCATTCGTTGTCCCGATGGACTAGTGGATGGCCTTCAGGAAGACCTTGAATGCTTGCAAGACAAGAATCGAGCGACTGACGAAAGCCTCTGACACAAGAAGAGGTATCCCTACATTCCGCCTATGTCCGGCGAGCAACATGTGGTTCTTGTACCGCTGCAGACCAATGGTCAGGAGTGAGTCGCATCGCTGGTGCACAGGGCAGGCAACGAATCATTACATCCGCCTCTTTGCTCCCCTTGCGCCTCTCCGTT
>DATIGP010000294.1:0-7695 GCA_035454625.1 Nitrospira sp.
CATGAAAGTTACGGTGGGAAACGGAGAAGCGGTCATTACTGGCATCCGGGCAGAAGAAGTTTCAGTTTGAGCGAGCGGATATGGTCCTCTGCAACAGACAGGGTTTTGCCCCTGTGGGACATGGAGAGCTGGAGGCAGCGCTCACGACTGCGCGGGAACAACGATTGGAATTGAGAGCGCAAGAGAACCGCCAGAAGTTGGTAGCGCTGAGACTCAGTTCTCTAGCAAGGGAACGGCCGCCGTTAGACTCGCTGAGCAGTGATTACGGATGGATTGGGGCGAAGCTGGAAGACGCGAAGGCGACACGCTCGACCGAGTTAACGTTGTCGGTCCCGATCTTTGACGGAGGCCGGCTTCAAGGCCGCATCTCGGAATTCCACAGCAAGGTCCTGCAGGGGGCTATACGTCTGAAGGATCTGTCGGATCACGTGTGATGACTGGTGGATTTTGAAAACCCGCTAGAGACCAGATTCTGCAGGTGCTCAGTCAGCATTCATCTCCGGTCACGACCTCCATCCTCACCAATTTCACGAATTTTCACAAATCCTCTCGTGAGATTTCACAGCTCGTGAGATCTCGTGAGCTGCCCGCTTCTTCTTTCTGGTTCAAATTTGCTGATATTCTGTCGATTTCATCGACGTCTCTTCCCTGGCATCAATACTGCTGTAGCGACTCGTCAGTGAATCATCCACTCACAACAAGGAGCATCATTATGCCGACGATTGACGATTTGATCGCAGCTGGATGCATCGGCACCACCGGACGATCCAACCGATCGCATTCAGTGCCTGACCGAAGAAGAAGCGGGCACGCTATGAAGTCCACCCGCATCATCATGTTTGCCACGGCCGCTCTACTCGCCTGGGCCGCTCCCAGTTGGGCCACAGAATCGACGGACAAGCCCGCGTCACCGACCAGCTTTTCTGATACAGTCCCTCTCTATACGGATCTTGGCTCCCATCACAAACGCATCTCCACAAAGGTCCCGGCTGCACAACAGTACTTCGACCAGGGCTTGCGACTGGTCTACGGCTTCAACCATAGGGAAGCGATCCGCTCGTTCACGCGCGCCACAGAACTCGATCCCACTTGCGCCATGTGCTACTGGGGGATCGCCCTTGCCTATGGACCGCACGTCAACGCTCCCATGGATTCGGCGAGCGGAGTTGCCGCCTATGCGGCAGTGCAGAAAGCATTATCCCTTAAGTCCCAGGCCACAGCGCCTGAGCGCGCGTACATCGACGCCCTCGCGCAACGCTATGAGGCGGACCCACCGGCCGATCGTGCCCGGCTGGATACGTTGTATTCGCGCGCGATGGGGCAGATCGCCAACACCTACCCCAAGGACCTCGATGCTGCAACCCTGTACGCCGAATCGCTGATGGACCTCCGCCCATGGAACTACTGGCGCCTTGACGGCACTCCATACCCCGGCACGAAAGAAATCGTTCAACAGTTGGAGAGAGTCCTCACGCGCAACCCAAACCATCCTGGGGCGTGCCATTACTACATCCACGCTGTCGAAGCGGTGAACCCGAAGGCCGCGGTGCCGTGCGCCGAACGGCTCGCTCGGCTCATGCCGGGCGCAGGGCACATGGTCCACATGCCTGCGCACATCT
Organism: Nitrospira sp.; assembly: GCA_035454625.1. Taxonomy (GTDB): domain Bacteria; phylum Nitrospirota; class Nitrospiria; order Nitrospirales; family Nitrospiraceae; genus Nitrospira_D. Next base: position 1,620 of record DATIGP010000294.1, read on the forward strand.
ACATCCGCGTCGGACGGTGGAACGATGCCGTGCAGGCCAACCACCATGCCATCCATGCGGACGAGGAGTTCATCGACGGGCAGCGCCCGATGGGCGTCTATCCGCTCGCATACTATCCGCACAACATTCACTTTTTTGCCTTTGCCTCCACTATGGCGGGCCACAGTGCCCAGGCGATTGAGGCGGCCCGTACACTCGCCTCCAAGGTGAACCTCGATGCCGCGCGCCAGGTCGGGATGCTGCAGGAAATGTTGCCGTACTACGCCCTCACGCTCACAACGTTCGGAAAATGGGACGAGGTGCTTGCCGCACCGCTTCCGCCGGAGGACATCCGTTTCTCCTATGCGATGGCCTCCTACGCCCGCGGCGTGGCGCATGCCGCCAAAGGAGAATGGGAGGAGGCGCAAGCTGCGCTCGGCACCGTGACGGCTGCCGACGCCGCGACGTCAGAAGGTGCTGAAGGGAAGACGGCGCTCTCGATCGCCGTGCACGCGTTGTCCGGGGAGATCGCGACCCGCCGCGGCGACCTCGACGCGGGGATCTCCCACTTCCGGGAGGCAGCCAAGATCGAGGCGGGAGGACTCTACTTCGAACCGCCTAAGTGGTACTACCCGATTCGGCACTCGCTCGGCGCCGCCCTGGCGAAAGCGGGGCGACATGCCGAAGCCGAGACGGTATATCGCGAGGACCTGCGTCGCTTCCCGGAGAACGGCTGGTCCCTCTTCGGGCTCGTGCAGGCGCTTCGAGCCCAAGGGAAGAAGAATGAGGCAGCCGCAACGGAAGCGCGCTTTCGTCGAGCATGGGCAGACACGGACGTGACTCTGACGGCATCGAGGTTCTAACGAGTAGAACGTGATAGAAAAGACGGCCGCCAATCTCGAAGGCTCTGCTCAAGAGAGCAGCTTGAAAGGAGCATACGATGGAGACATTTACGCGATCTCGGCTGGTGGTACTGGTTCATGACAGTGGGACTACTCGGTGCCGGGCTGCTGGGTGGACGGTGGGACTGTACCTGGCGATGCAGCCGTGCGCGCAGGTGTTTCAACGATTGTGGCTTGAGCGGGTGCATGGATGAACTGGAAGTCGTTATGCCGGAATGCCGACCGGCTATTGTTTCGGCAATATGTCAGTAACCAGTGCCAGCAAGAAGGAGGTACACAGATGTCACAGACAACAATAAGCGGAGTCATGAATGGCGTCGATGTGGAGCGGTTGGGTCAGACGATTCAGGCCGTCCAGAACGATTCAGGGTTGGCTGAGTCACAGTTCCGAGCCACCAATCGGTGGGTGAGCGGCGGCCATAATCGGTCCACGATTCAGGGATTCTTTACAGCTGGACAGGAGGATACATCACGTACGAACCCGTTTGTGCTTGATGCGGACGAGCCACCTGTGTTGCTTGGACAAGACAAGGGGGCCAACCCGGTTGAGTTTGTGTTGCACGCATTGGCGGCTTGTCTGACGACCTCGCTAGTCTACCATGCTGCGGCACGAGGCATCCGGATTGAGTCAGTCGAATCAACACTCGAAGGGGATCTCGACCTACAGGGTTTTCTGGGACTGTCAGATCAGGTCCGTCGAGGCTACAAGGAAGTGCGCGTGAACTTCACGATTACCTCAGATGCCACGGCGGAACAGCTGAAGGAACTGACTAAGTTCTCGCCGGTTCACGACATCGTTTCGAACCCGGTTCCGGTTTCCATTTCAATCGTCAATCATCCGACCGTGTAACTATTTGTCCGCCTCCGGGCCATTCCGGAGGCGGAGTTCCCAGCAAGAAGAACATCACCATGAATCGGATTGAGTCGTGACGATCACCACATGCCGGATTCCGTTTCTCTCGTCGTGAAATTCGCACAGGTGTGCTCGCAGGGGATGGATCTGACGAAGCGGTGAGGCATGAGATTGAAACGAGATTCGGGGCAACGGTTCTAGCGGAGCTGGTTCTTGCCATTGCAAGCGCACGAGTGTCTCCCACCGTGAAACGAGGCCTCGGACTTGCACTGAGCTGTTCATCGGCAGCGGATTCGATGCCACTACTTCCTCATTGCGAACTGAACGGCCCGCGAACAGCCAAAGGTGTTTCGCCAGAAGAAATCTGGCTAGATCTGCTTGCTATCCGACTGTTGGCGGGAAGCAATGAAGACAGAGGCGATACTGGACGGGTCGTACGGAAGCTCTAAGTTAGAGAGGTGTCCACAGTTTTATAGAGCCACCAGGTGGCTCTATACGGTCACCTGCGCTTTGGATCAGCACTCGTATGGGCTTGGAGACTTGCGAGAACAGGCTGGGCCGCAGTCACCTTCTGTTCGACGGCCTGAGTCAGCCAACGCCGTGCTTGTTCACTATCCCTCGGAACCCCTCGCCCATAGGCATACATGACACCAAGCACATACATCGCTTGTCCATTGCCGGACTCGGCTAGGCGGTGCAGACCGGAAGCAGCTTTCTTGTACCAACTGACGGACTCCGGCGTCTGTCGTCCGTCGCGCTGAGCGTAATAGCGTCCGAGGCGATACTGGGCAAAGGCATCGCCCTGTTCGGCCAGGCGGGCATCGACATCCGGATTTTGGATAGGTTTCGGTGGTGGCAGGCTTGATGCTGATCGTTCGTTACCTGAAGGTGCAACGTTGTGGTCAACGGCACGGTTGGCCCGCTCAGAGGACTTAGGCTTTGAGTCTTGGCTGTGATTGCCTTGTGTCGCGAGTCGATCGGCTATGCGAACATCAATGTCAGGATGTTGGATGGATTTCGATGGCGGCAGGCTTGATGCTGATTTCACAGTGCCCTGAGGTGCCACGTTGTGATTCGAGGGCTGGTGGGCCGGATCGTGGGATTTGGAGCCTTGGTCATGGTTGTTCTGAGCCGCGGGTGGATCTGAATCTGGGGTAGGCGGAGGCGTAGAATTCTGAGGCTCAGCCAGGCCTTCGGCCTGTGAAACCGGTGTAAGGCTGAAGTCGTTCTGATTCGGTGGCGGCTCCGTGACCGATTGCAGTGGACCACAATTTTGAGCGGAATTGTCGGAGCCTTCCTGCCCGATACCTGATTGGCAGTTCGCCCTGTCGCCGGAGATGGGTAGCCACACGGTCAGTGTGGATGCGCTCCAGATCAAAGCGATGATGAACAAACCCCAACGAAGCAGTCGACGTCTCAGGATCGTTCGATCGCTGGGCGGCACGAGGACGAGTCCGGGATAGCCTTTCTTGGCCACGCCTTCCCTCGAAGAACTTGGTCGCGGTATACCAGTGCGTCAAAAAGCTGTTTGGGCTCTCCGAACGTCCACACCGCCGTAGCGGCCGGGAAACACGAAGTTCTGACTGCTGAGTCTGACAGGCGCGATTTTTGGCTTGTGTCAGTGGCCTGTCCGCCCTATAGATAGCCTCTTGTCCTCTCCAACTTCAAGCGCTTATAGTTGATCGGGCCGATACTGGGTTATTGTAACGTAGAAAGCGGATCCACCATGCCATCGACTCAGAGCCCCTTCACCATCGTGGAGATCAACGGTCCATTTCGGGAGCCTCGAGAACAGGTCTTTTCCTACGACTATTCCATTCAACGATCCACCTGGGCGACACCCCACGGCCTGCGCATAAAGGTTTCAATACCGGATGAACTAGAGGTGCTCAAACGTCGTCTCTTCGGAATGGTCGGCGGCTCGCCCGGGCAGCAATTGATGATGAGTAACATGCTCTCCAAAGCGATTGCAGACAGGAAGATAGCAGTAGCCGAAGGGGAAGGGATGCTGAGCGAACGACGCGATATGATGCTGGCGCCGTTTATCGGACCGCTGGCCCATCTATTCCCTAAGCTGGAAGCGTTGTTTGAAGCCGATCAGTCGACTATCCGGGAAGAAGTAAGGAAGCGAGTAGGCATTTGACTCTTTTCAGAAAAAGGTGTCGGCCGATCATTCAGAAGATTCGTTTGTAGTGTTTGGAATGGACGCCTGATTCGTCCGCGAAACCAAGCGATCCTTTGTCCGGGCTACCGGTGTCATTTAAGTCGATACGGTAATGGCCACGAACTTGTTCCATGGCTACCTCGAATGGAACAGCGTTCGGGTACAACGTCCCGGGCGCATGGGCTCCTCGGGCCAGCGTACGGATCGTTTCCGCTTCCGCGAGCTGCTTGTCTGAAAAGATGAAGATGTCGGCGACGGCGTGGTCACCCAGTTTGTGACCGGGGGTGGTCGATGGCAGCTGTTCACCGAGTGTGCCGTCCAAGCGTGCCTGTTTGAGGCGTTTCAAGAGTGCGACAATTTGACTATCCGTGGCTTGAGAGGGAACGAGCAGTCCCAGGGTGTTCATGTCCAGAAGGGTCGTCTGGATCTTGAACATGACCGGGGCGGCTTCCGGATCCTCGATGACCGAGACGGCGGGGCCTTCAGTTCCGGTCGCTTGTTTGTTTCTCGAACTGGGCACGATCAGGGCGACGAACAGCCAGAGTCCGATGAGGATACCGAATACCACGAGGAGCGGATGTGCCCCGGCACGTTTTCCCTCTTCGTAGGGTTCTTGGTTCTTCGTCATGGAGCGTGATCTCCGACGCGGGGTGTGGCGTCTTGTGGTGATGCCTGTAGCCGTCGCTTGGCTTCGTCCCATAGCTGGTCCATTTCAGCCAGGGTCATGTCGTTCATGGATCGGCCCTTCTCTGCGGCTTGTGCTTCCACCAGGTGAAAACGGTCGATAAAACGGTTTGTAGCTCGACGAAGCGCGTCTTCAGGATTGGCCCTGAGAAAGCGAGCAAGATTGACCAATGAGAAGAGGAGATCACCCAACTCACTCTCGGCTTCCTCGCTTGCGTCGGGCCGGTTATGCTCCGATTCCGTTCTTGCCCGTCGCGGCACCAGTGCCTCGCGGAGTTCGCTGATTTCTTCAGCGACCTTTCCCAGGATCTGATCCAGCCCGGCCTCGTTTTGAGGCCAATCGAAGCCGACACGTGCGGCCCTGGCCTGAATCTGATACGCCCGTAACAATGCAGGCAAGGTTTTCGGCACTCCGTCAAGAGCTGATTGCACGTTGCCGGCGGCTTCCCGCTCCGCCCGCTTGATGTCTTCCCATTGTGCCAGAACCTGCTCACTATTCGTCGACACGTGTCCCGTCGAGTCGCCGACATGGAACACGTGAGGGTGTCTGCGGACCAGTTTCGCGGCGAGCGTCTCCATGACATCTTCAATCGTAAAGTGATGGCTTTCAGCGGCGATCTGGCTGTGAAACAGGACTTGCAAGAACACATCTCCGAGTTCTTCCCGAAGCTTGTGATTATCGCGCTGATCGATAGTCTCGATGACTTCGTACGCTTCTTCGAGAAGATAAGGTTTCAGTGACTCGTGGGTCTGCTTGCGATCCCACGGGCATCCGTTTTCAGCTCGGAGCCTCGCCATCAATTCAACAACTTTGGTAAATTGTGTCGACATGAACGATGACCGTTTGTCCTTCTCTTTGTCGGGCCGATACTGTGCCACTCTATACCGACTGCGGCCGTCTCTTCAATCTCCGGCACGGCTTGCGACCGAATAGACCCTATGGTAGGGTACCGGCACACGAGTCTGAAAATTAGGAAAGAGAGGAGCAATGGCGGAGGAGGAACAGGGTTTCGTCATTCGCGATCGGCGGGCAAGCGGAGGGGCAGAGGCTGCTCCGACCACCTCGCCGCCCTTGAAAGAGTCGATGTCCGAGACGTCGGCTGACCCTTCTCACTCTGTTCCGGCACCTCCCGTCACGTTCTCGTCTTTTGTGATCTCATTGGGCTCGTCGTCGCTTATGCTCATGGGCGAGCAACTGGATCCCCAGCAGGCATCGATGCCCGTCAACCTGCCCCAGGCAAAAGAAATCATCGATCTATTGTCTGTCTTGGAAGACAAGACAAAAGGCAATCTGACCCCTGATGAGCAGATGGTCCTGCGAGACATGCTGTATGCGCTTCGCATGAAGTATGTCACGCTGGCATCACCGAAGTAGTATCCCATCTTTCGGCCACGCCTGCCGCGGTCCCTGGACGCTGCAAGTTGTGCGGCAAGCTTTGAGGCTGCCCTCTAAGTCGGCTATAGTGAGACAGGATTTTGTTCCCCTTTCTTATG
>DATIGP010000295.1:0-2068 GCA_035454625.1 Nitrospira sp.
TCAAGATTTGGAAAAGAAGATCTTCACGCCGACACGAAATCGTCTGATGTGCGAAGCCTTTCTGAAAGAAGCACAGAAAGATCCGGCAGGGACCATCGGCAAGTCCATCGTGTTTGCCGTGAACCAGACGCATGCCACCAACCTCACGAAGATCTTCAACGAGCTGCAGCCCGGCATCGCGCTGACGATAACCTCGCGCATTCCCGAGGCATCGGTATTGGCGAAAGAGTTTCGTGACGGCAAACGGTCCGAGCGCATTGCGGTCTCCGTGGACATGCTTTCGACCGGTTACAATTGCCGCGATGTGCTGAACATCGGTCTCTTTCGCCCGGTGTTTTCGCCGACGGAATATATCCAGATCAAAGGTCGGGGGACACGCCGCTATACCTTCATGATCGGCCACACTGCCTATGAGAAGTCATCCTTCTACCTCCTCGACTTCTGTGCGGTCGCGGAATACTTCGAGGACCAATACGACTACTCGGTCCCGTTGAAGGTGCCTCGTGACAAGAAGCCGGCCGTGACCGCTGGTTCTTATAGCGAAGGCGACGGTGAACATGGTGTAGCTGCCGAGATCCACCCTGATTCGCCATCGCGGGACAAACCGCAGCGCGTGGTCCCGATATGGGAGGGGATCGACACCCTTGTGAGCCAGGAGGTCCGGATCGTCGGACCTAATGGCGAGAAGGTCGACGTTATGACGTTCCGTGGCGGCTACGAGCGGGACATCAAGGAATTCGTTGAGCAGACGCCCGCACTCAAAGCCGCCGTGGAAGCCGAGGACGACGATGTTATAGAAACCATTCTCAATGAGCGGTTCTACCATCGCCCGGAGATGTATTATTCTCCGGACAAGCTCATTGTGTCCTATGGGGTGCCGGCGACCACACCAGCGTTTGTCTATCATGCGCTCGGGCGCAAGCCGCTCCCCACGCGCGAAGCCATCGTGACCGACACGGTTGATTCCATCGCGGCCCGGTTCAACCTCCGGTACAGCGAACAGAAGTGGGTAGATGCCACCGCGCAATTGCTGGCCGAAGATCCGGCGGCGCTTCGGCGCTTTATGGCAGGAGACATGACGCTGTTCACGGCGAGTCAGTTCAACCAGTTGGGCGGCGTTTCTGCGTTGGCCCGCTTTGAAGATCGAGAACAAGTGTTTGAAGCCTTGCGCCAGTCCACGCTCGTCCGGCAAAGTGCATTGGGCGGATCGCAATTGACCTCCAGCCCTCATCAATGACGGGTTGATTCCAAAAGATGAGCAGATGAGTCGAACGCAGACCCCACAGTTGTTTTCCACCCTCGAAGGAAAACAACGAAAGGGAAAGGCTTAAGGCCAGGTAATTCAATGGCTTGCACAATCGTTGTTATCCAAAAAGCCTAAATCGAGCCATGAAGGCTGACTAAAGAAGGATATCTCGGAACATCCATGCGCACGCCTCCCGTACAGTCTGATTCCGTCGTGGCGCAGGCCCTCGCCACGCCGTCGAATTTCTTTTCCTCCGGCCTCCGACAGAAGGTCGATCAGCTCATGAACATTCTCTGGGCCGGCGGCGTGAACAATCCGATGGATTCCATTGAGCAGATTTCCTATCTGTTGTTCCTGCGCCTACTGACGGAGAAAGACAATGTCCTCGCCAGTCTCGACAAGAAATATGTCTGCATCTTCTCAGACAAGTGGGCCAAATACGCCTGGGGCAACTTCGTCACGCTGACCGGCGATCAGATGTTCAACGCCGTCCGCGACGCCATCGAAAAGCTGCACGAGCTGCCAGGGCTGACCGACACCGGCAAGCTCCTCTTCAGCCGCGCGACGCTCAAAATTTACGACCGACCCACGCTTCGCGCCGTCGTCCAAGCCATCCATAGCATGGACCTGTCTCCCCATGACGATCACGACCTGAAGGGCGACATGTATGAGTATCTCTTGAGCAAGCTCTCGGCCTCTGGCACCAACGGCCAGTTTCGGACGCCGCGCCACATCATCGACCTGATCGTGGCACTGGTGAATCCGCAACCGAAGCACCGGATCTGCGATCCGGCCTGCGGCACAGCGGGCTTCCTCATCTCA
>DATIGP010000296.1:0-12677 GCA_035454625.1 Nitrospira sp.
GAGCAAGCGGCTTGCGGCAGGGATGCCGACACTGGCCAAGATCATCGAGGAAACGGATGCTGTCTTATCCGATGCGCTGCAGTATACCCGAACCCTCGTGGCCGAATTGAGCCCGCCGGTGCTGCGCGATCATGGCCTCGCCGCCGGATTGAAATGGCTCGCCGACTACATGAAGAAACACGAGATGTCTGTCGCCGTGACCGTGCCCGAAGGGGAGGACTTGCGGTTGCCTGAAGATCAGGCGGTCTTGCTCTATCAGTGCGTCCGGGAGCTGCTCATCAACTCCTCCAAACATGCCGGGACTGGAAATGCGAGAGTCACCATGGAGCGCGGAGACGGGAACGTCAGAATTGTCGTAGGGGATGACGGAGGGGGGTTCGATCTTGCCGCCGCGGCGATAACGACGGCTTCCGGCGGCACAACCGCCTCGAAATTCGGACTCTTCAGCATCCGCGAGCGCATGCGGGCCCTCGGCGGCTCATTCCACATCGAATCCTCGCCGGGCCAAGGGACGACCGCAACTCTGCTCTTGCCGTTGGCGGCCAAGCCATCGGCGGCGAAGGAGCCGTGGACCGGGGAGCATGAACGTAGAAAAGGGGCAGCAATTCCAGACAAGTCGCCGCTCTCCACCGTCCACTCATCGCTCATCCGCGTGCTGCTTGTCGACGACCATGCGATGGTGCGGCAAGGATTGCGATCGGTACTGGATGCCTATGCGGATATGCAGGTCGTCGGAGAGGCCCGCGATGGAATAGAAGCGGTGAAACTCGTGGAGGAACTCCGGCCACGGGTAGTGGTGATGGACATCAACATGCCGAACATGAACGGGATCGACGCCACGACGCGGATCAAGGCTCAGTGGCCGGAGACCACCATCATCGGCATCTCCGTGAACAGCGGAGGAGACAACAGCGCTGCGATGCAGCGAGCCGGAGCGGTCACGCTTTTGACCAAGGAGGCGGCGGTGGAGCAACTCCACGATATCATCACGGAGTCGGTGAAGAAGGACGAAACGGCGAGATGACGGTCGCTGTGCCGTTATGCGATTGGTGATGAGCGCCTGAATCGACAGAGCGTGCTTCCGTCTGCAACGGATCGATAAGAGCTGTCTTTTTTTGACCACCGCGAGAAACGGTATTCCCGTTAAAGTATGGTAGGACCACCTAGGGGTGCCACTCGCAGCGTGGATGCTTATATCAGGCCGATTGTCGATGCCCATGCGATTCTTCCTCGTATCGGTTCTTCTGATCGCCGGATGTTTTAAGCTCTCTCCTACAGACGGCGGCAGCCAAAAGCGCTTCCAAGGGCCGCGGACCTTCAACCCCGACGATATTGCGCTCCCTTCTCCCTATCGCATCGAACTCGTCGCCTCAGGGCTGACGTTTCCGACGGGCGTGACGTTCGACGGCAAGGGCACTCCTTACGTCACTGACTCAGGTTATTCCTATGGTGAGGTGTGGGATACACCAAGGTTGTTGCGCATCGACTCACAGGATAGGCAGACGGTGATGGCGGTCGGCGAAAACAACGGGCCCTGGACCCGGGCCCGCCATCAACAACAAGCCGCTGCCTGCCTTTGCCGTTCGGATGCAAGTCAAGCAAGGGTTCGGGGCTATGCCGGCATTTTATGAGAATGAAATCAGCGAGACTGAATTGGATTCTCTCATTTCTTACCTGAAAGCGCTCCGCCGTCATGGGTAACTCTCATCCCTTCTCCTGCCCTCTATTTCGTGCCGAGTGATGGACGCGTCCTGCGAGCGGCGACTCCATCGATATGCCGCCGTGCTGGTGATTCTCGGTTCCTGCTGTATCATGACGCCTCATCGCTCGTACGGCGAGGACGATCAGGTGATCGTACACGAGGTGGTCGTGGCCGCGACAAGAATCCCGACGGATCCGTCGAGGATTGCCGCCGCTGCGACCGTCTTGACGCAAGACGACATCCGCCCGACCCCTTTTCATAGCGGCGCACAAATCGACGACCTCTTGCGCTACGTGCCGAGCGTTCAGCCCAGTCTCCTCGGCAGTCGATACAACCATCCCACCGCTCAATTCGTCAGCGTCCGCGGCTTGGGAACCAGGCGCGCGCTCGTGTTGCTGGACGGGGTGCCGCTGAACGACGGCTTCGGCGGTTGGATCAACTGGGGGCTGGTGCCGGATCGAATCGAGCGGATTGAAGTGGTCCCGGGTGGAGGGTCGAACCTCTACGGTACCTGGGCGATGGGTGGAGTGATCAACATCATTTCGCAGTCCGAGCGACCCGGGACCGGGGCGAGCAGTGACCTGAGTGGAGGGTCGTTTGGGACGAACATCCAGTCGATTCGGGCCCACTATGGAAACGATCGAACGGGCTGGACGCTCGGCTACCGCCGGTTCGATACTGATGGGTTTCTGACGGTTCCGCCCTATCAACGAGGCCCTGCCGATGTCCCGGTCGGGTCGGAACACCATCAATTTACCGGGAGAGTCTCTCACGCGCTGACCTCCACGACGACCGCGACCGTATCCGGCACGTACTACACGGAAGATCGCTCTTTCGGGACTGCGTCCAGTTACGGCAGCCGCGTCATCGGCACAGTGTCGCTCGGGTTGAAGGGGGATCAAGGGATGTGGGGAACCTGGGAAGCTTCGACTTTTGCCCAATGGCAAACGTTCCGTAATCAAAGCGGCTTGGTGTTACCCTCGCCGTTTCTTCGCCAATTCGATCAACTCGATCGAGTGCAGACGATTCCTTCGAACGATGTCGGCGGCATGGCGCAATGGAGCGTCCCGTTCCTTGCGTTCTCGCGAATAGTGGTCGGCGGCGATGCCCGTGCAATCCTCGCTCAATCGGAGGAGCTGCTCGTCTCTGCACAGACGCAGTCACTGACGCGAGGCAAACAAGTCGGCATAGGCACATTCGGCGAATGGATCATCGAGCCGAGCGATGCCTTGGTGCTCACGGCCGGCGCGCGCTGGGATTGGTGGAAGAATTTTGGTGGATCGCGTACGGCAGGACCGGGAACAACAGGCGAAACGCAGGACAATGTGGCCAGCATCATCAATCCGAAGTTCAGCCTGCTGTATCGAATACATGAGCGTGTGCGTGTCGGAGCGTCGGTGTACCAAGCGTTTCGCGCGCCGACGCTGAACGAATTGTACCGAGACTTCAGTTCGTCAGGGTTTACGTTTCTGAGCAACGAGCGCCTGGAGCCGGAGCGGCTCACCGGCGCCGACATGAAGGTCGAACTGGAGCTGCTGCCACGGGGTCTGCTCGACCTCCGAGCAACCGGCCATTACGACGTCATCAAGGATCAAATCCTGTTCGTGACCCAAGGGTTCACGTCGGCTATGAGGGAGAATATCGGCGAAGGCCGGGCCATCGGGACGGAGATCGAGCTGCGGAGCCGTCCGGACGAGCGGCTGTCCATGGCTTTCGGTTACTCCTTCGTGGACTCGATCATCACCAGTTTTCCGCGCGATCCGTCACGCGAGGGCCTGCGTATTCCGAATGTCTCCCGACACCAAGTCACGGCGGTGGTCACCATCGGACGGCCGGATACGGCCCAACTGACGCTTCAAGCCCGGTACTTGTCCCGTCAGTTTGCCGATGATCTGAATCGACAACCGATCGCGGATTTCATCGTCCTCGATGCGTCGTTGCGCAAACGCATGGCCTCATGGGCCGAGCTCTTTATCAACGGCGAAAACCTTACCGACCGTCAATATATCGCCACGCAGACGGGCAGCATCAAAACACTCGGCCAACCGCTGCTCATCCTTGGCGGCCTCCGGATTGATCTGTAGCGATGGGTCGGTCGCGGGATGGTGAAAACCCGCTTGTTTCCCATTGCCTCACGGGTGAGTGAACACCTTTCCGTTGTCGCCTTCTGCGACAGAGACGCCGCTACTCCTTGTAGCGAAAATCCACCGTCAAGCTTAGATGGATTCCAGTAACCTACTGAATATCTTCTGTAAAACCCTGCATGGCGCCTTTGGGCCGATGGGTGTTGTCCTTGCACTCGTTTGGCACATTGACTCGTGAATGAAACGAGATACGGCAAAACCTTTGCATCGCTTCCATCATCGTGTGGGGCGTTTGACACAGGAGATGCCAAATGGCACGTGTGGTGATCATGGGCGCATCCATCGGTGGTTTACCAGCCGTCTAAAAGGCCAAGGCGCTGTTGGAGAAGAAACATCAGCTCACCGTCATTTCAAACGTGAGTTCGTTCCACTTCGTACCGTCGAATCCCTGGGTCGCGGCCGGCTGGCGCACCCGTAGACATCAGCTTTGAATTGAGACCGGTGTCAAGCATGTGGCGAAGGCAGTCTGAAGTTTTGCGTAACTTGAAGGGATGAGCGTGACCCGAGACTCTCATCACTCAGCGGCTAACGGTCATCCGGCAATGAACCGCTCATCGGCGGTACTCTCACTGTCTCAGCTCTTGCACCATCATTTGTTGTGGTTTCTGATCGGCGCCTACGCGATCGCGATCGTTTTTCCGACCTCCGGTCTATGGATCAGGAGCACCTCCTTTGGTGAAATCGCCCTTTTTCAGGAGCATACGCGTGTCTCGTTGCTGCTCGTGATGCTCGCTATGCTCATGTTCAATGCCGGCTTAGGTCTGAAGACCGAGCATCTTAGAACCGTCATGCAGCGGAAGTTCGCGTTGTTCGCCGGGTTAGCCGCAAATGTGGCGATCCCCATGGCCTATATTTTTGTGGTAACCCTCGTGATGCGGCTTTGGTACGAACCGGACGAAGCTCAGCATATCTTAGTTGGATTGGCAATAGTTGCTGCCATGCCGATAGCGGGAGCATCCACGGCATGGGCCCAAAACTCCAACGGCAATCTGGCAGTGAGTTTGGGTCTGGTCTTATTTTCCACCGTCTTGAGTCCGCTCGTGACGCCGGTGGCGCTGCGAGTGTTCGGTGAGATGGCGGCGGAAGAGTACGAAAACGTGTTGCATGGACTGGCTGCTTATGGGTCGGGCGCCTTCCTTGGGTTGTGGGTCGTGCTGCCATCCCTGCTTGGCATCGGCGTGCGAAAGCTGGTTCCGGCGGGATGGATGACCGTCGGTATGCCCTATCTCAAGCTCGTCAATTCCATCAATTTGCTGCTCTTGAACTATTCGAACGGCTCCGTGTCGCTTCCCCAGGCGGCTGCCGACCGCGATTACGATTTCCTAGCTGTCACGTTGGCCATTACGACAGGGTTGTGCCTTTCGGCATTCGCCACGGGATATGGGTTGAGTTGCTTGTTCAAGTTGGAGCGAGCGGAACGTATCTCGCTCATGTATGGGCTGGGGATGAACAACAATGGGACAGGGCTGGTTTTGGCATCGCTCGTATTGTCTTCGTACCCGCGCATCATGGTGCCGATCATTGTCTATAATCTGATTCAGCATCTCGTCGCCGGGACCGTGCATATGGTCGCGGAGAAGAAATGGAGAGAACCTGAGCAAGCGGATTCAAAGACCACGATCGAGCCGACATCAACCGATAGTCAATGTGCGAAGCGCACGGTGTCGACGGCTTGAGACATCGTTTATTGTGCCTGTGGCGGGATCGCCGAACCACGACCATTTCTAGCCCTGAATCCTTTCCTCGACCTATGGCTCACATGAGCAGGAGAAAAGGAGGGTACTATGAAACTCAATGAACGTTTGCGATTGATTGCCGGAATCTTTGTGTTGGGGGCGGTGATTCTGGGCGCAACGGTACATCCATATTGGAACTATTTCGCAGCCTTTGTGGCGGTGAACCTCATTCAATCGGCCTTTACCGGTTGGTGTCCGATGATGGCGCTGTTGCGCAAACTCGGCGTACAGGAATAACTCAGGCCAGCGGATGGGGAACAACCATGGGCATCCCCCTCATTCTCGAAGGGGCATTCGCAAGCGAGCAGGCCTTGCGGGACATGATCATCACGCATAGGGTCTGTTTCGATCATGACCCCTTCTATGTGAAAGATGGATCGGGGAACATCGTCCAAATCGGTTTTCAACTGAACCTCTACGCGGCCTTTCAGGATCCCACGCATCTGCCGTCGGGCGAAGACACCGAGCTACGCGAGTTAATAGCGGACCTTCGCCGGCTCTGCCGTGTGTTCTTTCAGTCCTTGGATCTTCTGAAACCCTGCGAACATCCTGATCCGCCGATGAGCCGAATCATGTATTCTCCGGAACGCGGATATCGTGCGGAGGTGTGCCTTCAAGTGCCTATTTTTGATCGCGGGCATTACGGTGCGAAGCCGGACCGCAGTCTTGAGGAGCTGTTGGCGACGGCAGAATGTTTGCTTCGGCAATTGGGGGCGAGGCGTGGGACATGGGACGACCATAAGCGCGCGGATGCTCAACCCGAGGATCGGTGTGAAGACCATGCTCGCGCGGCCGGCGGTGAATACTGAGTCTGGAGAAACCTTGGCGCAGATGAAGTTCAGGTCGGTGACATACATGCTCATCACGGCCCTGCCCCTGGCGGGATGCGGGTCGAAGGAAGAACCGATCACCCCGGTGGTGTCGGCTGCGCCGCAGAAGATCATTCAGGTTGCGGTCGTCGAAGCCAAGCATACTTCGGTGCCGATCCGTGTTGAAGTGACAGGTCAGATCGCTCCCATCTTCCAGGCAACGCTCTCCAGCCGCATTCAAGGAACGATCGACAAGGTATTGGTTCGAGAAGGGACGAAGGTCTCCAAGGGTCAACTTCTGATCAAACTGGACAGTCGTGACCTTCAAGCGGACTTGGCCCGCGCTCATGCAGAAGTTGAGAATGCGAAGGCGCACCTCGACCGTATGAATCAGTTGTACGTGGAAGATGCCGTCTCCAAACAGGAGATGGAGAACGCGACCAGGGGTTACAGAGTTGCAGAGGCGAATCGCAAGGCGGTGGAAGCTCAGCTCAGCTACACGGCGGTGAAAGCGCCTTTTGACGGCGTCATCACCGAGAAAAGAGTGGAAGCGGGGGAATTGGCCTCCCCTGGCCAGCCCCTACTCAGAATGGAGGACTCTCAGCGTCTTCGACTGGAAGCCACGGTGGCGGAAGGAGACCTCAAGTCGGTGTCTCGCGGCGATACGATTCCCGTCATCATTGATGCCTTAGGAGGGCAAGCGGTGGTCGGCACAGTCAGCCAGATTCTCCCTGCCGGGGATCCCCACACGCACACGTTTACGGTCAAGGTCGATTTGCCGACGACAGCAGGCTTAAAGTCCGGCATGTTTGGGCGCTTTCCGCTCGATAGAGGCACCACGCTAACGATTCTCGTCCCCTGGACAGCGGTGGTCGAGCGCGGCGAACTCAGCAGCCTCTATGTCGTTGGACCGGATCAGATTGCACGGCTTCGGTGGGTCAAACCCGGGCGGCGCTTGGACAAACAAGTCGAGATTCTCTCAGGCATCAACGAAGGCGAACGAGTGTTGACCGACGGCAGCCGTGGAATCGATGGAGCCACAGTCCGGGTAGTCGAGGCGGTGGCTTCTCCGCCTGGAAAAACTCCGTGAAGGTGTCCCTCGTGAAGCGCAGGAAGGATGGCGAGATACGCTTCACGAGAGACGGACGACGAATAGCGATGACCGATGACTTCCTACTCCTCATCATACCGCCCCGGATTGAGCGGCCGCATCGCGGCCCTCTTCATCGACAGTAAACTGACGCCGCTTGTCATACTGGGCGCGTTGCTGTTGGGCCTGTTTGCCGTTGTCGCCACTCCTCGTGAAGAGGAACCGCAGATCGTGGTGCCGATGGCCGATGTCTGGCTGCCTTTTCCAGGCGCCTCCGCCAAGGTGGTCGAAGAACAACTCACGAAACCGTTCGAACGCAAGCTCTCAGAGATCAAAGGCGTCGAGTATGTCTACTCGATCTCCCGGCCCGGCGGTGCGCTGATCATCGTCCGTTTCTATGTCGGTGAGCCTATGGAACGGAGCCTGGTCGATCTCTACGACAAGTTGATGGCAAACCAAGACCTGTTGCCGCCCGGTGCAGAGCCTTTTCTGGTCAAGCCGAAGGATGTCAACGATGTTCCGATCGTCACGCTCACGCTCTCCAGCGAGCGCTACGGGGAATTCGAGCTCCATCGCCTTGCCGAACAGGTATTGGAGGAGGCCAAGAAGGTGTCCGGCACATCGGCCGGTTTCATCGTCGGCGGGCGGCCGCGCGAGCTGCGCATCCAAATCGATCCGACAAGACTAAAAGCCTATAGACTGACACCGTTGCAGGTCGCGAGCGTGGTCACGAGCGAAAATCGCGCCTTATACACGGGTCGCTTCGAGAGGCACAATCAAAGCTTTCTGGTGGAGACGGGACGCTTCATCCGGTCACGTGAAGATCTCGAAAGTCTGGTGGTCGGCGTCAGCGAGCAGCGGCCGGTGTACTTGCGTCAGGTCGCGGAGGTCACGGATGGGCCGGCAGAAGCGACGAGTTATGTCTGGTTCGGACGGGGCCTGGCAGCCAGTCCTTCGTCACCCGTGAAGCCCGAAGTGCAGGAAGGATTGCGACATACTCTTCATGAGGAACGCTTCACGGAAGAAGAGCCGGCCGTGACGGTCGCCATCGCTAAGCAGGCAGGTACAAATGCCGTGACCGTCGCCGCCGACTTAATCCGCAAAGTCGATGAGATGAAGGACGTGATGATTCCATCGGACGTCCGCGTGACGGTCACCCGTGACTATGGGGAAACGGCGCAGGAGAAAGCCAATGAACTGTTGTGGCATTTGCTGATCGCGGTCGTCGCCGTGGTGGTTTTTCTCGGCGTCGTATTGGGGCCGCGACCGGCTCTTGTCGTGTCCATTGCGATCCCCCTCACCCTGGCGTTGACGCTGTTCACCTCAATGGCCATCGGCTACACGATCAACCGTGTGACGTTGTTTGCCCTCATCTTTTCGATCGGCATTCTCGTGGACGATGCGATCGTGGTCGTCGAGAACACCTACCGCCATTTGAAGCTGCGTCTCAGTTCTCATCACGACGCTTCCATTCAAGCCGTGGATGAAGTCGGAAACCCCACGATCCTCGCGACATTCACGGTCATCGCTGCGCTTCTGCCGATGGCCTTCGTCTCCGGCTTGATGGGCCCCTACATGAGACCGATTCCCGTCAACGCCTCTATCGCGATGTTTTTCTCGTTGCTCGTCGCGTTCGTCGTGATTCCTTGGTTTTGCCGGACCTGTTATCGCTCCGGAGTCGCCGTGTCAGGTGTCGACCATGAAGGCGACGAGCGTGGAATCACGACTCGAATCTATCGGAAAGTCCTTTCCCCGTTGCTGGCCCATCCGATCTTTGCGTACACATTCTTAGGATTGGTCGGACTGTTGCTCCTGGGATCGATTGTGTTGTTCTACACCCGCCATGTCGTCGTGAAAATGCTCCCCTTCGACAACAAAAGCGAGATTCAGCTGGTGATCGACATGCCCGAAGGCACCACGCTTGAAGAGACGGCGCGGGTCACGCAGGCGCTGGGGCGATATGTAAAGACCGTGCCGGAGGTGCGCGACTATCAGGCTTATGTCGGCACCTCGTCGCCCTTTAATTTCAGCGGGCTGGTCCGCCACTATTACCTGCGAGAACAACCTCATGAGGCCGATATCCAGATCAATCTAGTCGCGAAGCACAAGCGTGACGTCCAGAGTCATGAGATCGCCCAGCTGATTCGCTCTCCGGTGCAACAGATCGCCCGTGAATACGGAGCCAACGTGAAGATCGTCGAAGTGCCGCCTGGGCCTCCTGTGCAATCAGTCCTGGTGGCGGAGGTCTACGGTCCTGATTACGGCAGACAACTCACTGTGGCTCGCGAGATTCGGAAACTGTTCGAATCCACATCCGGAGTGGTCGATGTCGATGACTATATTGAGGCGGACCAGGTGAAATACGTCTTCACGGTCGATCGTGTGAAAGCGGCACTCGCCGGCATTCCTTCTGAAGAAATCGTGAACACGCTGCGTATGGCGCTCCAGGGGGCGAAGGTCGGGCTCGTCCATATCCCTCAAGAGAAGAGCCCGGTTCAAGTCGTCCTTCGTTTGCCGCTCGCCGTACGGACTGGCCTCGAGCATCTCGGCGAAATCGGAATGCGCACGAGTACCGGAGGCATCGTGCAGTTGTCGGAACTGCTCACGGTAGAGCAGACGGTGCAAGACAAGGCGATCTATCACAAGAATCAAAAGCCGGTGGTCTATGTGGTCGCCGATGTCGGCGGTCCCGGAGAGGAGAAAGCCGAAAGTCCGGTCTACGGCCTGCTGGGAGTGGGGAAACGGTTGGAGAGTTTCCGACCGGCCGAGGGATATCAAATCGAACAATACTATGCAACGCAGCCTTGGTCCGAAGAAAAGATTGCCATGAAATGGGATGGGGAATGGCACATCACCTATGAAACGTTCCGCGATATGGGCATTGCGTTCGGCGTGGCCATGTTGCTGATTTATCTGCTGATCGTCGGGCAGTTTCAATCGTTCGTCACACCTTTGATCATCATGGCGCCGATCCCACTGACGCTGATCGGCATCCTTCCCGGACATTGGCTCACCGGATCGTACTTTACCGCGACATCGATGATCGGCTTCATTGCGCTCGCCGGCATCATCGTGAGGAACTCCATCCTACTCGTGGATTTCATTCAGCTGCAAGAACGAGCCGGTGTTCCTATATTAGAAGCTGTGATCAAAGCGGGTGCGATTCGGACGCGCCCCATTCTTCTGACCGCCGCCGCATTGATGGTGGGGGCGTTCGTCATCATTCTGGACCCCATCTTCCAGGGGTTAGCCGTCTCGTTGCTCTTCGGTGTCGGGGCCTCGACGCTCCTGACCCTCGTCGTGATTCCGGTACTGTACTACCATACTGCCGGAAGACCGTTAGGGTTGAGACAGCCTGAAACAATATCAGACGACCGAGGTCACATCCGTGGCGGTGAACATTCCGGCGTGGAAGTTCTATCGGCCTTGGTCTCAAGTGATCCGAAGCCGTAAGAGAGACGTGAAATCGGCCGTCCGGACTTTGCGCAACTGACGCTTCAGGCTCGTACTTGTTCGGCAGTTCGTTGATGATGTGAACCGGCAACCGGTGGCGGATTTTATTGTCCTCGATGCGTCGCTGCGAAAACGCATCGTCTCATGGGCCGAGCTCTTTATCAACGGCGAGAACCTCACCGACCGCCGCTATATCGCCACGCAAACGGGCAGCATCAAAACGCTCGGGCAGCCGCTGCTTATCCTCGGAGGCCTTCGGGTGGATTTGTAACAGGATGGTAAAAAGCCGTGTCGTTGTTTCGCATTGCCGGACGGGTGGGTGAACAGGTTCACGTTTGTCGCTTTCCGCGACAGAGAGGCCTTTACTCTTTGTAGCGAAAAGCCACCGAAGACTCAGGATAGACTCACGCGGTCCCGCACCAATATGCTGTATGAAGTCCTGGAGCAGCGTCCCGTGCCCCTACGCGGTCCGGTGTTGGTCGATGAGGTTAGTTGCCTCACCGGCCTGCATGCCGGCGATCGATGCCCGGTCCCGCTGCGGCAGGTGATTATCTGGGATGAGACACGGCAACGGCGGCTCACCTTCCTGACGAACCTCATGCATCTCGCCGCCAGTACAATTGCCGCCATTTACAAGGAGCGGTGGCAGATTGAGCTTCTCTTTAAAGCCCTGAAGCAGCACCTGAAGATCAAAACCTTCGTGGGCACCAGCGAGAATGCCGTGCAGGTGCAGATCTGGATCGCGCTGATCGCCATGTTGCTGCTGAAATTCCTCCAGCTCAAGTCGACCTGGCCCTGGAGTCTCTCAAACCTGGCCGCTCTGCTCCGCTTCAATCTGCTGACCTATCGGAATCTGTGGGCCTGGCTCGATGCGCCCTTTGAACGATCGGGGCTCATGCCAGCCCCGCTCCAAGAGAGATTATTCACCACGTGATCTTGGACAGCAGAACTGACAACCTGAACCGGATGGGTGAACAGAGACCATCTCATATGCAGCATTCTCGCAGGAAGAACTCGGTGAAGCCGATTATTTTGGACAGCAGTGCACAGCGTTCAAAAAAATATGCGATCACGAACACCCACGTACTAAAATGTTGGCCCCAATAAACTTTAGCTCCATTGAAGTCTTCCGTGATCTTCGCAATAGCCTTGGCAGCTTCCATATCGTTTGGGGCATAGACCTGGAATAACCGCCGTTCTGATTTAAGAAAACCATCATTCTTGCGATCCCCTTCCTTCCCCCACGGACGACAAGCCATAAAATCGGCCTTACATGCTAATCCCATGAGCCTCTCGAAGAAGGTTTGGAACTCATCTCCCTTCGCCCGGAGAAAAGCGATCTCAAACTTCAGTTCATAGTAGGCTTGTTGAAGATTCATGGCTCAAGCATCTCTATGCTAATCCTCTCACGAATGAACGGCAGTCAATGGAATCCTCCGCACATGAACATGCTTCGCGCGCTTACGAGTTTGGGCAATGTCATAGGACATTTGCATCCGCATCAAGGTATCCATCTTCACACCGAATGCCTTCTCTAGCCGCAAAGCCATCTCTCCCGACAAATCGGCCTTCCCATTCAGCAAACTGGATAAGGTTGGGCGTGACACGTTCAGAGCTTTGGCAGCCGCCGTGACCGACAGGCCAGCAGGGTCTACAAGCTCTGTCCGGATAAAGTCTCCGGGGTGTGGTGGGTTCTTCATAGCCATATTCTGTTCTCCTCTTCTAATGGTAGTCCTCTAAATT
>DATIGP010000297.1:0-4957 GCA_035454625.1 Nitrospira sp.
GCCGCCGCGACATTACGCTCGATTCGAAACACCGTCGCCGAATCGGCCGGGATGTGCCAACCCTCATCGGTCAGCGGATTGACGATCCCGGGCCCACCGTACTGTGGATGATCGCTCGACCACAGCAGTGTCCAATACCCGTCGGGCCTTGGAGCCAGCAGCGGCTCGGGAGCGGGTACGAAGTGGAGATCCGCTCCCAAGTTGACCACGACAAGGCGGTCATACCCCGTCTCTTCAAAATAGCGGACGGCGAACGCCTCCTGACTGAGAACGGCACCGTCGAGCTTGTCTCGTGATTGGGCGGAGAACACCAAGTCTTCGCGGCGGAGCCGCAACAAGTCCCGGTAGAGACGGTAGAGAGCACCGTGAGCCCCACGTTCCCCCCGATCCAACTTGGACCGTTCGAACGTCATGGGGTCGTTAGGATCGAACATCGACTTCTGCGCTTCATCGGAGGCATAACTAGGAAATTGGCTCAAGAACTCCTGCCGGCCTTGTCTGACTTTGGGACCGATTTCATGCCCGGCGAAATCGACGAAGTAGAGAAACGGCGTCGAGGCGCCGTATTCCTGCCCCATGAACAGCAAGGGCGTCTGGGGAGCAAGCAAATTGATCGCCGTGAGGACACGATACCGCCCGGGACTCGTCAACGTATGGAGACGGTTGCCGGTGAGTGTGTTCCCGATTTGATCATGATTTTGAATGAAGAACACGAAGCTGCAGGCAGGCTCGCGATCGACGACCGTACCTCTGGACTTGCGCTGCCAATGATACCGCTGTCCCTGATACAAAAACCCACGTTTCAAGGACGAAAGAAATTCTTGCGACGTACCGCGATAGTCCGTGTAATAGGCTTCGCTCCGTCCGGTCGCCGCCACCCGGGACACGTGATGGAAATCTTCGCACCATATCGCGTCCAGCCCCCAGCCTCCCTGTTCTACAGGCCGCACGGCACGAATATTTTGCGCTTCATTTTCGGCGATCAGCACGATGGATCGCCGCCCCGCCACCCGCCGTGCCTCGGTCGATAGGTCCGCCAGAATATGTCGCTCGCTGGCATCATGGATGGCGTGCGTCGCGTCTACTCTGAGACCATCCAGATGAAACTCTTGAATCCAATAACAGGCGTTTTGGACGACGAATTCCCGCATGCCCTCCGCCGAAGGCCCGTCGAAATTGAGGGCTTGCCCCCACTCATTCGGATACCGGTCGGTCACATAGTCATCGCTGAACACCGATAAGTAGTTTCCATCCGGTCCGAAGTGGTTGTAGACCACGTCCAAAATGACTCCCAATCCCTTTTCATGGACGGCGTCCACGAAGCGCTTGAAGGCATCATAGTCTCCATACATGCGTGAGGGTGCGAACAAACAAACCCCGTCGTACCCCCAATTCCACCGACCGGAGAATTCCGCAATTGGCATGATTTCCACCAGCGTAATCCCGAGGCGCTTGAGGGCGTCCAATTCCCGAACTGCGGCATCGAAGGTCCCTTCCTCGGTGAACGTGCCGATATGGAGTTCATAGATGACTTGTCCCGCCATGTGGACGCCGGGCCAATCATGATCGCGCCAGCGGTAGGCGGCCGAATCCACGATCTGTGAAGGACCGTGAGGCCCCTGCGGTTGGAAACGCGAACAAGGATCCGGATAGTCTTTCCCTCCATCCAATCGATAACGGTAGGTCATCCCCGGGCCCGCGGATGACGCGACTCCGCTGAAGTAGCCTTGTTCATCTCTCTCGAGTGATTGTGTATGGCCCTTCTCGAATAGCACATCGACTGACTTGGCCTTAGGAGCCCAGACCCTGAACCGCACACCGTCCCTTTCAGCTTGTGCTCCGAGAGGAATTCTTTGGATCATCATGATGCGAGCCTTGACCTTCTACGCCGGTCCTACGACGTGGGAGCTGGACTCATGGCCTCTTGCTTGTACTCTTCAAGACTCGAAGGGTACCGGTCACCTCACTATAGGGTCCCTCAGCCTGGCTCGAACTGGTAAAAGCCCTAGAGATGAGCTTCAAATAATAGATATGATGGAGCTCTAGCGGGATCAAATACCGGCGAGGAATCCTTCCAAACCGGCGACACGTCCATCGTCCGTTATGATCGGTTCACCCTCGTCCCATACCCATTGCTCTTTGCTTTCTGCACCGACAACCCGATACACCAACAAGTAGGGGCGTTTTGCCAGGACCGCCTCCTCAATGGCATTCCACGCCTGCTCACGATCGAGCGGATGCGTCCATTCACTGAGCCCGGGGCCGTGCTGCGAGAGAACGTCGCCGTCTGCGCCAAGCAATCGTTCGACTGTGGCATCGATATAGTTCAAGGTCCGCGTCTGTTCCAAGCGACACCTGTACATCACCAGACCTCCGTGACCTCTCAACACCGAGCTGATCGGCCGACTCTTCGCGCTGTTCCCCTTTGTCACCGCGGAAGATTTCGCGAGATTGTGTATCACCACTGAATATCCGTGATGACGCCGAAAGCGATTTTTCAAGGGCTTTACCGTCATATGCATCAAGCACCACGAACCGTCTCGTCGACGCAGAACTTCCTCCCGCACGACTTCCCCCTTGCGACGAGCCCAGTGACATACCTGCGCCCAACGGGCGACCGAATTCATCTCTCCCGGAAAGACACGATGGAGCGGCCGGCCTCTTGTGTCGTCGCTCGTATAGCCCGTGAGCAGCTGCGCGCCGTGATTCCATTCGGTCACGCGTCCACGAAGATCACACAACACAATGCCGACGCTGTTCATTTCATCGACGAACGCATGAAGTTGTTGTTGACTTGCGGCAAGCGCATCACGTTTTTCGACAAGGCGCCGCCTTGCCCGATCCACGTACAGACATGCCACACCAAGACCCGTGATCGTCACGACGCCGATCGCGCGATTGACGGCCCCTGTCTGGAAGTCTCCCAGCGGACCGATCCATAACCCCATCAGCGTAAGGATGAGCGCCGCTGCGGTGACGGAAGCAATAGTGCGCGCGCCGTCCCATAACAGAGCCAGGACAATGGCAATTGAATAGGGAGCCCAAGCTGCGACTCCATCCGGCAATCCGGTATCAAGAATGAAGGTCGTCAGCAGAATGAGGGCGATAAGAAATCCAAGCGCGCTGGAACGCGCCCTCGACCAGGTACGTTTGAAATCAGTCGAGGCCTCCATCGCCCGAAGGTGGCGTAGAATCTTCAGAAAAGGTACTCGGAAAAACCAGAGAGGTACGCCGATGAGTCCCGCCTGCTCATCACAGAGATGGACGGGCCAGCCCATCGGACGGCATCAGGTGAGCTCAGGCGCCTCACTCCACAATCGCCGCAACTTCGTTTGCCAGAGCGCCGCGGCGTCCGGCGTGATGGCGCCCAAGGCATCCACAAGCGAGAGCGCACCGACGAGATCGCCTCGTTCGTCGACGACCGGAAGATGACGAGCGCGATGGTCCAGCATTGCTGGAATGGCATCGGCCAGAATGACATCATCCCGGCAGCGAATGATCGTGCGATTCTTGATCAGCTCACAGAGCATGACCGAATCACCGCAGTCCTGGGTCGATACGTTGATGGCCAGGTCATACTCTGTAACGGCGATCGCCGGCTCGTTCCCCACGCATACGATCAGGATAGGAACGCGCCGGTTGCGAATCACCTCAATCGCCTCTTTGGCGGTGGCGGAAGCAGGAGCCGTAGCGACATCCTGAGTCATAATCTCTTTCACCATGCGGTCTTCTCCAGGAAGTACTCGATAGGCTTCATCGTTGGTGGATTCGCCGAATATTCCGGAACGAGGGCGTGAGGTGACAGTGAACATGCGACCCGTTTTCCGTTGAGTTGGGCAGAATGCAGTCTTCGACTGCAGCGTTTGCGCCTGCAGGTTCTCCTGACAGGAGAATCAATCAATCAGAAACGGCCCAAGCGGACAATGGTCCCACACATCTCACTTTCGTTTGACCGCTTGTATCGATAACGCATGATTCTGATCGTTGACCGTTGCTTCTATTTGATCGCCCTTTTTGATCTTCCCGATCATATTGGTGCTCTTGTCGGTGTGCAAACGAACTTCTGTCCCATCCTTGACTTTGACAAAATAATCGGCGTCGTCGACTCGGAACAGTTCACCGTGGATGGTTTTCCCGCCACTTGGCAGGGCGCTGTCTTTACTGGCGTTTCGTTGCTTGTCATCATCGGATTGAAAATTGTACTTTTGCGCGTCCGTTATGGAGTCGGTTTTCATCGTGTCTGAAGGACTCGGTGAATGTTCCGCCTGTACCGTCGCTGGCGGTCCTATGGACAACGCTACAACACACAATGCAAACACTCCAATCACAAATATTTCGTGAATTGATTTCATGCGAACCTCCTCACTGTCTAGAGTTCAAGTCCCGCCAATTCTCCTGCCTTTGCTCGTACGGAGTACATTGTCACATCGGACAATTTTTCCATCTAGGAGTTCCCCCAGTCGCGGCATCGACTAGGGGCTTTATCCAGTACTTCTCCCATCCATGAAGCAGTACTCTCACGCCTATTGGACGGGTGGACTAGACGGCTGGACCCGGCGGATGTCGGTTCTCAACTCTTACCAAGGGCGACGCCGTCTTTTTCGTAAAAGACCTGGAATTCCTTTGACCCGGCGTTCTTAAGAACAAATGACGGTCTCAGCCACGCCCTTCACGTGGAGGCTCGATCGAAAGGCGTGAAAGTCGCCGCCGTCATCATCCGATGCGGGAAACCTCCTGGCCATGAAACGAAAAGCCGTGTTTTTGGACAAGGGCGGCACGTTGATCGAAGACCATCCCTTCGATCGCACCCCTGAGCAAATCGAATGGATGCCCGGGACGATCGACGGCTTACGTCGGCTGCACGCCTTGGGCTATGCCCTCATCGTCGTGTCCAATCAGGGCGGCGTCGCATACGGGCGGTTCACGGTGGAGGACCTGCTGCGCGAGGAACTGGGGT
>DATIGP010000298.1:0-13001 GCA_035454625.1 Nitrospira sp.
GACAGGTTTGAGGGTCATCCGCTGAAACGCAAGCACTGACGCAGAGTTTATGCCCTTGTCGCTTGTGAACGATTTGAACGGCCACCGGGCAATCCGGCAGGCTTCTTGGTTATCACCAGGAGGCACCGATGCATGCTGGCCCGCTCGTCTTTGCACAAGTGATGGAGTTTGCTCCGTGGCACACCTTTCGTCGGCTGGTGGCCAAGTATCGGGGCGACTTCAATGTCCGCCGCTTCAGTTGCCGGGACCAGTTTCTCTGCATGACGTTTGCCCAGGTGAGAACTGAACGCCGTGCGATGGAATGACTGGAAGGTGTCCTTCGCCGTTGTGAACGGCAACATTGCCACGGGGTCTTCCGCTTCGGGCTGGGGGCTGAGTGGCAGGCCAGTCCATTTCCTGAAAAGCGGCTGGTTGAATGTGGGTGAACAACCGCTACTTTCCGCATTGTCTAGCCCGCCGCTTAAACCTGCGGCGGGCTGATGATGGATTCCCTTCCCTTGTCGGCTACGTACCGCTTACCGATCTTTTCCGTGATCTCGACCGTGGACACAAAGTGCCCGGTTGAGCAAATGCCGTGCGATCCCAGACACCTCTTATCCAAGAGGCGAACCTTTCCGGGCAGGGCGTGGCTCGCGTTCTTGTTGATCGTTTTCAACGCCTCGACTGGTCTCTGGGCAAACAGATTATGAATGTACTTCACGTGGCTGAAGTCTGAGAGGTTTGTGGGCGAGGTTATCGGCGACTGCACCTCGCCCACTTCCACGACAAATCCTAATCTTTTGTCGGTTCAAAGCTGAACTTTTGACCTCCAATGGCCGCCTCGTACACCAGACCGCCTATCGCTTGTGTGAAGACGGCCATTCCCTTGTGGTAGTCTAATGCGAGTTGTGCACATCGCTGACGCGCTCCCGTCCTGGAATGATGGAGCAGCCAAGAAGTCTATCGTACGGGATATCCCGAATCTCGCATTCCGCATCGCACTCTTCCATCCCGTATCTCGTATCCCGGATCTCGTTCCTGCCCTTTGACGGAAAAGCCAAATCGGAATATATTCCTAGACAAGTGAACTAAGTAGGAGCTCTATCCGAATATGGATTCCATCAAGAGAATGCTTGAGCTTGATCTGCCCCCGAGGCAGTCGGCGTTTCTTTGGGGCCCCAGAAAAATCGGGAAATCGACCTATCTGAAAGAACGGTTTCCCTCAAGCCTGGT
Organism: Nitrospira sp.; assembly: GCA_035454625.1. Classification (GTDB taxonomy): domain Bacteria; phylum Nitrospirota; class Nitrospiria; order Nitrospirales; family Nitrospiraceae; genus Nitrospira_D. The sequence continues at coordinate 1,213 of DATIGP010000298.1, forward strand.
CTTTGATTTTCTCCATACCGATTTGGTCTTGGAGTTTTCCAAGAGGCCGGCGCTTCTGCGGGAACAGTTGTTGGCGAAAAATGCCGGTGTCCTGAAGCATCCGATCATCCTGGATGAAGTACAGAAGGTGCCGCATATTCTGGATGAGGTGCATTGGTTGATCGAGAACAAGGGGCTGCGATTCATTCTGTGCGGCTCAAGTGCCCGGAAGTTGAAACGAGGGCAGGCCAACCTGCTGGGCGGCAGGGCCTGGCGGTATGAAATGTTCCCGCTGGTGAGCGCCGAACTTGAGCAGATGAATCTGCTGAGAGCCTTGAATCATGGGCTGATTCCTGATCATTATCTGCAGGATCAGCACGCCAAATTATTGAAAGCCTATACGACCGATTATTTGAAGGAAGAGGTGTTTGCAGAAGGACTGACTCGAAATATCCCGGCCTTTTCCAGGTTTTTTGAGGCCATGGGATACTCTCACGGCGAACTGACGAACTATTCCAATATCGCGCGGGAATGTGGCGTGGATTCCAAAACGGTGAAGGAGTACTACCAGATCTTAGAAGATACGCTGTTAGGAATCATGATTTCCCCGTTCAAAAAGCGCCAAAGCCGGCAGGTCATCGGCCAGGCGCCAAAGTTTTATCTCTTCGATGTCGGGGTTGCAGGCGCCCTGACCCATCGGCAGTTGACGCACGAGCGAGGCGAATCGTTTGGAAAGGCCTTTGAGCATCTCATCTTGATGGAAATCAGAGCGCACCGGTCGTTGCGGGAATTGGATTACGCCATCAATTTCTGGCGGACCAAATCCGGCCTGGAGGTTGATTTCATTCTGGGTAGCGGTGAAGTGGCTATCGAGGTGAAGGGAACAAATCGGGTTGACCTCAGGGACTTGCGGCCGCTGATGGCATTTCGAGATGAATATGCGCCGCGTACAACCCTGCTTGTCTGCAACGAACGGGTCGAACGAATCCATGAGCGCATCAGAATCATGCCGTGGCGCGTTTTTTTGCAAGAGCTGTGGGAGGGGAAGATTATCGGGGGAGCCGGCAAGGCCTGATTGCGAGGTGCCTGGACTGTAAGATCCGTGCGGGTCTCGGGATACGCGATATCTCGCATCCCGGATCCCGTTTCTGCATCCCGACTTCCGTTGAGGAGGTTCGATGCGATGAGGTTTGTCTCAATAATTTCAGTTTAATCCCTTACCTCTAACCGATTTGTAACCGTATAGGTGGAAGGTATGACTACGTAGGGTTCTTCACGTGGCTGATGTCTCAGAGGTTTGTGGGCGAGGTTATCGGCGACTGCACCTCGCCCACTTCCACTACAAATCCTAATCTTTTATCGGTTCAAAGCTGAACTTTTGACCTCCAATGGCCGCCTCGTACATCAGACCGCCTATCGCTTGAGTAAAGACGGCCATTCCCTTGTGGTAGTCGAGGGCAAGTTGTTTCCCGGATGCCGGTCCGGCGCTGACTCCCGCTGAACCTCCCGCTGTCCCGGTCTGGGCTTGCGCCCCGGCGGTGATGGCCACTGCTGAGGCCGTCGCGTCGAAAGCAAACTCCCCGCTCGTAAATTCATCATAGGCGCGCTTATCTTTGAAGAAGATGATTTCACTGAACCCCTGGCCTCCCGCCTGAAAGCCGAATGAGAGCTTCAGCAACTTTGTTTTGCCGGTCACTTTTCCTTCGCGGTAGACTTGTCCCTGGCCGTATGCTCCGCCGACCCCCAACCCCCCTTTCCCGATGAGAGGAAAGACCGCATACCCGTACGCATTCTCAAAAAACGGCTTCACTTGCTCGGAGGATTTGAATTTGTCCATCGTGGAGGAATAATCCTCGGCTGCCCAGGCACTGGAACTCGCACATGCCATGGCTGCCATTAACAAAACGGCCGGCACAGAAACACGAAATATTCTCATGGTCGTCTCCTTTGCTCCAATGGTTATGGTTATGTCCCATACGCCTAGGGACGTGTTGTCTTGGCCTCACGTATTTGCTGCTTCGCCGCGAGCCCCCAGTTGGCAGCAAAGATTGGTTTAGGTGTGTATCTTCTCTCTCGGTTCTGAGTTCCACGTCGCCTTACGTCTTACAACATAGCTGGACAGGGAACCAGTTGCAACAACCTGGTTCCATCGTATCATCATGGCGACTTCTGCTTGGCAGGGGTTATGGAAGCTTTGTGAAATCGCCTCGGAAGTGATCTCCAGTTTCGTGATTGGTTGCTTCGACGGCAAGGATTGGTTGCCCCTGATGATCATAGAGCGAGATGCTCATGGCCCGTCGGTCGGTATCTCCGATGAGCCGGCCGTCACGGACCTTCAATGGTCCGGCCCCAGCCGCCGCCATTGATGTGGTTTGGCCGGCGAACACGTAGGTGCTGTTTTCAAGGATTATCAAACGGACTGAACCTTCTGCAAGCAGAGCAGCCTGTTTTTTCACGGAGCCCACCCAATCGCCCGCAACCATATGGACGTCGGTAATCGGTACCTGTGTCCAATCCTTACCTTCATGAGACCGAGGACCGGCGCAGCCGCCGAGCAGGGCCAGCAGCAAGGGAACGCTTAGGACGCGAAAAGAACCCTTTGTGACAAGTTGGTCCATGGCTAACCTCCGGCTGGCGACGGTGACTCCAGATCGCGCATCAACCGCTGAAATTCGGGGTCGCGATAAATCAATTTCGTCGCGGCCGAAAGTAGGCGTTCGATCTGTTCGTCGGTCAAGTACAGCGTCGTAGGAATTTTCATGAGATACTGCTGCTCATCCGCGTCGGTCACGGCTCCCAGACTCACATCGATGAAGTACACATCCGCGTCTTCCGTAAACGCGCTATCGTTGGTCTCCTTGGGACTTCCCTGGGTAAAGACGCTCGTCGGGACGAGCTTACGGCCACGCAGCTTCTCCTGCCACTTCTCTACGCCGAATCGCATGAGCATCAGCGTGTCCGATGAGTAGCGATTGATCGGGATGTCTACCAGCGAGTTGAACACTCGGGAGGTGCTGGGGATGTGATCGCTGCGGTACTCCCTCACGTCGGGACTCGTTTCGGCATTCACCGAAATGAAGACCAACTTCTTGATCTTCTTGATCCCAGCATTCTTAATCGTTTGTTCTAGCCCTCCCGCCACTGCGGCGCCCTCCAGGATGCCCCTGAGCGCCATGTTGTCTGAGAGGCCTCCGTCGAGTAGATGGATATGGGGTCGTTTCTCAATATCCAAGTAAGAGAGCAGTTCCTTCGCCCTTGTCCGCTGAGCGGGCCTGGCAGACTGGGCGGATTGTTTCAGCCAATCCGGGGGCTGGTAGGCACATGCACCAGCGTAATTCTTGAGCGTGATCGGACTCAGCACCAAGGGGAGCGCCGCCGAGGCGGCCGAGGCATAGGCGATCGGGAACTGGCTGAGATCGGAACACAAGATGTCGAACTGAGGTTGGATAAATTCAAACCGCGACAACGTCGCCATGTCGGACGCATGGATCAGCAGACCCGGCCTGGTCCTCTGGTTCAGGAGATCGCCGTAAGTTTTCCCCTGATACAGCGCCTCGTCCAGCAATTGAGCCATGATATGGATGCGGCCGAAGTAGGGAGACCAGAGGCGAAACCAGTTGCTCGGCGACCGCAGAATGCGGTGTCTCAGCTCGCTTTCCCAGTCTTTCCGCAAGAAGCTGTATTCGAAGTCGTGAAAGATCCGGTCTCCGAAGAGTGCGTAGTAGGCGCCGGTGAAAGTCCCGCCGGACAGGGCAAAGATCACGTCCAGTTCGTCGAGCAGCCGCTTGGTCTTCCCTTCCCAGGTAATAGGTTGCCGGGCCAGTACGCGCAAGGCCCCGAATGCGAGTGTGGAGGCTCTCGTTCCACCCCCGGAAAAGGACGCCACGACGAACAGACTGTCGGAATTGCCTTCTTCCGGAGGCGCGACGTTGGCGAAGCGATAGCCGTACTGAGGATTCCACTGGGTCAATGGTGCGTTTAGTGTGGGACGGACGTATTCGCAGCCGATGAAGCTGGCGGAGAGTGCTGCGAAGAGGAGGAGAGAAACGACTCTACGCATCTGGTCCATTTTTCTTCAGCCTGTTCATGGCTAATTCAGTGCGCAGGACTCTTGACCGGCGTGACTTCTGCGACGAATCCGAGCCCGTCACTCGACTGTCCGGTGGCTCGGAGCATGCGACGTCCCTCTCCTTCGAAGAGCGTCACGTCCATCGTCCCTCGCTCTCCGGTCGTTGTGAGGCGGCCGTCTGCAACTGTAAAGGTTCCTTCTCCCCTGAGAATGCCGATCGTTCTCGCGCTGGTAAAACGATATCGGCCATCAGAAAGAATGACGAGGGTGACCCCATCGGTCCTCGACGGCGGCACGCGGCGTAACAGTCCTTCCCATTTACCCGCTACCTGCGATGGGTCCGTGACGGGGACCATTTCTAATGCCGCTTGTTCTTTCGGTGAGATCGTTTGGCAGCCGATGCCTGCTGCGAGCCATGCAAGGATTAGGACTATTACCGACAACCGAACCGATGAGTGCATGCATTTCCTCTTGTATATCGTGGATCGATCGGCGTCCGTGGAACCAACATCAACATATGATCCGTCTGTACTAATGTGCTGCGGACGGATCATCGCTCGCTGCAACGTAGCTCGCCTACTTGAATGGGGCGCGGAGCGTCCCTCTGTCTCGACAGAGGACGCTCCGCCCGACGGCTGAGCCGTTGTCGTTTTACTTCTTGCCGGTTGCCGCCTTGTACTCATCTGCGGAGATCTCTCTGACTTCGGAGGACTGGAGCGTCACGAAGCTTCCTGTCCTCTCGTCCCTGATCTTGACCGCTCCGGACTTTCCTTTTTCGTCAACACTGGTTGTGTAGTATTCCTTTCCGCTGGCCGGGTCGGTGACACGATAGTAGCTCGTGCAGCCGGCCGAGATCATCATGAATACACAGACTGTGCAAATCCCCAGACGAGACATGTGCATTGGCATCCTCCTATTGTGAAGTGTTCATGGAACCTCGTCGAGCCTCATCCTCTCCGGGCCGGCCACCGGTTGCTTGTACGCTTCGGAGCGCCGTCATGTTCGGCATGTAAATTCGTTTCCCACCTTCCCCAAAAGCTGCCCCAAAGCCAATATTGTGAGGGTATGCTCATATTCCCTCCAGGCTGTCTTGTCAAGCCACATCAGGTCCATGCAGGGGTATTGATGGTGGCCACCGCTCATTGCAACAACAGCCGCATAGTGCCCTGAGCGATCATCCGCACCTCAACCCCTCCGATGACGGGATAGATGCCGGCAGGAAGCAGCTTCGTAAATTTTCCCTCCAGTCTGGCGCCCGGAGCCAGTTCCCGCGTCAGCGCCTGGTTGAGGCGGGTCTGCATGAGCATCAGGGGCTCATCAAGATCCACGAAGATATCCGATTCCATTTTCTCAAGCAGCGTATCGCGCCAGAATAGCTCCGCCCCGCGCACCAGCATATTCTTGGTATCCAACGTGAAATCCAGATTCTTGAATTTGACCGATCGATTCGCCTCGTCGAATACGGGAACGCCGGTGGAATAGAGCGTGCCGTTGACCCCGCCCTTCACCTTGACCGCCACGATCAATTTGTTGCCGCTTCCGTAGAGTTCCGCATCGGTGATCGTGATCGGTTCTCCAAGCGGCGTGTCGATCCTCTGGCCGACGAGCATGCGCTTGAGCCGGCTGTTGATTGTCGCGTAATCTGCGAACACCGGGAACAGGAGCTGGGAACCGCCCATCGTGGCCGGCGTCGTCTGCAGCGGGGGAAGCGGCTGATCTCCGGCTGGCGGCTTGGTGTCGAGGATTTTCGGTTCCATGATCAGGTTGACCGACGTCGTGATCAGCAAGCCGCCGTCGGAGCCAACCGGGCCGACGCGCGCATCGACCGGGTTGAACGCGAGCCATCGGTTCGGCGCCAATTCGACCGATTCTTGTAGTTTCTTCCAAATGATGGCCGCCCGCTGTTTGCCGGCATTACGCTCGTCGATGGTCCGATCAATCTTTTCTGCCAGGACCGACAGCCTGGATTGCACGACGGACTGCAGCATCGGGGTGGCGTCGATGTTCAATGGTTGGAGCCGGCAGGCATCGACAAAGACCGGCGGGTCAAAGCTCGTCTGCGGGTTGAGCCGCCAGGCATCCGACCAGCTCACTGCTGTATGAGCGATGACCTGGATGCGTTTCGGAGGATCATCCCCATGCCCGCAGCGTCCCTCGTCAACCTGCTCCCTTCCGGGCCTACGGGCCCAAATTCTGTAACGGATGTCGTTAAACGTTAATTCGAGCCTGTTCTGCTGCATGTGATACTGAAACCCGCCCCGATGCAGCCGGTAGAGGAAACGAAGATCATCCCGCTCCGGCCACAGGGCAGAATCGTTCCACCCGTCTTCGCGGGCGATGACGGGAGGAAACGTTTCATCCACCAGCTGAGCCAGTTCCTCTGCTGAGAGACTGACCTCCATTCTGACCACGGAGCGTTCCAGGGTGGGAGGCGGGGGAGGAGGCAACAGTCTCTCGTTCGGTTTCGGAATGTTCACGCTTGGGCCGCCCCACGCGCTCGAGGTGCTGATCAAGAGGATCAGCCCCGTCGTTCGCAGAGCCGGCCCCAAGCGATTGGGTGAAGGGTCGGTCATATATTGAGACACCGGATGGGCCGCGGGACAGTAGCTGAAGACGCCGGAAGTTTCAAGACGGTCTCGGCGCGGTTGTCGACGACTGAGGGTGGCTGTCAGGTCGGCTTGAAAAATCTCACCACGTCCGGTTAGAGTCAAGGTTCTATCGCTTAGGTAATCATTCGAGGAGGCCTATGGATCCGAACCATTTGTCCGAGGTTCCCGTTCTTCAGCACATTGTTCATCCGTCCGACTTCTCCGAAGCCAGCCACACGGCGTTTGTCCATGCGCTGGTCGCGGCGCTGACTGCCAAAGCCACGCTGACCATCCTTCACGTGTCGGGCCGTCGGGTTGAATCATGGACGGATTTTCCCGGAGTCCGCGAGACACTGGAGCGTTGGGGCCTGCTTCCGAGGAACAGTGAGCGAAGCGATGTGTCAAAATTGGGGATCAAGGTCCAAAAGGTGCAAATGGTTCACAACGACCCGGTCAAATCCGTCACGGCCTATCTCGAACAGCACGGCACGGATCTCATCGTGCTGGCGACGGACCAGAGCAAGGGTGGGGTCCAGTGGCTCGAAAGATCCGTCGCAACCAGCGTTTCCCGCAAGTCACAGGTGATGACGCTCTTTATTCCCAAGGGCGTGACGGGTTTTGTGTCTCCCATTGACGGGTCCATCTCCCTGAAAAACATCCTGATCCCCATGGCGCGGGTTCCAGCGGCGCAGCCGGCCATTCATGCCGTGGCCAGGATGGCTTCTAGACTCCAGTGCGATTCCGGTTTGTTCACTCTCCTGCACGTCGGTGAGGAGGGGGCCATGCCGGAGGTGGCCTGTCCGGAGGTAACCGGGTGGCGTTGGAACCGAATGACCGGGAGCGGCGAGGTGATTGAGACTATCAATCGGGTTGCGGAGCAGACGGATGCGGATCTCATCGTGATGACCACAGACGGGCGGAATGGGTTTCTTGATGCGCTGCGTGGAAGCCACAGCGAGCGGGTATTACGGGAGTCTCGCTGTCCCGTTCTCGCGATTCCGGCGGGCGGGTTTGTGGCCGCGGTTCTGTAGTGCCGAGCGAAGTGATAGACGGCCATATACATGAACACAAGAAACAAAGCCTTTCTACTGCTGCCAAATGGGACAACTCCCTTATTCCTACTGTCGCGATCCTCTCCACCGGCCCTCTTTCAACTGATGCCTGCTCTGTCTTAATTGCTTGAAAAATGCTGAGATTCCTTCGGGAAATCATTGAGTTCGTTAGAAAAGCTATTCCTATGTTTTGATGGTCCTTTTCTTGCGTTGTGTTCTGGACAACAATTTGTTCTAGATGTTTAGTAGGAGAACCTGTTACGGTACCACCCTTTGTTCCCATAACCCAGTATGTGAAAGGAGAGTTTCTCATGCACGTGTTCACACCGATCATTCTGGCCGCCACAGTATTCATCGCCGCCCCGGCGTTTGCGCAGAGCGCAGCCGACACCAACATGGAGATCCTGATGCAGAAGGTGAAGGCGGACAAGAAGTTGCTGGTCTCTTCGAACATGAATCTCACCGACGCGGAAGCGAAGGCCTTCTGGCCGCTATACGAGGAATATCAAAAGGAACTCGACAAGATTAATCAGCACATAGGGCACACAATCAAGGAATACGCGGACGCCTTCAACAAGGGCCCGGTCGAGGACAACACCGCGAAGAAGCTTCTGAGCGAGGCCCTCTCGGCCCAGGAATCCGAGGTGAAACTGAAGCGGACCTATGCCGACAAAATCAGCAAGGTCCTGCCTTGGTCCAAGACGGCGCGCTACATTCAGATCGAAAACAAGGTTCGGGCGATCGTGAACATCGAGTTGGCCAAGGCCATTCCGTTGACCTACTAGTCGAGGTGAACGGCATCATGCCCGTCCGAAGCGCATGACAAGAAGAGCCGGGCGCATTGAGTGCGCCCGGCTTCGTGCGGTGGAATTGTCCTCGAGTTGCCGTGATGTATGTTGCGCCATCCCACCTTTGCCGCACGTTCCAATGATCAGTCTCACCAAATGGTGTTCGGCGCACTGGACTGGTGGGGAAGCGCTCAGCCGGCTGTTTTCTTGATGGATCACGCTGGAATGACAGACCATGCGCATGGCTGAAAAATTAAGCGGCGCCGTCTTCTTCTTCTTCTTCTTCTTCGCGCTTGTCTGCGTTGTGGGATGGACTCCCAGGGCCGTCGCTGAAACGGCTCAGTCCGAGATCACGGTAAAAAAAGCGTTACAAAGTCGGGGGCAGGTCGTCGGACCGGCCGCGGAAATCGTCGGCGCGCCTGAGGATGAGTTAAGCCGAGGCACGCCGCGCACGAGCTTCATAGGGTTCCTCCAAGCTACGAGGGACCGGGATTTCGAGCGGGCAGCCCAATATCTCGATCTCCCGTCCGAGATGCGGTCGGATGGGCCGGCATTGGCTCGGCAACTCAGGATGGTGTTGGGCCGAGAGCTGTTTCCGGATCTTGACGCGATGAGCCTGAATCCTGAGGGTGATCCGAACGACGGATTACCGGAAGGGCGGGACCGCATCGGACGAATTACCGGTGAGATCAAGATTTATGACATTCTCCTCAGTCGGGTGCCCCGTGAAGACGGAATCTATGTCTGGAAAGTGGCCGCCTCGACCGTGGCTCACATTCCGAAGCTCCATGCAGAGTTCGGATATGGCGGGCTCGAGAGGATGCTGCCTCCGTGGTTTTTCGATTATCGGATCATAGGTATCGAAGTTCTGTGGTGGGTGGCGTTCGTCATCATCGTCGTCGCCGCTTTTCCCGTCGCGATGCTGCTCGCGACCGGCGTGCTGTGGCTGCTGCGCCGGTTCCGTCCCGATGTATCCCCCGAGCTGGAAGAGTTTTTCACTGGACCGATACGGTTGTTGTTGTGGGCCTTATTGGTCCGCTCCCTGATGCAGATACTTCACATGCCGGTCGTCCTCAAGGCATTCGCGGAAGGCAAGACAGTGCTGGTGGTCGCGCTGGCCTGGCTTGTCCTCCGAGCGCTGGACCTCGCTGCGCAACGGGCCGCCGACCGGCTCCAGGCCGCCGGGCTGAGCGGCGCGAAGATATTTCTCCGTCCGATCGTCAGACTGGCAAAACTGGTGACGCTGGTCGGAGCGTTGCTGCTGTGGCTTGAGAACCTCGGGTATGAAGTCACCACGCTGCTGGCCGGGCTCAGTATCAGCGGAGTAGCCCTCGCGTTGGCATCACAAAAATCGTTGGAAAATGTCTTCGGAGCTCTCACGCTCTATACGGCTCAGCCGGTCCGCGTGGGGGATTTCTGCCGGTTCGGCGGCCAGATCGGCACGGTCGAGGAGATCGGTCTGCGGGCCACGCTGATCCGGACGCTGGATCGGAGCCTCATCAGCGTGCCCAACGCCGAATTTGCCTACATGCATCTGGACAATCTTTCTCGGCGCGACCGCTTCTGGTTCCATCCCCGCCTCAAGCTCCGGCCGGAAACGACGCCGGACCAAATCCGGTTCGTCTTGGTGGAGGTGAGAAAAATGTTGTACGCCCATCCGAAGGTACTTCCGGACCCACTCTGGGTGAGATTCACGGAATTCGGCGATGCTTCTCTAAATCTCGACGTGTTCGCCTACATAGGAGTCAACGACTACAGCGAATCGCTGGACGTCGCGGAGGATCTCAATTTACGCATCATGGACATCGTCGCAGAGGCGGGGACGGAACTGGCTCTCCCGTCGCAAATTCAGTACGAACTCCCGGGCCCGCCGATGGACGAGAGCCGCATACGAAAAGCCGAGAACAGGGTCAAGGAATGGCGGGCTCACCAGTCGCTGTATCTTCCGAATTTTCCTGCCGACAAGATCGCCGAGTTGAAGGGCACATTGCAGTATCCTCAGGCCGGATCGCCTGAGGCGCCGAAACAGCGCAGTCATGTATCGCAACTTTAAGGGGAGGTTTTATGTCTGCTTCAATCCACACTCATCTGGGCAGCCGAACAGGAGGGACGTTGGTCGCGGCAGTCCTGATCAGTCTCGTTTCGCTCATGCCTATCACCGCCCGTTCCGAGGATTTTGCCCAGCAACAACAGCTCGTGGACAAGGCGAAGCTGACGCTGGAGTCGTTCGCAGCCGACGGCGGACTGAAAGGATCGATTAAACAGCTGTCCGAAGATGCCAAGGGACTGTTCATCGTGCCGCAATTCATGCGCGGCGCATTCATGTTCGGCGGCGCGGGCGGCAGCGGCGTGCTGATCGTGCGGGATGAGAGAACAGGCAAGTGGTCCGATCCTCTCTTCTACAACATCGGATCGGCGAGCTTTGGGCTGCAGGTCGGAGCCGATGTATCCGAAATCGTCATGGTGGTGAGGACGCAGAAAGGGCTGGAGGGGTTTTACACCAACGACTTCAAGCTTGGGGCCAACGTCGGCGTGGCCGTGGGTCCGGTCGGCGCCGGCACATCGGCCAAAGGCATCACGGCTGATATCGTGTCCTATGCGAAAAAGAAGGGGGCCTTCGGCGGCATTGCTTTGGATGGATCGATGGTGACCGTCTCCAACGACAGCAATAAGGCCTACTACGGCAAAGAGGTGCGGCCGACGGATGTCATCGTGAAGAAGGACGTCGGCAATCCGAAATCCATCGAGCTTCGAGAGGCGGCGGAACACTTACTGAAATAGACCCAGCAGATCATCGATATCACAGGTCGTGAGGTGGCGTATGACTCCAGGAAAATCGAAAACAGGCGGTGGAAGCGTGAAACGCGCGCGCACAATCAAACAGAATGAGCCGGTTACGGGCGGGGAGCAGAAAGGTCCGACGGTTGAACAGGCTCGCCTGCTGACGGATGGGCCGGCCTGGAAACGGTGGGGACCCTACTTGAGCGAGCGCCAGTGGGGGACGGTCCGCGAGGACTACAGCGAGGGAGGCGATGCGTGGAATTATTTTTCCCACGACCATGCCCGCTCCCGGGCCTATCGGTGGGGCGAGGACGGACTGGGCGGGATCTCCGATGAGCAGCAGCGGCTCTGCTTCGCGCTGGCACTCTGGAACGGAAAGGACCCCATCCTCAAGGAGCGCCTGTTCGGCCTGACCAACAGCGAAGGTAATCACGGGGAGGACGTCAAAGAGTACTATTTTTACCTCGACAGCACGCCGACGCATTCCTACATGAAGTATCTCTATAAGTATCCGCAGGCGGCGTTTCCCTAT
>DATIGP010000299.1:0-4152 GCA_035454625.1 Nitrospira sp.
AGAACACCAACAGCAACACGCCGATGTCGGCGATGGCTTTGAGCTCGGAGGTCATATGGATGAGATCCAGCACCGAAGGACCGAGCAGAACCCCGGCCAGGATTTCGCCGATCATGGCCGGCTGGCCCATTCGCTCGGCAACTTCTCCGCCCAAACGCGCGGCGACCAAGAGCAGGAGAATGGCTTCGATCAACGGCATGGGTGATGACTGTCAGGCAGGCAAGTGATGCAGAGTAACGAGGTATACCCCCTTATATTCGAGCGATCCCTCGCGGAGACAAGCAGTCGCGGCTTTTGGTGGCAGCCAGGAACGTCGGGTTCGAGGTCCCGCCCCGCCATTCACAGCCCTGAGCTGGGGACTTCTCTAAAAAACAAACAAGTAGAGCAGGAGAACGATGACCCCTGGAACGCCCAACCACCATAACATAAGTGCTTTACCCATAATTCCTCCTTCCTGTTCTTAACGAGCCGACCAATGGGCACCGGGAACCTGAACGATCCATTCGTTTGCCGATCATCGTCTGGACGTTAAGCACTCTTCTACCGGCCAACCGAACTGTTCCCACATCACCAATTTGTTCCACTCTTTGATGAATTCGACAAGTTTTCCGTTCTCGACTCGAAACAGCGCGCAGGCGGTCCATCTCGATTTCCTGCCGGTCGGCAGCACGTTGTGATGCGGTTCACCGCTATGCGTGCCCTCCGCCGTATAGCGCACGCACACACGATCATATTTCGCAAACAGGACGTCGAAGCTCACGAGGTGCAGATCCTTGACTTCCTTCGTCAGACAGCCATGGTCGTCGGCATATTCCTCCAGAGTAAGGACGTGGGGAACCGTCGTGGGAGCCACGAAGCGATTGCCGTGGGCGCAGAGGTGTTCCACGGCCTTCGCACTCACACGCTGCGGGTCATACACGATCTGCATATATTCCGTAACCAGATCAATATTCTTCTGCTCCTCGCTACTGTAGGCCTCTGTCGTCGTCTCCATCATTTTGGAGGTCATTGTCCCTGCCTATGCCTAATCCATATGACCACGTGTATGTAGCCGTCTTACAACTTGTGGCTCTTCAGGCTCACATTCTCATCCGATACCGATAATGCAACCGGATCACCGTCGGTGGTACTAGGGGAATCTCTTGCGCACCGCAGCCGCCAGACAGGGTCATGGCCTAAGGGTCAAAGCAGCTCCCGGATGCTCCGGCAGTGAGACCCGTAGCGCAGCCAACATGGCTTTCGGTGACGCGTCTCTCATCTGGACGACACTGAGGTACCGGTCTTGAAGCAAAGCAAAAAATTCCGGCTGCCGATGCGGTGGCACACCCAGCAGGGTCGCCAGGGCTGCAAGATGCTCCCCCCGCCCTTGCGCCATCTCCTGTAACAGATTTTCAAAATTATGGCCTGCAAACATGGTTGTCTGTTCTTCTTTGACGATCATGCCGTTATTCGTACAACCCGAGACCCCGGTGCTGATCGCGAACGGTTGAGAAGGAACGTTCAATGTGGACCCGAGATGTTGGAGAAGAATCGACTTGGGTTCATTCTCAAACACCATTTTGCCGAGTCCACAACCTGGGCCGTCGCCCCAACCGGCGAGACCGAATTCTGCTTGACTGGAGACAGCCAACATCATGGCCACACAGACTGTTTTTATTTTCATGAGTTCCTCCTGGTTTGGGGATACGGCACTGAATCACCGTCATGACGGCGTCATCACGATTTTGATGCAGCCATCCTGCTTCCGGTTGAATAGGTCGAACCCTTTGGGGGCGTCGGACAGCTTCATGCGATGCGTCACGACAAAGCTCGGATCGATATCGCCATTGGCGATACGGTCGAGAAGAGGCTTGAAATACCGCTGTGCATGGGTCTGGCCTGTCTTGATGGTGAGCGCCTTGTTCATGACCGCTCCCATCGGCATCTTATCGATCAACCCACCGTACACGCCCGGCACTGATACCGTTCCGCCGTTTCTGCACGCCATGATGGCCTGCCGTAGCGCAATGGGACGGTCGGATTCCGACATCACGGCCTGTTTCAGCCGATCGTAGTAGTACAATGGGCCCGGCATATGGGCCTCTAATCCCACGGCGTCCATGCAGGAATCAGGGCCTCGTCCACCGGTGAGCTGCATCAGCATGTCGTAGACGTCGGTTTCTTCATAATTGATCGTTTCCGCGCCGCCGTCACGGGCCATCTGGAGCCGCTCGGGAAAGCGGTCGATCGCGATGACGCGCTCGGCACCCAAGAGGAACGCGCTGCGGACGGCAAATTGGCCGACGGGTCCGCAACCCCATATGGCGACGGTGTCGCCCGATTGAATATTGCATTGTTCGGCGGCCATGTACCCGGTCGGAAAAATATCGGAGAGGAACAGTACCTGCTCGTCGGTGAAGCCGTTTTCGATCTTCATCGTGCCGATGTCCGCGAAAGGGACGCGCACGTATTCGGCCTGCCCTCCGGCAAACCCCCCGGTCAAGTGCGAGTAGCCATAGATGCCGGCCGGCGAATGACCGAAGAGTTTCTCCGCCAACCATGCATTGGGATTTGTGTTTTCACACAGAGAGTAGAGTTCCTTCTTGCAGAAGAAACATTGTCCGCACGAAATCGGAAAAGCCACGACGACGCGGTCGCCGACCCGTCGATTCTTGACTTCGGGTCCGACCTCGACGATCTCGCCCATAAACTCATGTCCCATGATGTCGCCCTGTTCCATCGTCGGGACAAAACCGTTATACAGGTGCAGTTCCGACCCGCAGATTGCCGTCGAAGTGACTTTGATGACGGCATCCCGCTTGTTGAGAATTTTCGGCTCCGGCACATCCATCACCCGCATGTCTTGCTTACCAAACCAACAATTGGCTTTCATGGTCTCTCCTGTTTCTGGTCTGCCTCGTGTATTCGCTCTGTCTGGCCTTTACGAGATAGACCAGATAGCCAAACGACCGGAAAGACGTTTATCCGCGCACGCCGCTGTCGTACTTCCACGAGGTGCTCTCCTCACGTCCGGCCGGTTGCCCTTCGGTCGTGATGACTTCTCCTGTTTCCATCACCTGTTTGAATCGACGCAAGTCCATCTTCACCGTTTGACTCGGATCCTCGCCGAACCAAGCGGAGACCGCTGCGCCTACCGTACCCAGCGGGGGTCGATATTCCATGTTTACGGTAACAAGCGTTCCCCGACCGCCGGGCGCCGGCTCGAATCTGACGGAACCGGCATGGTCGACTTGGGATTCATCTACCGATCGCCAGGCGATGAATTCATCTGATCGGTCTTCGGTAATCTCGGCATCCCACTCGATGGTCGACCCGGCCGGGCCTTTCGCCACCCAGTGAGATCGGCGGTCATCCCTCACGTCGATCCGTTCTACATGCCTCATGAAGTGAGGTATATTGCCGAGCTCGCGCCAATGACGATACAACTCTTCTCGTGGCCGATCGATGACGAGGGCTGCCGTAATGGGGATCGTTCCGTTTCTGGTTTGAATTCCTCTGCTCAGCTGTTGTGCGGTAATGACATCCATCGCCATGGCTCCGGCCACAGAAGCCGCCGCCACCGCAAGTCGTCCCTTGTCGGAACGACTCGACGCAAACGCCGCTGCTAAAAGGGTTAGATCGAGCACATCTCCCGCGACTCGTGACCACACGGCACCGGCCGAAGACCGGTCACTCAGAATGCCGGCGCTGCTCGCGAGTTCTCGGAATCCCATCAAGCGGATCAATGTCCGGTGTTCGGGGCTCACGCCGATCATGGTCGCCACTCGCCGGGGCGCCAGAAGTTCCGCCAGTCCGAGTGCGGCACCGAACCAACCCATGGCGCCGGCCAATTGCTGTTCCTGCGTCATCCTGCCGTTCGTCGCGAGACCGTTACGTGGCGGGGAGCTGCGCGGTTCGCTCCTTCGCCGAACCTGTTCCTGTTCTTGCATCGTCTGAGCCTCGCTTGAACGTTTCAAACGTTTCATTTGTTCCTGCTGTTGAGCGGCCATGGGCTCTCCTCTTCTGTTCCACGACGAACGGGCTCCGACAACTCACCTGATCCCGGTTCGGACCATCGTCGATGCATTCCTGCCGGCACGGTAATGGTGTAATCGATACCACGGCGGACAGAAGTTTGTTTTCCCATCCGCTCACTACGTCGGCGTCCCCGCG
>DATIGP010000300.1:0-13162 GCA_035454625.1 Nitrospira sp.
CAACGGAGCGTATCCCACGGTGGCGGACGTATCATTGGCCACAGCTCCCCTGGACCGCTCAGCAACGGACCGTAGCTCTTCCGACGCCGGCTTTAGTTCAAATTGACATTCCAGATCTTTGAGAGGCTTGATGCGCGGCAAATGCCGTTTAAACCATTTGTATGCCGTCCGTTCGGCGATCGCCTTCACAGGGATGCGCTTGTGCTTCCATTCGAAGGTGGCTCGGTCCCCCATCACCAGTCGCATCGGAGCCAGTACCGAACCTCCTCCAAAGTGACAAGCGACTTGGCCGGCCACCAACATCCCCTTGTCGGCATTGAAATGGAGAACGCGGCCGCACGTCTTGAGATAGGCCTGCGCCAGTTGGACGGCCACGGCCTCCATCACAGCATCGCAAATGGTATCGGGATGACCCAACCCCTTCCGCTCCACAATCTCCATCGCTTCTTCTCCGGAGGAAATCCGAGAGGACTCGAGTATCATCGGCTCGATCAGGCTCATCTGTCACACCTTCGCGCTCCAGGCCGCCTTGGCCGTCACGCGCAAGACTCCCGCCTGGAACAATTCTGGTTCTATCGGCTGGGGCAGTGCCCTTACCCGTCATGTACGTAGGGCTAACCCCCGATCGCCCAACGCCCCGCCACGAATTGGCTACAATCCGGACACCTACCGGCTCGAAGTCGATTCTCCACCATCGTAACTCCCCATCGTCGGATCACGACCGTTCCACATTCAGGACAGGCCGTGTTCTCAGCTCCTTCTTCTTGCGGTACATTTCCGATGTAGACATACCGCAACCCCTCCTCTCGTCCGATCCCCCGGGCTCGCAGCAATGAGGGGATGGGCGTTTCCTGCCAGTGTTCCATCTTATAAGCAGGAACAAAGCGGCTGATATGCCATGGCACGTCTTCACCCAAGTCGGTTTTGATGAAACGGACGATATCCCGCAGCTCACTTTCATCGTCATTCAATCCGGGAATCAATAGGGTGGTGAGTTCAATCCAGACTCCCAGCTTTTTGTATTCCCGGATAGCCGCCAAGACCGGCCCCAGCCTCGCTCCGCACAACTTTTTGTAATAGCCGTCACGGAACGACTTGAGGTCGATATTGGCGGCACTCAGGTACGGGGCGATCTCCCGCAGAGGATCGAGCGATATAAATCCATTCGTAACAAAGACATTTCCTAATCCAGCTGCGGATGCCAGGCGTGCGGTGGTGAGGGCCAACTCATAGAAGATCGTCGGCTCGGTATAGGTATAGGCGATGCTCGCGCACCCTGTTCGCTTGGCCTCTGCCACCAGCTCGGAGGGAGCCACGGGTGTCCCACCTCCCCAGCGTTCTTCTGGCGGTTCTATCTCAGCGCACCACTCATCCACTGGATGGTCGCCGACGCTGGACGTTGCCTCGTCACCGCGATCCACCAACCGCTTCAGCTTCGGCCATTGCGAGATGGTCCAGTTCTGACAGAACCGGCAGCGAAAGTTGCAGCCGACCGTCGCAATGGAGTACGCAGTACTTCCTGGTAAGAAGTGAAACAGCGGCTTCTTTTCGATCGGATCGATCTCCGCCGAGACAATGCGGTTCCCGACGCGCGTGAAGAGCCGGCCGCCTTGATTAATGCGAACCCCACAAGCGCCTCGACCATCTGGAGCGATCTTGCAGTCATGCGGGCAGAGTGTGCATCGGACAAACTGATCTGGGAGGTTTTCATGATACAGCGCGGCCTGGAGATCGCTGGGCGTGGTCGGCATGACAAAGACTCCCAAGAATACGAACCAAGAACGAGCAAGGCCGGTGCCATGAAGCGACGTAGGGGAAACACAAACCTGTTCGAGAGGTTGGAGTGCGAGCGCCGTTTGGACAAAGTAAGGCGCAGAGATAAATTGCTACAACATCAAGAATGCCCCTGTAGTGGAACGCCACAGAAAGACTGACCCCGAATAAGCTTTCCGCTTTAGTTCCTCACACAAGCAGGCATGGCATTGCGATTGCTCCTCCTAATAACCGCCTGAACGGGAGATATGTGGCCTCCCATGGTGCGCTTTGATCAATGTCTTTTCCGATTTCCACTCTCTGTCGCCATCGTCGGCCTCCTGATCTGGGGTCCCTCATGTAACGGAGGAAAGGGATCGGATTCTCAACCCATGGATCAAGACCGCGCGATCGAGCGCCAGCGCATGGTTGCTCAATACATCATCCCGAGCGGCGTCAAAGACCCTGACGTGATCGCGACGATGCGGCGCGTGCCGCGCCATCGCTTCGTACCAGCGCGCTACTCCATCTTCGCGTATATCGATGGTCCTCTCCCAATAGGTCATAGCCAAACCATTTCGCAACCCTCCTTGGTCGCCAGCATGACAGAGGCGGTCACGCTCAAGAAGACAGACAAGGTTCTCGAGATCGGAACCGGATCCGGATACCAAGCCGCTATTCTCGCCGAGCTTGCGGACAAAGTGTTCACAATCGAGATTGTGGAGCCGCTTGCTCGCCAAGCAACACAGACGTTGGCAGAGCTGGGCTATAAGAATGTCCAAGTTCGGACCGGTGACGGATATCAGGGCTGGCCCGAAGAAGCACCTTTCGATGCCATAATCGTGACCGCCGCCCCAGACCACGTCCCGCAGCCGCTGCTCGACCAGTTGGCGGTAGGAGGTCGGCTGATCCTGCCGGTCGGCCGAGACATCCAGACGCTTGATCTCTATCGCCGGACAGCAGACGGCTATCAGCGAAAGACTCTCACCCTCGTGCGGTTTGTTCCGCTTGTACATCCGTAAAAGTAGGAGTCGCGTGTACAGGGGCGTCCGCGGAACAAACAATCTTTGTGCAGCGGAGGCATCGTGGTGAGGTCGGTACGTTAATGTCACTGCTGTAGTAAGGCAATCGCTGTGCCCATGCGCTGAATGCTGCGCCAATCAGTAGATTGAGCGGGACAAATGATAGCGCCGATGGGGAAATCCGTAAGCTTCCCCGCAAGCCACGCCTCGACGTCCCCGGCGGGTTTTATCATGTCCTCGTCCACGGGAATCGCCGTGCCACGATCTTCCATGACGACGCGGACTCCCGCGCCTATCTGGAGCGCCTCGAGCGCTATCGCCACTGCGATGGCGTGACGCTGCATGCCTACGCTCTCATGCCCAACCATGTTCGAAATTTGGGGTCGCGCCTTGCAAGCAAGCATTTCGCAGTACACGGCGGGCCGGTTTGCTGCGCAGCTCTCCTCCACAGGAACGCGTGTGGCGGATAACAGGTGCGAGCAGAACAGTGTCGCTCAATTTTCCTTGATGGGAACTGTGTTAAGACCGGCATCACACCACCCCTGATTTCAGCATTCGATAAGGAGCATTACGATGAGTCGTAAACCTGTCAGCGGAGCACGGTCAAAGGTCGTTATTGAGGTTCCAGCCGAACTGGACACGATTCTCAAGCGCCATCGGGAAATTCCATGGGCTCGCGTGGCTGAACAGGCGCTTTGGCGGTATGCACGTCAGGTGGCGCTGGCAGATCGGCTCGCATCTCGTAGCGCGCTAACTGAGACTGCAGCGAAAGACCTTGCCCGATCCGTAAAGGCAGTGTTGCAGCGCCGCTATGCCAAGGCCTCGAACGCATGAGGCTGGTTCTCGATACGAATATTCTGATCGCTGCTCTCATTAAAGACTCCATCACGAGACGCATTCTGCTCCTCCCCGGTCTTGAGTTCTTCTCCCCGCCTTTGCCCTCGATGAACTCGCTACACATCGAAGCAAAATTGTCCGTGCCACTCGGCTCAAAGGAGATGAGCTCGAATTGTTGCTGACGCTTCTACTGACATCCGTCACGATCGTTCCCTTTGAACGTATCGAACCATATCTTCCAGAGGCGGACACTTTGATCGACGCCATTGATCGAAAGGATGTCCCGTTTGTCGCATTAGCGCTTGCAGAAGAACATGAGGGAATTTGGTCGAATGACCGCGCGTTCGAACGCTTGCCAGGAATTCAATGCTGGACCACAACCAGACTTAAAATCCATCTGCGTTTATGAAGAGGAGTGGCGGCACACAACCATATCCCATCGCGACCCCTCAATCGGTGGCTCGATTATAAAGAGATATCAGTCTCTGTGTCATAAACCGACCACTGGAATGCGATTCACAGGTAGAGCAGTTGATTGTGTAATTCATCAGCCGTGAATCGGTCCAACAATGTCAGAAGTCGTCGGGCAAGGTCAAAGTCCGACGATCGCCGACTGGCGACCAAAGCGCCTGCATGCGACTTGTGTTGGTGTAGTGCCTCGGTATGGAGGCGCTCGAAATCGACGCGGTTATGTGTGAGCAACGCTCGATGTTCAGTTGTAGAGAAGACGAGTTGTTCGAGGTCGGAGTATCGTAAGTTTTGGGCCTCGCGAGTGATCTTTACGTCGAGGCCATGAGCGCGGATGATGTCGGCCACGAGGACCGAGTCGGACGAACAATGCCG
Organism: Nitrospira sp.; assembly: GCA_035454625.1. Taxonomy (GTDB): domain Bacteria; phylum Nitrospirota; class Nitrospiria; order Nitrospirales; family Nitrospiraceae; genus Nitrospira_D. The sequence continues at coordinate 4,455 of DATIGP010000300.1, forward strand.
GTGGGGTTGTCGCCACCGAAGCTAGGATGGACCAGATCGTCGGACACATGGTTCCGCTGAATGTCGGCATCAATGGTGTCCCGGTGTTCTTGGGGTGAATTGGGGTCAGCAACCGTATTTGCTGTCAAGAGCCGACGAGGGTATTTTCAGAGCCACCCAACGCCCGGTGGGTGTCAGGCATGACTATTGACTTATTGGTCTATGCTGCGCGGTGAGAGAAAGTGGTTGGGCGTCATTGTGTGGCCATTCAAACCCTTGTTGGCTAACGGGAAACCCTCGCTCTATCAAGCGATCGCTACTATGGTATTGAGTGTTCAGGGCTTCGGAGCGCTATGTGCATGGCGGCGGGCTTCCACTCCACCTTGCCATGCCCTCGTCGGCTCAGGAATCGAGCCTCAGCTCGTTACAGGATGACTTCGCAGGATTGCAGAAAGACTTTGAGCGGTATCTCAAGGCCACGGTGTCCGTGAATATGCCTGCCATGGATCTCTTTCACGGCGTTCAGCACCTGTGTCATGTGAATGTGATCATCTTCGAGCGCGACCATGAACAACGTATTGCGATCGATCGAGCCACCGGTTCCGGAGACCGTCCCAGTCTGACCACTGCCTCCCACGCCCTTGATCATCGTATAGCCCTTAATCCCCAGGTTCTGAAAGAGGGCGAGGATCTCCTCTTCAAGTTTCTCCCCACAGACAATCTGCAGCATCTTCATGATCGTGCTCCTGGACCGCCGTGCCGTTGGCCGGCCCCTTGATAGGGTGATCTCCCTGCCAGGCTATTGTAGTTCGGCCATGTTCTGACCCTGCTTGCCGAGCTCAAGCGACGAGGCAGAAATCGGGGTCAGCGTCAGATGTTCAGGGTGAAGTCAGGTCCCGATGTGCGTGCCCTCGTCTTTCTGTGAAGCATGCCAATTACGGAAGATAGCCCAAGACATCCTCTTCACGAACGAGCACCAACGCTTTATCGTCGCCCGCCACTTCTCTGGCGGCGTGTTTATCGTACAGAATACGCTCGCCCGGCTTGAGGGTGGTCTTCACAAAGGTCTTCTTCTTGACCTTGTCCTTCGAATCCTTGTCCTCGACAAAGCGGCCAGCCCCCACGGCAAGGACCTCTCCTTCCTCCGGTTTCTCTTGTGCGCTGTCCGGGATGATAATGCCGCCGACGCTCTTCTCCCTCGGTTCGCCGGCCCGGATCAAGACCCAATCATGCAACGGTTGTAAGTTCATCGACGTCCGTCCTTTCATTCACGCGCGGAGTTTGCCATCTGTGTCGCCACTACAGAACAGAACGTGATGACGGCGCGCGTCATCAGCTTAGCACGTCTATCCTAGAAGGAACAAAACCATGGTCGTGAGTGTGGTTTGTACCAGGCTCTGTATTCACGCACAGCTCCCGCGTACGCATGGAGTCGGCTTTCCTTACCCGCTGCCTCGCTGAGGGGAGGCACGCCATGTGGGTTCCGCTGCTGCTGCTGTTCCCTCTCTCGGTACAGGCAGAGCATCGCGGCGAATTGAGCGCCAATCCCTCTGCTGCTGATTCACGTCCAATCCGGAGGGGAAATGGTGGTTATCCTGCCAGGCGCAGCGTGATTCTTGATGCTCCGCTCCGCCCATTCATCACTCAGCTCCTTCTGAGACATGGGCGGTCTAACTCGCACGTATCTCGACACCAGTCGAGACTCTGAGCGCAGGCAAAGGGCTCCCTTTGCTGCATGCCTTTGGCTGATGTGCAGCCATCGACTACCAGCTCTTCAGGCCCACGATCACTCGTGGTCCCTTACGCCTCCTGTTCGCGCACGAACTGCCGCGCGCGACGCAGGTCGTCGTGCCTGCACAGTTTCAGCTTCAGCAGCAGATGCTCCAGCGCCGCAACCCGCGCCGTCACCTCCGGCAGCACAATATCGATCCGCTCTGTCAACTCGTCCAACCGGAGGCTGAGTCCGGAATCCGCCGTGTTCTTCGCCGCAGCCTTCGTCGCACGCCCACGGGGTCGGCGTCGTCTCACCGGACTCGGAGTCTTCTTCTTGAATGGCATTGCATACCTCCTGGTCACCTGCACCTCTATGCGGCCGCAGCCGATCGGTCAAGGACCATTTTCGATGGAGATGGGGGAGTTGCTGCGCCCGCCCTCTGCGGCCGGTTGAAAGATGGAGGTCTCAGCCTCAGTCAACCCGGTTGGTCCGCACTTCCGAGTGCTCGCCATGTGGAGGTCTGACTCCTAGCCGCATGCCTAACAACACCCCGAGCTCCAGGACCCAAGGACGCCATGCATGTGGGGCGCTCCTCCAGCGAGGGGCCTCTCCTTCGTCCCGGTGACGCGTGCGCCTCAATCGTGAGCAGGCTGACCGGCTTGGTGGAGGGCCTGGTTCGAGAGCCGCACTGTATAGAGTCCTCGCCCTTTGCGCGCCAGCGAGAGCGTGCCCTCGCGACTGAGGCGATCGATGGCGATGAAGACCTGGTTCCACGTGAGATCCGGGCACTCAAGGGCCACCTCATCGAGCATCCTATCGGGCGATCGGACAATGACTTCCAGCACGCGATCATCCGTCTCGTGGTGCGTCAGCATAGGGCTCCTCCTGGTGGGAGGTGAGATGCGATGCCTCGCTCCAGCGCACTGCAGTATGAGTGCCAGGTCACACCAGCGGAACAACCCCAGAGGAGATTAGAAGAACCAGGGACGGATCCGTCGCTCGAACAGGGCGTGGGGCCTCCACGCCACCTGAGCGTTGTGGTGTTTCGGGACAGCGACGCAGGAACGGCTGTCGCTCTTGTCCCCACAGAGATCCGCTCGAGCAGGCCTGGATCATGTGGAAGGACAGGCGCGGCAAGCCGGAGAGCGGTCTCGATCGAGGGGAGGAGTACGAAGCGTCATCTGCATTGGCTGTTGCGTTGGACCTGGACGCTGAGCAGAAATGAAGACTAGAGGTGGGGTCAGGTATGCATAGTGACTTATTACAGCTCAACTCGCTGTGCTCTCCCCCATGGCCCGAAAGCCACGCCTCGACTTTCCTGGTTGGTTCTCTCATGTCCTCGCCCACGGGAATCGCCGCGCCACGATCTTCCAAGACGACGCGGATTGCTGCGCCTATCTGTAGCGCTATCGCCAGCGCGATGGTGTGACGCTCCATGCCTACGTCCTCATACCCGACCATGTCCATCACAAGTGTTCTTGGCCCGTCCTCGACACATGGCATTTGGGCGGCTGCTCCAGGCGAGAGGAATGGGAAACGTTAGGGGAGATCCTCATAGCCAGTGCGTTTCCGGCCGGAATAGAATCGTGGCGCATGAGGAGGTTTCTCTCAGGGAGAGCGGGGCGATGTTGGTGTCGACGGAAATGAATGCGCGCAATCGCCGGGAGGCGCTGGCGACCGCCGGGCTGGCGGCGCTCGCGGCCGGGTGGCTGGGCTGGCTCCTCCCTCCGCTCTGGCTCCTGCTCGTGCTGAGTCCCTTCGCGTATTGGTGGATGCGCCGACGCTGTCTCCGTCGGTTGGTCGTGATGCGGCAGCCCTTCCCGGCTGCATGGGAGACGGTTCTCCGCACACACGTGGCGTTCTTCCGGGCCCTGGACGAGGCGCATCAGGCGCGGTTCCGGCAACTGGTGCAGATCTTCCTGGATGAGGTCCGGGTCACGGGGATCCGCACAGAGGTGGACGACACAGTCCGCGTGCTGGTCGCGGCGAGCGCTGTGATTCCCATCTTTGGATTTCACGACTGGACGTACCACCGGCTGCACGAAGTACTGATCTATCCAGATGCATTCGACGACGCCTACCGGACGACTGGGGGAAAGCAGGAAACGATTATAGGAATGGCGGGGCTGCATCATTTGAGCGGGGTGATGATTCTCTCGAAGCCGGCGCTGCTAGCGGGATTCGATCATCCGGCCGGGCATCATCACGTGGGGGTGCACGAATTTGCGCACCTGGTCGAGCGGGAGGAACGCGAGTACGGGCTCCCGCCGGAAGTGCCTTGGATGGCGGTGCGGCAGTGGGTGCGGTATGTGGCAAAGGAGCTCACCCATCCATCACGGTCAGGGGTCAGGCTGGACACCTATGCCTACACCAACGAACATGAATTCTTCGCGGTGCTGGCCGAATATTTCTTCACTTCTCCCGCGTCGTTGGAACGACGGGATCCAGCCTTGTATGCCGTCCTGCGAGACCTGTTTCACCAGGACACGCGGGCACTGCTCACCTTGGTGCCCAGGTCGAGCGGTGGTCTCGGCCGCAACAGGCCCTGCCCCTGCGGCAGCGGTAAAAAATACAAACACTGCTGTCTGGCGGCGAGTCGAGTGTGAACCAGACATTAGCCAAGAGCATTGGAGGCATGTAAGCGACTATCAACTCACTCGTGGTACGTTTCCCCCCATGGCCCGCAAGCTACAACGCGATGCCTTTGGTGGGTTCAATCATGTCCTCGCCCGCGGGAATCGTCGCGCCACGATCTTCCAGGACGACACGGATTGCCGCGCTATCAGGAGCGTCTGGAGCGCGATGGTCCACGCGATGGCGTGACGCTCCATGCCTACGCCGTCATGCGCAACTGAATGCTCATACCTGACGCCATCATATGACTGAACCTTCTGGCAGTGACCTTGATCGCGTGATCCCTCTTCCTCGATAACGCTCTCGTTGTTACACAACACCCTGTGTTGTCCCTTTTTGACTCAAGCCTGTCCATTCGGTTGCCCTCATTCGCTGCACTCAATCCCGTGTATCCAGAATACGCACTGTCCCAATGTGAAACACCTTTTACTATCCCAAACTCAAAGATTCTGCACTGGGTCAACACGTCTCGCCGCACATTGCTTCAAAGCGGCTTTCTTTAAGTGGCTTGTCGAAGACGAGGTGAATGGGGACGCCTGATTCCACAGACATGGCTATCAACCGCCGAGCCGAGATGAGCGTCGGCATAACCGGAGATGGGTCATACGACCTCCCGGAATCGAGCATGACCTTTGCTATCCTAACCATGCAAGAAGTAGAAATGAGGATCAGTCCAAAGTAGCAGCGACGTCTCACGAGCACGTGTCATAGACGCGCAAGCGGAAGGGGGCGAAGGAGTAGCAAGGCATCAGCAGAAGCTCTTCATCCTAGTTGCCATGGCTTATGGGGATGAGCGGGGTGTGGTGGCGCGGAGTAGACTGAGTGCTAAAAGGGAAGCTCTGATTGGGACAGGCATGATCGAATCGGGTGGTTACGCTTAATTACTGTAACTGCGGAATCCGGGCTCATCAATACTCATGTCTGACCCCACCAGAGCCCACGATTCCGATCGCCCCGATCGTCAGACCGAATCCGGGAACGAGCCGAACACGTCGCTCACCGGTCTCTGGTCTTGGGCCTTGTACGATTGGGGCAACAGCGCGTACTGGACCGTGATTCAGACGTTCATCTTCCCGCCGTACTTTACTCAAGAAGTTGCGGCTGATGTAGAAACGGGTAGTCGGCTCTGGGGCATCATGTTGGGGATCGTCGTGTTGATCGTCGCGATCGGAGTCCGTGGGAGAATAGTATCGCATCTAGGACAAGGGAGTGTGCTGAATCTTTTCTCGGTCTTATGGCTCTAAATAAATATGAAGAACATATCGTCCAAATATAGGGAGGCGCACTTGACTACCGTTGCCCCGCTTACTCATGACGAACAGAAGGCAGCCGAAGCTGCATTCCGTGGTCTTCCCATAAATCCTAGCTGGTCACAGAGTGCCCGGCAAATCTATCTCCGGATTCTGGCAGTGACCGATGGTCGGAACATTGTCGCGGATACTGACACGTCTTCCCTGGCCATCGGAGGTACCCTGAAGTAGGAGATCCCGCGCGCCAGAGACTGCCTGCATGCGAAGTAGTTTGCCAGGCCTCTACCGCCCCGTTCCTCCGTTGAAACGACGCCTCCTGCGACCTCGGCAGAGGGACAGGAGGACTGTTGCGTCCGACGCAACCGACGTGAGCTGTGACTTCTGCGGCCAGCTGTATCCATTCACCCGCGAAGCGCTGATGAGCCTGTTAGGGAGGAGAAGCTGGTAAGCCTTGAGTGCAAGGTCAGGAACTGACCCCGCCTTCCTCCCGAAGTGAAGTATCTACACCCGGAGTGCGGGGTTCTCATCAGGTCTGGGTAATGGATTGTTATGCAAGTCGCGGACTTTCTGTTATTCCCTAGCCGGCCAACGCCTTAGTTGAGCTGCGCGCCGACGAGACCCGCGCGGGAGAGAAGTCGATGGCCGGCGCGTCCAGGCGCCATTCTCTTCCGGCTCCAGCTGCATGGGCTGGAACACTATTCCGTGGACTTGCTGTTGCGTGCCAGCCGTGACGAACCCCAAGTGTTCATATGCTAGAACGGCATTGAGGCTTGAGTGTACGGTATACCGCACTGCTGGATTGCGAACTCGGTTCCATAGTTCGCGCGCAAGCCCAGTGCGCTGGAAGTGGCTCGCGACAAAGAGGTGAAACAGGTGTGTCTTGTCGCGGATGGCGACGAAGCCAGCGAGATCATTGTCCTCTTCTGCGAGGAGGTACTCGTATCTCCCCGACTCAATGTAGCCGCGTTCGGACTCCTCCGACACGGAAGCGAAGAATTGCTCGGCACCTCGACCGTCCGGGTGCAACGTGAGTTGCGCCTGGAAGGACAGGATCAACGCCGAGATCTTGGCGGCGTCGGAAGGGAGTGCTGCGCGGAAGTGCATGGCGCCTAACTGCTAAATCTGCTGCGGGGAAGTCTACTGCAAAGCCCGATTCTTATCCACCGTTCTGGCCGGGGCCAGTTGCCCGGATAGGCTGTCATCGGACGGGTTTCTGTTAACGCGACTCAACAGCGGGAGCATCCCCTGGTTGCTCTTCGACAAGCCGTGCAGCACGCCGCAGTTGCCACGCAAGACTCGTTCGATTGAAGGCCCAGAACGGCAAGACCGGCAAGCCGGCTTCGCGTAAGGTGAGAGCCGCATACTGATGGCAGGTATGAAACAAGTGGTACGAGCGTTTCGCGGGATAAAACACGGATTGCCCGAACGAGGCCACGGGGTCCTCGCTCAACAGTGTTGCATGCAGATGCCGGCGCAGGCGCTGGTAGCCTTCTTCAGATAAGCGAAAGCTAAAGATAGCTGAGGGCGGCTGGGGTGTGCGCTCAGCCCAGACTCGATCATAGTACCCTACCTCCACGACGCCTTCCGTTGGCCAGAACAGTGCGCGAATAATACCACTCAAGCCCGTTTTCCCTTCCAGATACCAGGCGCGCTCAGCATAGCCCCACTCTTCGAACAAGTGCTGAGGGGTATTTCCTTCAATACTGAATGCTGACAGCTGATCGCTGCCTTCTGGCTGAGTCGGGAACGCAATCATCGCATGCCATGTGTCGATTGACACGTACATGGTGTGAGCCGCAGATTCTGGTGGCACTGGCCACAGACTCTTAACCGGCGAGGCGCAGGCCGAAAGCAGCATGAGAACGATTGCGGCTCCACCGAAAGAGATCGCCCACGCTGAGTGTCTCATCTCCGGTCCATTTCGGTCTTGAGAAAGAATCGGTGAGATGATGATGCGACCGGCAAACCCTCAAAGTGATCCGATGTCCTGAGCGTCGTGGGGAGATTAGGATGCAGACACGCAGAATGGGTATTCAAGATCGTCCACCACTGCATGTTGTTTCAACCAGCGGCATGTTCTGTTCGTCGATGGCCTCGCACTGATCATATTCGACTGAATGGGGAAATTGGCACCAGAAGCGAGCAATGCTCCTGCAGCGTAACTCCTCAACCTCACCCGGCGCTCATATCTGAGTTATGAAGCGGTTTTCCCCTAACACCGCGATGTTAGGTCGATCCCGATCATGCAATCTTCATTCTGGTTCTCCGGCACTGCATCTGCACAGGGGAAACATGAGACGTTGAACTCGGAGGTGCAGGATGCCGGCCACAATGACCACAACCATGCAGATCATGGATGTTCTCGCCCGCTCAGGGTCAGATGGTTGTCCGTTGGAAGATCTCATCCTTCAATGTCCTAACTTGACGTGGAACCAGATCTTCCTTGAGTTGGATCGGCTGAGTCGGACGGGCGAGGTTCGGCTGAGGCTTAGAGGCGGCTGTCAATACGTCGTCACCGCGTGACCCGAGCGGGGAGTGTCGCATGACCACCGGCACGCTCGCGGCGAGTTCGAGGAGAGCATGCAGAGAGTGGAGGACCCGGCTGTGCTGCACCGGACGTACAGGACCCTACCGATGTTGCGAGCTCACGTGGAGGATGCGCGGTGGATCAAACAGTCGCTGCAAACTAACTAATCAGGGGTGACGAAACCAGGTGCGCTCATGAAACAGGGGGGTCCTAGCGGACACCCGCCGAGGTCGCAGCCTGGACATCGGTATGCAGCGTTCTCACCGACCACACGCGACCGATGCGCAAGAACCCTCCTGAAATGCCAAAAGTCCCCCACCACAGTGACCGGTTCCAGCCCAAAGAGAGATAAACGGCGAACCCCATGCAGGCTGTCTACCTAGTGGACCAAAGGGCAACAATTATACGGTCCGTACATCTCATATCCATGTCCTAAACCCTGCCCACCTGCTACCCCTTGACGCAGACAAGCGGTTCCAGTCTGGCCACCTTTCTCGCCAACTGGGCGTCATCCGCTGCATCCACCACTTGACCGACATCCTTGTAGGCCCCAGGTGCCTCCTCGGCAACTCCGCGCATAGATGGACTACGAATTAGAATCCCG
>DATIGP010000301.1:0-5754 GCA_035454625.1 Nitrospira sp.
GCGAACTTGCGGAAGCCTATGCCGTGCTTTCCGATGATACCAAACGAAAAGAATACGATACGACGGGTCACGCCGGCGTCAGCGAACGGTGGACGTCCGAAGACCTAATGCGGGATTTTCACTTCGGGGATTTCTTCGGAGGGCGCTTCGGCGATCTGTCGGGCATGTTCGGAGACCTCTTCGGCCGGCGCATGAGGCCTGGAGCCGGTGCATCGAGAGGGGTGGATTTAAGCTACGATGTGGAACTGACGCTGGAGGAGGCCGCTCGCGGAGGGGAACAGGAGATCCACCTCACGCGATCAGAGAAATGTGCGGATTGCGGGGGGAGCGGGGCCAAGGCCGGTACCAAACCGCTGTCCTGTCCCGATTGTCGAGGGACCAGACAGAAGCAAGACGTGAAGATGAAGCAAGGCGTGCGGCTCGTGACGTTGACGACGTGCGCGCGTTGCCAGGGTCGCGGGGAGATCGTCGAATCTCCCTGTCCGCTCTGTCAGGGGGGCGGCTATCGATTTCTCCCGCACACCTTGAAGGTCAAGGTCCCACCTGGAGTCGATGACGGGATGGTGATCCGGCTGCCGGGCCAAGGAGAGGCGAACGCCAATGGCGGACCGCCGGGAGATCTGCTCATCCGCCCGCATATCCGCCGCCATCCGAGCTTCGAGCGCCATGGCGATGATCTGTACACGGTTCAATCGGTGACCTTCCCTGATGCGGCATTAGGAAGAAAATTATACGTGAGAGGGTTAGGGGGAGAGACCTTCCATGTTGCGATTCCGGCCGGAACGCAAAGCGGCACGGCACTTCGACTGAATGGGAAAGGGATGCCCAAAGTGGGAGAGAAAGGAAAGGGAGATCTCTTTGTCATGGTGGAAGTGCGGACTCCGACCGATCTGTCGGATCGCGAACGGGAGCTCTTGCAGGAATTGGGGAAGCTGCAGCGGTCGCCGTTACACAACGACATCCCCAACGAGCAGAAGTCTGATGTCCATGACGTATGAGGCCGCGACTGGCATGACAATTCATTCGGGCCGTGGATCACGTACGCGCAGTGCTGTAGACTCGTGGTTCGTCGATGAACCGCCCTTATCTCTGTTCCATTCAGTCACGAATGGGCACGAGCGGCACCCTACGATTGAGCTGCCTTGCGGAAAACAGCTCAAGTTCCCCCGTTCTCTTTCTGCTCGTCGAATAATGTTTTAAGACAGATGTGACGACGTCGTTTCGTCCTTCACCTATCCAACTGCGGCGTTCTTCCACGGCACGTTTGACTGCGTTGCTGCGAAACTCCTCATGGCGGACCGCTGGCTGACACGTCGTGAGTGCATGAAACTCCTTTCTCCAAGACGTGTAGCGCTGCGATTTCGTGGTTGAACTATGCTGGCACTCAAGATGCATAGGTCATTCCAAGAAAAGAGGATGGCCTATGAACCAGACAAGGGAGAAAATCACGGACATCATCATCCGTTCACCCGGATGTCTGCTGCTCGTATGTCCCGACCTGACCTGGAATCAGGTCTTTTGTGAGCTCGATCCTACGAGCCGGGATGGGGAGGTGCGACTCACGGCCAAGGGCCGGGGCTGTATGCGGTGACGAGCATGGCGACCTGTGAGCCATCTGCGATGATGTAGGCCGGCACCCATCAGAGCGTCTGGTTTAAAAACCGTCCAAGCCATATGGAGGAAGCCATGCAACCACAGATCGCGAAAGAACGACGCAAGCGGAAGGGCACTCAACCTATCCAGAAACATGGGCCGACTGTCTCTGAGAAGGAGCCGATCCATTGTCAGCCTGTACTTCCGTGCGACGATCTTCAAGTCCGCATCGCCAGTCGAGCCTACGAGCTCCACGCCGAGCGTGGCTACCGGCAGGGCAACGCACTCGACGACTGGTTGGAGGCCGAGCGGGAAATCCTCGGCCTCGAATGCAACGCGTAACTCCAAGGTAAAGAACTCAGGCAGAGTTCCCTGTGTGGACCACTATCAAAAGGAGGTGCCCACGAGACGGCAATCACTTACCGTGTTTGTCTTGACCGTGTTCATGGCAACCGGAGCCTTGGCTGTCGGTGGAACAGCCTACGCCGACGCAAAAGAAAAGAAAGGAAAGGCGGAGATGGCCGCAGCGGCCAAGGTGACCATCGAGGAAGCGATCAAAACTGCAACTGACAAGGTTGCGGGGAAGGTGATCGAAGCCGAGTTGGAGCACAAACATAACAAGCTCGTGTGGGAAGTCGAAGTGCTCACGGCTGAGAACAAGGCGATGGAAGTCCACATCGACGCCGACACCGGCGCCGTCATCGACGTGGAGGAAGAAAAGACGAAACCGACAAAATCTCCGAAGATGAGATAGACCGTATTGAAAATAGCCGAGCGCGAGCGACTGCCGGAGCCGCGGCCAGCCCAGTGCCAGCATCCGAGACGTTGTCGAACGACCAGGGTCAACCGTTTGTTTATGAAACGCCAGAATTGCGGGGCGGTTCCCAGTGGACTGAAGGCGTTCGAACCCCGGTTTGAAGGGTGTCAGGTTCGGTCATAGTTCAGATAAGAAGCCCATCGCGCTCTCGATTGTCTTCTCTGATGAAGTTACCGGAGCCTTCGGATCTCTGCGCAGTGAGACGACGACTTGCTCGAGCGCCTCCCTGAATTGTTCCCCGATAATGTCGGTTCGCCACTTTTCGAAACCGTGAGGCGAATCCTGCAATCGTTACGCGTTCCTTCGGCCCATTTTGCAACGTCGTCTCGACGATCGTGACACTCGAGGCTCTCCAGCGGGAGCAGCGGAATCAACAGGCACAGTACATACAAGCTGCCGGCCTCAATGCCCACGTACCCTTTCTCGGTGCGAAACACGAATTGTACGGCGGCCGGTCACGAAGAAGACTACGTGCCCGCTGGCGCGGCATTGCTCCAGAGACGCTTCTACTTCGGGAGGGATATCCCCCTTTACATCCCACGTGCCCTCGAAGTCGAACGCTAAAGTGCGACGATACATGGACGTTCCTGTGCGTTCCGACCACAGAGAGTGCTGAGCGAGATGAGCCACGTGTCCGCAACTGGACTCAGCACTCGCAAGTCGGCACTTGTTCAGGCACCGACAAGGACACGGTGTGCGCTGATGGCTTTTATCGCGTGCACTACATCTTCGTAGGACACAGCGGGGATGTTCCTTCCTTTGGTCTCCTGCGCCGCGAGTAGAAAATCATTCATCGCGATGATCCCCTCGAACAGTCCCTCCTCATCCACCACCGGAAGTCGTCTGACCCGTTCTCGTTTCATGATGTCCAGAGCGGTGTGGACGTCGTCGGTCGGCAGGCAGCTGTAGACCTTCCCCGACGTCGTTTCCCACACGGTGATCTCGGATGGTGGTTTGTTCTTGGTGGCTGCGGCTATACAAATGTCGCGATCCGTGATCATGCCCATCACCCGGCCCTCGGCATTCAGGACGGGGAGAACTCCACAGTCGCTGTCCCACATCATTTTGGCTGCAGCGGCTAGGTTCGTGTCGGGACCGCAGCATTGAGCATCACTGGTCATGATATCTTGGACTTTCATATAGGACCTCCTTATCCCTTTATTACTGTACGAGCTGCTTCACCCCTCACTGCCTGTTCTCAACCAGTATGTATGTCTCGGATGGACAGCCTTCACAAGCACGTGGATGCCTCAATTCAATCCACCCTGTCGGCTCTGTTTCCGTTCAGAGCCATGCGGGTCGGCGCTTCTATTTTGTGGCTCCCTTTTAGCGTTCCGGTGACTGGATAGGAGATATCGGTGGCAAGAATGGGGCCATGTCATCGTAGATTCACTCTGTCGTAAGCTTCAATGGACTTCTCGCAAGTGCATGGGGAGATCCGCTACAGCTGCGTCAACTTTGCTGTGGCGAAAGATCGCTCAACCTCGCAGATTAAAAGTACTGGAATTCGTCTGTCTGATTACCCACTGTGTTCGATCTCATCGGGATTGCTCTGCCTATGGAATGTTTTTGGGTCCAGAATGACGATTGCCGAAGCGCGGCATTCCGATTGCTCAATAAAAGAGAAGGTAAATTGGCACGGCGGAAACAAAAGGGGGCAGCATTTCGCCGCACATGGCGGGAGGAGGATGTACGGTCAAATCGAGACAGAGGAGGACTTATGAACAAAACGCCGATTGGCCGTATTCTCGCAGTGACGGATTTTTCCGAATGCGCGGATCAGGCGGTAGCCTATGCCGGATTTCTTGCGGCAACGTGTCCTGCGCCGCTTGACATTCTGCACGTTGTAGAAATCCCGCCGGACATCAAGACGGACGACACCGATGCCGACCGCTTCTTCGAGGAGCGCCGAAAAAGGGCCGAGCGGTCACTGGTCGAATTGGTGGGACGCCTCGCGTCCGATGTGGTCTCACCGAGGTGGCATCAGCGTGTCGGTATTCCCAGTGAACAGGTCAATGCGGCTGCGGGCGAACTCCATGCAAGTCTTATTGCCGTCGGCACACATGGACAGACTGGTTTGCCGCATATCTTACTCGGAAGTACAGCCGAACGGGTCGTGCGAGGTGCCCCCTGTCCCGTCCTGACGATCCGTGCCCTAATGGGGGATCGGCAGGCAGCCACAAGCAGGACGGCCCTAGTTTGTCGTGCGATCCGACACATCCTCTGTCCCATAGATTTCTCTCAATGTTCGGTACGCGCATTGGAATACGCCGGGCATCTTATTCGGGGCCTTGGCGCGTCATTGACTATTTTCCATGTGCTGGAACCGGTCTTCTTCGATCTTGATCGTGGACTTGAAGCGATGCCGGATTATGAACGGACAAGAGCAAAGGCGGAGTCCCGATTAGCAGAAGCACGCGAAGCCCTGACTAAGCTTGGGCTGTCAGTTCAGACAGTCATCACTGGAGGGATCGTATCGGATTCGATCGTGGCCGCGGTACAAACAGAACGATATGATTTGGTCGTGATGGGAACGCATGGGAGGCGAGGCTTACCTCATTATATGACTGGTTGCGTCGCGGAGGCGGTCTTGCGCCAAGCGCCTTGTCCTGTATTGACGGTTCATCGTGAACCATTCTATCTGGAACGACTGATCTCGAATGAACTCGCAGTGAGTTTGTGCACCTAGTGGCTTCTGCGCCTTGGACGTCAAACTGACCTTCGTTTGACCCACAAAGATGGACCAGAATGAGATCTCCGTGTGATGCCAGGTCGCAACGCCAGAAGGAGAAAAGGAGGCAGCTCGGCCATCAGCCAAGAATTTCACCCTACGGATTGTGGGCCGCTCATGGTCGGCGATCTGCTCGTGTTCTAATCGGGAACCGGGGTTCCGAATGCTGACCATTAGAATTTATCCCAAAATTACTTCAGCAGCATGGCGATAGATGCCAGTCAGAAAAGGAAATCCTGTATATGAGTTCATCGGCATCAGTGCATCGACCGGGAAGCTGGCACAAGAACGTCCAGTGGGCATAGCCCGAGTGGGGAAGCAGGGCAGGTAATTTTTGAGCCGTACCGGCGAAGGGCTTCTCTACAGTTCATTGCCAGAGTCTCTCATGGCTGCAATAAGCGGGATCCTCCTTGCCCTTACTGCTCGCACGGGGCCTTTGATCCTTCGCCATCCGAAGATCGGCAAGACCGTACAATGCGGTTCGGATGATACGGAACTAAGTGCGGAGGTCGCGTACAGACGAGAGCGGGAACGCATCGAAGACTATCAGCGTCGGGGGTACAGGCGTGCATGGCGATGAGCCCGCAGACTGGTAGGCCAGGGACGCGGTCAT
>DATIGP010000302.1:0-6096 GCA_035454625.1 Nitrospira sp.
TGTAATCCCAAAATGATAATGTCCGCTTTCACCAATATAGAAATGTCCTCTTCAATGCGAGACTGTCGGCCTTCAGAAGGAGGGCGGGATGGTCAGAGAGGACAGGGTCACGATGAGTGCAAAGGAGTTGCGGCGGGTCCATGTGATCCGGCAGGTGGTAGACAAGCAGTTGACACAGGTGCATGCCGGAGGACTGTTGGGATTGACCCCACGACAGGTGCGGCGGCTCGTTCGACGGGTGGAGCAGGAGGGCGCCCAGGGGCTGGTGCATCGGGGACGGGGGAAGGCGTCGAACCGGCGGATCCCCGAGAAAAAGAAGGCGGAGGCGTTGCGGCTGTATGCGCAGCGGTATGGCGATTTTGGGCCGACCTTGGCGGTGGAGCAGTTGGCCGCGCGGCACCAGCTTGCAATCAGTGCCGAGACGTTGCGCACCTGGCTCCTGGCGGAGGGCGTGGACCATTTTCGGCGACGGAAACGTCCGCATCGGGCATGGCGGGCGCGGAAGGCGCACCGGGGGGAGCTGGTCCAGCTCGATGGGTCGCACCACGATTGGTTGGAAGGGCGTGGTCCGCAGTGTGTCCTGATGGCCTACATCGACGATGCGAGTAGTGTGGTCTTTGCGCAGTTCTATGAGTATGAAGGCACGATACCGGCGATGGATAGTTTTCGGCGGTACGTCCTACGGTATGGGGTTCCGTTGGCCATCTATGCCGACAAACATACGACCTATCGTTCGCCCGCCGAACCCACGATCGAAGAGCAACTTGCCGGGGCGGAACCGGCCAGTCAATTTGGCCGGGCGTTGCAAGAGCTGGGCGTGGAGCTGATCGCGGCCCACTCGCCACAGGCCAAGGGGCGGGTAGAGCGGCTGTTTAAAACCTTTCAGGATCGCTTGGTCAAGGAGTTACGCCTGGCCCGGATTGCGACCCTTGAGGCGGCCAACCGCTTCCTGGAGGACTATCTGCCGATCTACAATCATCGCTTCGCGGTGCGGCCAGCGCAGGCCGCCGATCTGCATCGGCCCCGTTTGCCCCGCAGAGACCTCGATCACATCCTCTGCATCAAAACGAACCGGGTGTTGCGTCGCGATTGGACTGTGACTCACAACGGACAACTCTATCAGATCCACGACAATGTCCGCCCCACACATGTCATGGTGGAAGAACGATTGGATGGGACGCTGCGGCTCACACACCACGGACGGGCGCTCACCTTCCACGCCATTGCGGCTCCGCCTCAGAAACCGAGGGAAGCGGACACTCCCGGATCCTCGCCCCGGCGCGGCATGAAGCCGCGACCGGATCACCCCTGGCGCAAGCGGCTGTTACCGGAACAAGGACCATGCGTGGCAGCGGCCACTTCATAAACCGGACATTTCTACTTGGGGAGAAAGAAGACATTTCTATTCTGGGTTGACAGCCCTGAGCGCAAGGCTCCTCATCCTCCGCCGCTTCTGTTACACTGAATAAGTACAAGGGACATGCCTCCTGCAAAGAACGGTCATCATGGTCAAAGCATTCTGGAAGACCTGCATGACGGGACTCATTGTCTTGGTCCCGGCCTGGGCAACATTCTTGATCCTCTCGACCTTGTTCACCACACTTGACGGAGTGGTGGGTCGATATATGTCGGATCCCATCCCCGGGCTGGGTCTGCTTCTGTTGATTACCCTCGTGATTATCGCCGGCCTCATCGGGGAGCATGTGATCGGGCAAGGCTTGTTGGCGAGACTGGAGCAGCGCATTGAACAAATTCCACTCGTACAAAGCATCTATCTCACACTGAAAGGAATGACCGATATTCTGAACTTCCGTTCTCGCTTTGGCCGAAGTAAAGTGGTCGCCTTTCCGTTTCCTCGGGATGGATGTTGGGCATTGGGTTTTGTAATGGGGACGGCACCCACATCCGTTCAGGTCGAGCCATCTCGAACCCTGTTCATGGTTTTCGTCCCGACCGCGATCCACCCATTTACAGGCTTCCTTGCCTTCATGCCGGAACAAGCACTGAAGCCGATCAATCTCCCCGTCGAGGAGGCCATGAAAATGGAGTTTTCGGCCGGATTCTATAAACCCCAAAACGGATGGCTCCAGGCATCCCATGAACCATGACTTCTGAAGGAATCGTCATTAGACTGGCTCGCCATGATGATGTCGATACTATTGTCGGGTTCAATGCGGCCATGGCGCTCGAAACAGAAGGTCGCAAGCTCGATCTTGCCACCTTACGCGAAGGAACTCTTGCATTCCTAGATAACTCCGGGTATGGCTTTTACGTTGTCGCCGAACTTCACCAACACAAGGGCCACAAGCCGGTCGGCCAGCTTATGATCACCTACGAATGGAGCGACTGGCGCAACGGAATCTTTTGGTGGATTCAAAGCGTGTATGTCCTTCCTGACCGGCGTGGGATGGGAGTGTTCCGAAACATGTACGATCACATTGTTGTCAAAGCCAAAACTGAACCTCGAGTGTGCGGAATCAGATTGTACGTCGATCGGGAAAACGTCAAGGCTCAATCTGTGTACAAGCGCGTGGGGCTCAATCCTTCAATGTATACCCTATTCGAACAGGACTTCGTGCTCGGTATGAGGATCTCCGAAAGTAACAACAAGGAGTTGCCATGAAACGAGGAGGCGCTTTGATCAGTTTCTTAGTCGTCGCGTTGCTGCTTCAAGGCTGCGCCTTCAGTCGAGGGACGCTGGGCGACGACGTCCCGCCAGAGATCGTCGAGACCATCCAAAAAGGTACGACGACGAAAGAAGAGGTGTTTCGTCTACTAGGGGCGCCGGATCGCCTACTGCCCCTCAACGGCCGAGACCTTTTTCAGTATTATCGATACGACGCAAAAGCAGCCAGTCTCCTCCTCATAGTTCTCAACTTCACGCGGCTATCCGTCAAGAGCGACGATCTCTTCATCATCGTCAACCGGGATGGAATCGTCGAAGATGTCCTCTCATCGAAACGCACAGAAAATTTGGAGTTTAAATTTTGGCCGTTTTAATGACCGACGTCCCTCACCTTTGGAGGGTCTCCTCGTCCATCTTCATGGCGGCATTGCTGGCCATGTCGTCGATTGGCTGCAACGTCGTTCGCATGACGCTTAACACGACCTTGACTCAGGACGATGTCGCATTCATCGTTCCAGGGACAACCACTTTGACTGATGTCATAAAGAAGCTGGGCTCGCCCGACTCGATCACCGATTCCGATACGGCAGTAGTGGCGACGTACCGATTTCTTGACTTGAGGTACTCACGTGTCAACTTTGGCTATTTGGCAAAACCGTGGACGCCCGTAGATCCGGACGTGATCTTTTCACGCACGGGGCTCGGGGTCGACGCCTTTGAAGTACTGTGTGATAGGAAGTGGGTCGTCTTGCACACCGGGTTTCAACGCCACCTCTCGAGGCCTCCGTTTCTTATTCCCTATCCGTTCCAACGATCACGGAGGTTGCTGCCCAACGAATTGCCACCATTCGGTCTCCCCGCTATAATGGCGGCCCATGGATCAGGAGACATCCGTTCATCCGTCCCCTCTCCCCACTGAGCACCGTTCCTATATCCCGGCCGATAAGGATACCGAGTTTCTTCAACGAGACGAGCTTCGCTCCGTCCGAATCGGGCTGGAGCTGCTGAAGCCGGAGCTGATTCAGCGGGAGGAAGGGATCAGGTCCACCATCGTGGTGTTCGGCAGCGCCAGGCTTCAGGAACCGGCGGTGATGAAGCAGGCGCTGCGTCTGGCGGAAGAGCAAGCAGCTCAGGCTCCGAACGATCGCATCCGCCAGCAGCAAGTCACCATCGCCAAACGCCAGGTGCAGCTCGCCGCATATTATGATGTCGCGCGTGAATTCGCACGATTGGTGTCCTCCACATGCCAAGTCGAGGGGAGGTGCGACTATGTCATCGTTACGGGAGGGGGGCCCGGTATCATGGAAGCTGCCAATCGCGGGGCGGCGGACGTGGATGCCAAATC
Organism: Nitrospira sp.; assembly: GCA_035454625.1. Classification (GTDB taxonomy): domain Bacteria; phylum Nitrospirota; class Nitrospiria; order Nitrospirales; family Nitrospiraceae; genus Nitrospira_D. The sequence continues at coordinate 3,972 of DATIGP010000302.1, forward strand.
AATCGGACTCAACATTACCCTACCACACGAGCAGCGCCCAAACCCCTACATCACGCCAAGGCTCAGTTTCCAGTTCCGCTATTTCGCCATCAGAAAAATGCATTTCCTCATTCGCGCCAAGGCACTGGTCGCCTTTCCGGGAGGATTCGGCACGCTCGATGAGCTATTCGAAACCCTCACCCTCCTCCAGACCGGTAAAACAAAAAGCGTGATGGTCGTGCTCGTCGGACGGGACTTTTGGGAGCGATTGATCAACTGGCAGCTGCTCGTGGAATGCGGTCTGATCACACAGACGGACCTCAGCCTGTTTCATTATGCCGAGACGGCCCAAGAAGCGTGGGACTTGATCGTACGCCAAAATGGAGTACCCCTCGCATGAAGCTCTCATTCCACGGAGCCGCTCGTTCTGTCACCGGCAGCCGACATATGTTGGAGGTGCCGGGCTTCCGGCTGTTGTTCGATTGTGGAATGTTTCAGGGCCGCCGTGACGAGACAGTCCGGCGAAACCGCGATTTGGGGTTTGAGCCGAAATCCCTTGGCGCGGTGCTGCTTTCGCACGCCCATATCGATCATTCCGGCGCCCTGCCGGTTCTGCCGCGACATGGATTCTCAGGGAAAGTCTACCTTACGAGAGCATCGGCTGATCTCACGGGCATCATGCTTGAAGATTCAGCGCGTGTGCAGGAAAACGACTGCCGGTATGTGAATCGACAAGAGCGCAGACATGGTAAGGCCTGCATCAGGCCATTCTACGACGGGGACGAGGTGCGAAAGATCGCCAAGAGGTTTGAAGGAACGCGATATGGCGATCAAGTCAAGATCGCGCCTCGGATCACCGCATCGTTTCATGACGCCGGCCATATTTTGGGATCGGCCGCCGTCCGCGTGAAATATACGGCGCGGGGCAATAGCACCACGGTCTTGTTCAGCGGAGATCTGGGTCGGTCCCATATGCCGATCTTGCGCGATCCTGAGCCGCCACCATCCTGCGACGTCCTGATTCTCGAATCTACGTACGGCGATCGCTTCCATGAACAGGCCGGTGAAGAAATGAAGAAGAAAGCGCAGGATCTACTCGACCATGCGAAGACCCACAAGAGCAAAATCATCGTGCCGGCCTTTGCGGTAGGGCGGACACAGGAACTCATCATGCGGATCAAGGAATTGGTCGGCGAAGGCCGTGTGGACCCGGTTCCGATCTACATCGATTCACCGCTGGCCGATAAGGCAACGGAAGTGTTCAAACGGCATCCTGAATGCTATGACGACGAAACCATGAAGACCTTCACATCCGGCGGAGATGTCTTTGCCTCCCGCTACATTCGTTTTGTGTCTTCTCCCGAGGACAGCAAGCGACTCAATGCCATGCGAGGCCCCTGTGTCATCATTTCGTCGTCCGGCATGTGCGAAGGCGGCCGCGTCGTTCATCATCTAAAACATGCAATCCAGGATGAGTCCAACATCATTGTATTTGTCGGCTTTCAAGCGGAACATACGCTCGGCCGTAAGCTGGTCGAAGGCTGGGACGTCGTGCCGATCTTCGGCGTGCCGACACCAAGGCGTGCTCAAATCGTGAAGTTCAACGGCCTATCGGCTCATGCCGATCGGAACGATCTCCTCGCCTATGTCCGAGCCATTCGCCCTCGACCGAGCACGATCTTCATCGTGCATGGCGAAGAAAAACAGGCGCTCTCCCTGGGTGCGGCGATCCAATCGGAACATCCGACCATCGATGTGCGGATTCCCCACCTGGGGAGTGCACATGAAATTTAATGCTCATTGTTACAACCAGGCCTTACGGCCGGTGATTCTTCCGCTGGTCTTCCTGTCATGCCTTGCCGCCGCGATCTCTGGTTGCTTCTCCACCGCGGCGGCGGAATCTGAACAAGAGCGGCGGCGCCTACGGGATGCTGGCATCGTGATCGGACAGTATCAGCCCGGCTTCTTCAACGCGATCACGGACGTGGCCGGCGTCAAAGTCGGTCACACGACCATCATCCGCGGCGAGGGGGCGCTGAAACCCGGCTACGGTCCGGTCCGAACCGGCGTCACCGTCGTCATTCCACGCGACGACGTGTGGCACAAAAAAGTCTCCGCCGGCTCCTTCGTACTCAACGGTACAGGG
>DATIGP010000303.1:0-8075 GCA_035454625.1 Nitrospira sp.
TACTGTGCTGTCACATTCATCCACAGAACGACGAACGCCTTTCTTTATGGTTACCCAAGTACTCAATCTAATTTTCGGCAGTAAAAACGACCGTGAAATCAAGACTCTGCGGCCGGTCGTCGAGCAGATCAACGGCCTGGAACCGGGGTTCACACCACTCTCGGATGAAGCCCTCGCCGACAAAACTCAAGACTTCAAGAAGCGGCTGGAGGCCGGGCAGACGCTGGAAGACATCTTGCCCGAAGCGTTTGCCGTGTGCCGGGAAATGTCGCGCCGCAAGCTCAACATGCGGCATTTCGACGTGCAGCTGATCGGCGGGATGATTCTCCACCGCGGCCGCATCGCCGAAATGAAGACCGGCGAAGGCAAGACCTTGGTGGCGACGCTGCCCATCTATCTGAATGCGCTCGAAGGCAAAGGGGTCCATCTCGTAACCGTCAACGATTATCTCGCCAAACGTGACGCCCAGTGGATGGGACAGCTCTACCATGCGCTGGGGCTGTCCACGGGAATCATCCAGCATGATGCGTCCTTCATCTTCGATCCGACCTACGAAGCTGCGGATAAACGGCTGCAACATCTTCGCCCTTGCACCAGACCCGAAGCGTATCGGGCCGATATCACCTACGGAACGAACAATGAGTACGGATTCGATTATCTGCGCGACAACCTGGTCGTCACCGACCTGAATCAATGCGTCCAACGCGACTTGAACTTCGCGATCGTCGACGAAGTCGACAGTATCTTGATCGATGAAGCCCGGACACCGTTGATCATCTCCGGCCCGACCGACCAGACCACCGACCTCTACTACCGCATCAATGCGATTATTCCGCAACTCAAGGCGGAAACCGACTACACGATCGAAGAAAAGACCAAGACCGCCGCGCTCACCGAAGACGGCAACGCGCGCGTTGAAAAACTGCTCGGTGTCGACAACCTGTACGACCCGGCCCACATGGACCTCGTCCATCACGTGGTGAAAGCCTTGCAAGCCTATACGCTCTACAAGCGAGACGTGGACTACGTCGTGAAGGACGGCGAGGTCATCATCGTGGACGAATTTACCGGCCGGCTCATGCCGGGCCGCCGGTGGAGCGACGGCCTGCATCAAGCCGTCGAGGCCAAGGAGGGCGTGAAGATCGCCAACGAAAACCAGACGCTCGCATCGGTGACCTTTCAAAACTATTTCCGCATGTACAAGAAACTCAGCGGCATGACAGGCACGGCCGACACGGAAGCCGCGGAATTCGCCAAGATCTACAACCTCGACGTCAACGTCGTGCCGACCAACCGCCAAATGATTCGGCAAGACTATGCCGACGTGGTCTATCGCACGGAGAAGGAGAAGTTCGCCGCGATCGTCGAGGAAATTAAAGAATGCCATGAGCGTGGCCAGCCCGTGCTGGTCGGCACCATTTCCATCGAAAAGTCCGAAAGAATCGCCGGGCTGTTGAACCGTAACGGCGTAAAGCACAACGTTCTCAACGCTAAGCAGCACGAGCGCGAAGCCGAAATCGTCGCACAAGCCGGTCGGAAAGGGGCGGTGACGATTGCCACCAACATGGCGGGGCGCGGTACCGACATCCTGCTGGGTGGCAACCCGGATTTCATGTACAAGCAAATGCTCTATCGGGACGAGAACATCCCGGATGAGCGCAAGCTTGAAATCTATGAAGGCATTCGATCCGATTGCGACAAAAACAAGCAGGAAGTCGTCGCTCTCGGCGGGCTCCATATCCTCGGCACGGAACGGCACGAAAGCCGCCGCATCGACAATCAGCTTCGGGGACGGGCCGGACGCCAGGGCGATCCTGGGACGTCCAGATTCTACCTCTCGCTGGAAGACGACCTGATGCGGATCTTCGCCTCCGAACGAGTTTCTCAGTTGATGCTCAAGCTCGGCATGGAAGAAGGCGTCCCCATCGAACATGGGATGGTGACGCGTGCCATCGCGAACGCGCAGAAGAAAGTCGAGGCGCATAACTTCGAAATCCGGAAACAACTGCTGGAATACGACGACGTCATGAACAAGCAGCGGGAAGTGATCTATCGGCACCGCCGGGCGGTGCTGAACGGAGACAATCTCACCAACGACCTGCATGACATGATGGACAGTTCGGTGGAATCGACCCTCAATGTCTACTGCCCACCTGAACAATACCCGGAGGAATGGGACGTCAACGGTTTAACTGAGGTCATGCAGGGCCAGTTCGGCCTCGACATCACGCAGGGCAAGCACGACGGAGGAGACTCGTTCCGCGATGTCGGCCGCGACGCGTTGCTGGAGGACCTTCGAGCTCAGGTCCGGGAGGCCTATGCCAAGAAGGAACAGGAGCTCGGTCCTGAGTTGATGCGCTTTCTCGAGAAGACGTTCATGCTTCAGGTTATCGACCATCATTGGAAGGACCACCTGCTCGGGATGGACCATCTGCGAGACGGCATCGGACTTCGCGGCTACGGGCAAAAAGACCCGCTGATCGAGTACAAACGCGAGGGCTTCGATCTCTTCGCCGGCATGATGGAGCGGATCAAATCCGATACGCTCGATCGGCTGTTCCACGTACAAGCCGTCCGGCACGAAGGAGAACAACCGGCGACTCCGTCGCAACCGATCATCTCACGTCCACAACCCAAACTCACCTTGAACCGTGGCGATGAACCGGTGGCTGCACCGGCTCCCGTTCACCGTGCCGACAACAAGGTCGGCCGCAACGATCCCTGCCCCTGCGGCAGCGGAAAGAAATACAAGAAGTGCCACGGAGCATAGAGGCTCTTGTTCAGCAATGAGCCTACCTCCTCTTCCTGCTGAAGAACAATCAAGTCTGTGTAGACAACGCTACACGACAGTCCACAGAGACAACATCTAGCTTCTTATCCACCTGCCCACCACCGTGAGGTATAGAAAATCCTCCGTAAGGCAACGGACACCCCGAGCTGGGTTTCCGGTTCGACTCCATCGCTCATGCCCTCCCAGCGGATCCGCTCCCGTCGAAGATGATCGAGCGCCGGATTCCTCGCCGTTTGATTAAAGAACAGCCTGAAGATTGAGAACCGGAACTTACTCCCTAAAGAAGGCGATGGACACCTGAATAGCCATGTTGTAACATTGTTCAAACGGAGGTGCGAAATGATCAAAACCCTTCAGAAGCACGGGAATAGCATGGCGCTGGTCATTGAAAAGCCCCTGATGGAAGCGCTCGGCATCAAAGAGGACACCCCCCTTCAACTTACGCTCAACGGCAATGCGCTTGTCATCACGCCGGCCAACGTCGGTGTTGGACCGGAGCAAATGAAACAGATACTCAAAGACTTGCGCAAGCGCTATGGCCCCATGCTGAAGCGGTTGGCTGATTGAGTCATGGCTGACATTATCTTTCTGAGTCTTGATGACGTGTTACTGGCCCATGCCGATACCTTGGAACAAGAAGGCGGCCTGAGCGGGGTGAGGGACCATGGCCTTCTCGATGCCGCGGTGGCCATGCCTCGACAACAATTCGGTGGTACCTATTTGCACCCGGACTTAGCCGCTATGGCTGCTGCCTATCTGTTCCACATTGCTCAAAACCATCCTTTTTATGATGGGAATAAGCGGACCGCAGCATTGTCGGCTCTGGCTTTCTTGCGTGTAAACGACCTTGAGCAGTTGCCTGCTCCTCAAGACCTCGAAGCCGTGACGCGCCGGGTCGCGGCCGGTGAAATGGTCAAGGATGAACTGATCCGCTGGATGCGAAAAGCAGATCGGCAAGGAGGGGTAGCGGATAGCCGTTACAGGCCACATGGGCATGGACGGTGAATGGGGACATTCTACTTTGTCAGGACAATCCGCCTATATCATTGACCGAAGTTTGTTCCAGAAAATTTGGGGAGACGCCCCCTTTGCACGGTGGATAGGTTTCATGGCAAGCTTTGAAAAGATAACGCGGTATCTGACTTGACGCCTGCTGAAGAGGGCATATTAGGTATGTCCTCCGGCAGGCCCAACCGATTGACGGCATGAAGAAAAATTCGAAACTGTGGAGGTTCACATGATCCGCAATCTATGCGCGCTGTCCCTTATTCTTATAGCCGGGACTATGGTCGCCGGCTGTGCCGATGATCCTTACTCCGGTCGACAACGACCCGCGCCTGGCTACGACCAGTCGGGCCAAAAGTCTCGTTTCGACGAAGCTCCACCGGCCTCACAACGTGATCCTTATAGCCGCCGCCAGCCTGGATACTATTAGCAAGACGCCCTTGAGAGGATCACTGACCTTTTGTCGCTCCCTTCGATGCCCCAATGAGCATCGGGAGGATTGGGTCCGTAGGGGCCCGATTTACACAAGTCACGAGTCGACGAGATACTCGATCACGCTCGTGGAGCAAGAGCATAAACTTCGAACTATCAGCTCCAGACCGGCGATTTTGGTTTCTTTCGCGACTCTCCAAGTCCAAGCGTCGATGATGTTAGTCAATCGGCATGCCACGAACTTGTCTGGCTAGAATCAGCCTCATTTCAGACTGACCTGGGAACCTGGGAATCTCTATCCATATCTCCATATCGAATTCCGGCTTCGGCCACCAGCCAGATCAACTTGCACATTGACTTAGTCTTGTTGTTAGTCTACTGTGTGGTCATGATTCGAATCAATGTTCACGAAGCCAAAACCCACCTCTCCTATTATCTGGCCAAACTCAAAAAGAAGAGGGAAACAATCATTCTCTGTAACCGCAATCAGCCGATCGCAGAAATACGCCTCTTACCGTCATCCTTTCCCGGTAAGCGTCCGATCGGATTGGCCAAAGGTCAGTTTTCCGTTCCTCGATCGTTCTTTGACTCTCTGCCCGATGATGTCGTCGATTCCTTTTCGGACAAGACGACGTGAAGCTTCTCCTGGATACCTGCACCTTCTTGTGGCTGATCACAGACGACCCTGCGCTTTCGGACAAGGCGCGGGATCTTTTCATTGACCCTGTCAATGAGGCATATCTGAGCTCCGTGTCGGTGTGGGAAATCGTCGTGAAGTTCAGCCTGAACAAACTCCCGCTTCCGCAAGCCCCGGAACGCTTCATTCCTGAACAACGGGAACAACATGGGATTAGTCCACTGCCGTTGGAGGAACAGGCTGTCTTCTATCTTTCTCGCTTGTCCGCGCTTCATCGAGATCCGTTCGATCGGGTGTTGATTTGCCAAGCCATTCAGCATGAACTCACCCTGCTCACACCCGATCCATTGATTACACAATATGCCGTGAAAACCGCCTGGTAGAGCAGGCCTGCGAGATCCTGTCATAGCCGGCAATTCAGTATCACTATCGGCTACAGTATTGATGCGGTGGATATCACCCTGTTTCTCGGCACCCTGCTTGCCACCAGTCAACAGTCACATCGTACTTTGAAGAGACCCAATCGAATTCTGCCGTCGACCGTTCTAAACAAATGGGAGGTTTGGGATTAATTCATTGTCAGCACCACACGAAACCGCGCCTTGCCGCTCATCATCCGTTCGTAGCCGGCAGCAGCCTGTTCGAGCGGAAGGGTCTCCACCATGGCCCGAATCCCTGTGAGCGCGCAAAAGTTCAGCGTGTCCTGAGAATCTCGTGCAGTCCCCGATGGCCATCCTTGGATCGACCGGCGGCTCAGGAGAAGTTGAATGGGTGTCGCGCTGATGGGATCGGCGGAAGCCCCGACCACGAGCAGTTGCCCTCCGACCCCAAGCCCGTCGATGAGCGGGGACATGGCCTTCCCGTCCGGAACGGTGGCGAGAATAACCGAGGCGCCTCCGAGACTCATGAGTTCTTTCACAACATTGTCGGAATCTGTGTCGAGGTAGCGGACGGCACCAAGCTTCAGGGCGAGGGGCTGCTTGTCTTTACCTCGACCGATGGCTACTGTGTGGAATCCCATCTTGCTGGCAAACTGAATGCCGAGATGGCCGAGTCCGCCGATGCCCTGAACGGCCACCACATCTCCCGCGACTGCCGCGCTATGCCTCAAGCTATTGAATGTCGTGACCCCCGCGCACAAGAGGGGAGCCGCTTCTACTGGCGAGAGATTATCCGGAATCGCCGCCACAGCTTCCGTCTTAGCGATCATGTATTGGGCATATCCGCCGTCCGCACTGACGCCAGTCACCTGGAAGTTGCGGCAACCCATGAAATCGCCTCGGCGACAAGGATCGCAGTGAAAACAATGTCCACCATGCCAGCCCACGCCTACCCGCTGTCCTTTCTTCCAGGCCGTCACGCCTGCACCCACTTCGTCGATCACGCCGGCGACCTCGTGTCCCGTCACTCGTGGATATTGCAGACCCGGCCAAAACCCTTCCTTCACGATCATGTCGCTATGACAGATCCCGCAAGCCTGCACTTTAATGCGGATCTGGTTTGCTCCAGGTGAGGGAATCTCTCGTGTGACGACTTCGAACGGCGCCCCCGATGAACTGACGTGAACCGCTGTCATCTGCGACATGTCGGCCCTCCTTGTGGTTATGTGAGCGTGCAACGCAGACGGAGAATCACCAGGCACGATGGCATCCGCAGACAGTCAGGCCTCTTTTGCCGAGGCGGTAAACGTCACCGCATGCTTCTTGACGAACTCCCGCACGCTGATAGGTCTTTGTCCCGTCAACAATAATACGTCGTCCGATATCCGGTCGTAGCGTCCCGCACGGTGCAGATCGGCCATGGTTGCAAGGTGGCTCACCAAGTGGGCCGGCAGTCCTTGCTTGACTAACCCGTCCCTCCACGGCTCGACCGGAATGTCCTGAAAGGTGACTGTGCGGCCAAGCGCCTTCGAATATTCCTGGGCGAAGAAATGCATGTTCTCGGATTGCGGACCCGTCAGGTGATAGATCTTTCCGATGTGCGGCAGCGGGTCGGCAAGCAGCACGGTCACGACTCGTGCCACATCTTCCGCTGCGACTGGCGAAGTCTTACGCTCGCCTAGCGGTAGTCTGATTTGGTTTAGTCTCCTGAGCGACTCCGAAGTGAGAACGAGAAAGAAACCTTCGAGAAAGACCGTCGGCCGCACGTGCACGACCGGCAAACCAGACCAGTTCAGTGTCTGCTCGGCGAGCCAGTGCAATTTGTGTTGCGGACTCGCCGTCGTTTCGGTGATGCTCATTTGCGCGAGTGTCATCTGTGACATGTTGATGAACGCTTTCACACCGTGATGTTTCGCCACCGCGGCCGCATTGACTGTCGCAGCCAGATAGGTCTCCGAAACCGACATGCCGAAGTACATCGTCTCGCAGCCGCCGATCGCCCTGTGCATCGAACCGAGATCGAGCAGATCACCGACCACGACGTCCGCACCCATGTCGCGCAACGCCTGCGCGCGCTCGTCTTCTTGTCGCACCATCGCCCGCACCGCTCTGCCTTGCTTCAACAGCAGCTCGGTGACTGTGCGTCCTACTGCCCCGACGCGGCCCGCCGCTCCGGTAACTAGAATGGGAGTCCCCATTTTCTACGCTTCTTTGAGTGCTCTCAGCAGCACGAGCGTTGCCTCTCAAGCCCGCCGCGGTAACTTCCAGTGGGGTCTCGGATAGTGACAGGTATATCCGTTGGGATATCGTTCCAGATAATCCTGATGCTCCGGTTCCGCCTGCCAGAACGGACCGGCCGGGCGGACCTCTGTGACGACTTTGCCCGGCCATAGTCCCGATGCGTTCACGTCGGCGATGGTCTCTTCCGCCACCGCGCGTTGAGCCTCCGATGTGTAATAGATCCCCGAGCGGTATGATGTTCCCCAATCGTTACCCTGACGGTTCTCTGTCGTAGGATCGTGAATTTGGAAAAACGTTTCCAGCAAGCTGCGGAACGCCAGCTTGTCGGGGTCGAACACGACCTCGATGGCTTCAGCATGCGTCCCATGGTTACGATAGGTGGCGTTCGGCACATCGCCACCGCTGTAGCCGACGCGTGTCGACAGCACGCCGGGGAGCTTGCGGATGAGATCCTGCATGCCCCAAAAACAACCGCCGGCCAATATCGCTGTTTCAGTTCGGCTCACGGACATCCCTCCTTTTGTTGCGCGCCTCAAGCTTGCCTCGGAAGTCGTCTATTTTAGACGGATCGACTCTCGGCCTTCCGCAA
>DATIGP010000304.1:0-9648 GCA_035454625.1 Nitrospira sp.
AATGGTGGCATCGACCTGCTCCACCATGGACCTGATCTTGTCCTCCATTTTCTTGCGAGCCCTCGCCCCGCGCGGCTCGCCCAGGATCGTATGCAGACGGGAGAGGTCGACTTTCAAGCACGTCAGCCCAACACCAAGTTCATCATGCAGCTCACGAGCAATACGGGTTTGTTCTTCTTCTCGCACCGTGGTGAGTCGTCCGCTTAGCATGCGGAGTTCCTCTAATGTAGCGCGTAATCGTGCTTCCCCAAGTTTGCGCTGCGTAACCTCTTCCACCGTCCCTTCGTACCCGACAAGCGTCCCGGCAGGATCGCGCAGCGGCCGTACGCCTTCGGAAACCCAAACCCAGCTGCCGTCCTTTCGGTACACGAGTGCCTCGAAGCCAGTCACCCTTTCTTGTTCCTGCATCAAGCGAATGAATTCATCACGACGTCCAGGGTCCACATACAGATGATCGGCCAGGTTTGCGACCGTGGTGATCATGTCGTTCGGCGAGTCGTACCCATAGATGCGGGCGAGCGCCGGATTCACGGCGACGTACTTCCCATCGGGCGTGGTCTGAAAGATCCCTTCAAGGGCATTCTCGAAAATGTTTCGATATCGCTCCTCGCTTTCTTTCCTCGCCGCTTCCAGCCGTTTTAGATCCGTGACATCTTCGGAGATGCCCAATAGGTACCGTGGTTCCCCCATCTCGTCATAAATGGGGATCTTCCTGGTATGGAGAATCCGCCGGCCGCGATGTTTCGTGTCGATCAATTCCTCGGGGATGTCCAGCATACCACCGCGTTCCAAGACCTCACGGTCTTTTGAAGTGAAGAAGTCCGCCTCATCTTTCGGGAACATTTCATAGTCGCTCTTGCCGATCAAGACCTCGCGGGGGTAGCCCAGCAATTCTTCGCCGGCTTTGTTAAAGCGGACGAATTTGAGATCCTTTGCATCTTTCACAAAGATCATGTTGGGCAGGTTCTCCACCACGGACGTGATGAACGACTCGGATCTCCGTAGTTCTTCCTCAGCACGCTTGCGCTCGGTGATGTCATAGTTTACGCCCGTCATGCGCAGCGCAGTGCCAGCCGTATCCCATATCACCTGCCCATCGGCCTTGATGACACGAACTGTGCCATTGGGCCAGCAGATGCGAAATTCGATGTCGTACGGCCTCTCCTTGCGTATGGCCTGTTGAATCGCCTCATCACATCGCGCCCGATCGTCAGGATACACGGCAGACAGCCAGGCATCGTAGGCGCCGCCAAAGTTTTCTTTCTTCACTCCATACAGAGCAAACATCCGGTCGTCCCAGACCAATTCGTCGTTTAGGATGTTCCAGTCCCATACCCCGATCTGCGCTGCGCTGGTGGCTAGCTTCAATCGATCCGCTAACTGATGGACTTTCTCCTCTGCCCGCTTCCGCTCGGTGATGTCACGCACGAACGCACAGTGGTATTCCTTACCCTCATGTATCAGAAAATTGACACTCACTTCGATGGGGATCAGTCGACCGTCTTTTGCCCGATGGGCCGTCTCAATCACCATGGTCCCGCGTCTCTGGGTTTCTGACCAGAACTCCGGCCACATGTCCGCCTGAAAGTCGGGGTTCAGATCGTGGACGGTCATGGCACACAACTCGTCTTTCGAATAGTTCAGCATGCGGCATGCCGCCTCGTTCACATCCAGGATCTTGGCCTGCGAATCGACCCAGTACACAGCGTCAGCGGCCCGCTCTACCGAGAATTTCGCCAGCCGCAAGGTCTCCTCCGCCCGTTTACGCTCGGTAATGTCATGGGCCAGATAGATCAAGCAAGGAGTGGCCTCAAATTGGATCGAATCAACTGATACCATGAGAGAGCGGACCTCTCCCGTCTTGGTCCGCAGCAGTCCTTCCCGATTATGCAGATGGCCCTGTTCTTGAATTTCTCGGAGCACAGTCGCGCGTTCCGCTGGATCTGCCCATAAGCCCAATTCTACGGTGGTACGGCCGATCACTTCTTCCCGCTTGTACCCGGTCAGCTGGCTGAACCCTTCATTCACATCGATAAACCGACCTTCCGCGACTGTACTGATCCCGACAGCAGAGGGAGTCCAGTTGAAGAGAGTCTGAAAGTGTTGTTGGGATCGACGCAGATCTCTGATCAGCAGACTTTTCGCCTGCTCATCCCGCTTCCGTTCGGTGATGTCCAGCAGCGCCGTCCGCCAATGGGTGATAGGACCGGCCTCGTCGTGAATCGCAAGACTCTCCAGCTGGACCCAACAAGCGGCGCTGGCCTTTTCTCGGAGCCGCACCTCGCAGCTTTGCCGCATGCTTGTCTTCGAGACGACCTCCCGGAAGTGCCGATGAAAGACGTCATGGTCATCGGATGCAAGGAAACGGCTGAGCGGTTGTCCGATCAACTCCCTCCGGGTGACACCGAGCAGCGTTTCCGCCATCAGATTGGCCTCGACGATGGTGCACTCCATATCCAACGTGAGATGGCCGGCCGGCGAAAAATCATAGAGCTTCATATAGCGATCGCGGGCTCTTTCGATCTCCCGCTGAGCACGGCGGAGCTCCTCGTTCTGCCTGTCCAGCTCGACCTGGTGGATCTGCAATTCATGGGCGAGTTGCTGTACCTCCGTGACCGGCATGGCCGCGACGTCCGGCTGGCTTGCTCGAAGCAATTTCTTCTCTTGCCGACTGGACTCCTGACCTTCTGTAGATCCGTCCGCTGTCTTGGTCATGACATCCTCTCTTCAGATCAAGAGATCAAGGCTGCCGTTGAGCGAACATCAGGCGCATGCATTCTCAACCGGAGCCTCTGTCGTGATGGAGCATAAATCCAGCAGCTTTGAGGCTCCATATCGGAGATGATGGCTGAACTGCTGTTCGACCTCGCGCGGGGTATCGATAGGCACGGGAGCCGTTCCTGCGGGGGAGACTCCATGAGATGGGAGGTTTCGTGCAGTCTGGCCAAATTGGACCCACCCAACGGCATGTGATTGGCCTCCAGCTACATCTCTTCCGTGACCTCCACCACCGATAGGGCCGAGCAATTGCCGAGGAGACCGGGCAGGAAACTGACACGGCCCGGATGCTGATGTGAGACCATCACGAATGCCATTCCGCTGATGGGAGACATGTGTCGGGAAAAAGCTTCAATGGTCTCTAACCCATCGGCAGAGGAGCGATACCGCGTATCACCAGAGGATCTTGCGGGCAAGTCTGTCGTGGGAGTCGGTTGCGCCCAAGGCGTCATGGTGTTCACAGAGCGCCGCTCGGCACCCTTGATCCTGACGTCGATCTTGGTAGGAGCTAGTCCCCTCTCAGACTTTCGCGGCGTAGTCATCACAAAGTCCTCGCTTCGGAATGTCTGCGACGTCGGTACCGGCAAGTCGTCGCCCGCAGCTGAGAGACTTAGTAGACATCGAAGTCTACGACTTTTCCCACGTGAGAGACAAGTACGTGGATGGGGTCACACTGAGGCGGTCCGGATCTGACAGGCACCTATGAATGAGGAGTAATTCCCAGAGTCAAATCCCTGCGTACCATTCATACCCCTGATCCTCCCAATATCCTCCCTTCCCTCCTCCAATACTGGTCAGAGACTCGACCAGCTCAATCTTCGTCACGTATTTCGCCTGTTTGTATCCGAGCTGCCGTTCGAAGCGGAGGCGAAGCGGGGCACCATGCGGGATGTCCAATGGCGCGTCATTGAGTTCATACGCCAGAATGGTCTGCGGATGGTAACAATCCTCCACCGCTATGCTCTCATAGTACGCGATACCGTCCTCATCCACATCGGCACAGTGGAACACGGCGTAGCGGGCATTCGGCAACGGCTCGACTTGGCGCATCAAATCTCCAAGCGGAACCCCGGTCCACTTGCCGATGGCACTCCAACCCTCGACACAATCGTGTCGCGTAATTTGGGTCCGAGACGGGAGTTCTTTCAATGCAGCCAGAGACCAACTTCTCTGAACTTGAACCAAGCCGACCACCTCCAACGTCCATTCGGCAAAATTCTGCGCGACATGCTCGGCATAGTCCTCCGTGCCGGGGTCGGTGTTGCCGTTTGCCGGAAACATCTTTGAAATATCGGCCTCGCCGTATTCTCTTGCCAATGCGTCTCTTGGAGTGACCGCTTGTTGCACCGCTTGTGTCAGTCGCTCGGCCTTATTGAGAATGGCGGGAAACCAGCTGCTCTGCGTGAGATTGTCGCAACCTGAAAGCCCAACCAGGCTTGCCGCGCCTAACGTTGCTTTCAGAAATCGGCGCCGTTGTATCGCGCGTTCATGCTTCATGGCTTACTCCCTCATGTTTCACGATGAACCAACCAGTAACCATCGAACGAATGTTGTTGAGAGGCCCGGTGAGGATCACTTGGAGGACATGAATGATGATGAAGCCGACGAACGAGAAACAGGTGAGAAAGTGGATGGTCCTCGCGGCCTGGCGCCCCCCCAAGACGGTCAATAACCACGGAAAGGCCGTATCGATCGTCGGCGACATCGCCAAACCGGTCAGCACGATCAGCGGCGCCACGATGAACAAGACCCCGGCATAAGCCAGTTTCTGAAGGACGTTATACCGCTTCGCTCCATCACCAGTGGGATGTCGAAGGATGAGATGATCTTTGATGGATTTACCGATGCTCCGCAGCTCGCTGCCCGTTGGAGTCAGGTCCCGCGTGGCATGTCGACTTGCCAAGGCATAGGCGGTAAAAACTAAACCGTTGATCACAAAGAGCCAGGCAAAGAACAGATGCCATTGCCGCCCCATCGCAAGCCACTTGGCGCTCGGGATAGTGGCCCAAGCTGGAAAGGCGCGTCGCATTCCGTCGGAGTAGCCGAGCACGCCGGTCGTGTCGAACTGATGTCCCAGAATCGTCGTGATACCCTTCACCTCACCGCCTTCGGTCTGTACCGGTCTGATGGAAAGCAACGGCTGGTCGAGATCGGAGCGGTCGCCCCAATAGAGCGCAGGATGGGCGTTAAAAATCTGCAAGCCGCTCATGATCAGGATGATCAGGAACGGGGCGTTGAGCCAATGACTGATCCGCACCGGCAACCGATGGCGGTATACACGTTCGATCGCAGGAGGAGAAGAAACCGTGGGATCACTCGCTGTCGACATCGCCTCAGACGCCGGCGGCTCGGCAATCGGTATCCGGTTTCCTTCTCGACTGACGACCTCTTCCGATTGAATGAGTAGCGCCATGATTTCTCCTCCTCTTCCCTCGGATGCACAATCCAGCGTTTCGTCAGACGTACGGATGGTTTCTTACAGCGGCGAATGATGGAGAGGGGACAACAAAACGGCCTGCAGCCGGATGGGCCGACCGCAGGCCGTGACAAGAAACAACGTGAAGGCTGGTTTCTCTAGTGACCCATAGCTCCCTTCATTTCATCCTTCTTCATTTTCATCTCACCCTTCATCTCATCCTTCTTGGCTTTCATTTCACTTTTCATCGCCTCTTTCTCGGTCTTCATTTCATCCTTCTTCGCCTTCATCATCTCGCCCTTCATCTCGTCTTTCATCTTTCCCATCTCATCGGCGAACGACAGGGTACCGAATCCCATGAAACATGCGATGGCGACCATCGACAGCAGAACCTTTTTCATTGAACGCCTCCTGGTGAATGGTGGTAAATGAACGTCGGAACGACGCCCGTCATCATGATCGATTGGGTCACTGATGAACTTTGGCCACTTTCCGGACCTCCGGCCAGTTCGCGTCCGCCTTTCTCGTGTAGCTCGGAATATCCGTCAGCCATTGGGAACGAACCGTTTCACTATAGTTGAGGTACAGTTTGTCAGCCACGACCGTAAAGGCAGCAGGGTCGATCGAGGCCTTGTACCCCTTGGCCATCCCATAGGCACAGTAGCCTCCGTACTGTGGAGCGAACCTTCCCGGATCGGCCGCAAAGGCATCCCGATGAGCCGCTGAACCGAAATGGAAGATCGATCCTTGATAATCGGCATGAAACACCGATGATCCCTTCACCGGCTTCCTGTCCGTGAAATAGGCGACTGGATCGTAACCGTCGATCGCCAGGCTGTTCCGCTCAAAGAACTCCGCCGCACCCACTCCTAAAGACGAGAACGCCATTACGCCAACCACGAAGAACAGAACATTCACGTATCGCTTCATAATGGTCCTCCTACCTTCCACGAGAAGAATGTCGATTCAGGCAACGAACTCTTACAGCGTGATGCAGCCGAAATGATCATTGCTGATCACCGACCACGTTCACAAACACCTTGATCGCGCTCTTCTCCGTTGTCAGCTTCCGCATCATCTCAGCGTAGTTTTCGACGCCGTTCACCGGGTGAGTCAGCAGCTGTGAGAGCCATCCCGGGAATTCCAGTTCCGCCCTCGCGAAGTCGTAGACGCCGGCTTCGAAGTACTCACGGTTCGCGTTTACCGTGCCGACGACGAGCTTGTTGCCGAGCACGAAATCCAAGTTGATCTTGTCCGCAGGAATCGCATGTTGACGGTCGCCGCCGGTCACGCTGGCTAAGACGAGCACCCCGTTTTTCCCTAGACTTTCCATCGCCTCGAAGACGACCGGAGAATAGCCGGTGGCTTCGAACATGAAATCGAATGGGCCATAGCGCTTTGCCGCTTCACGAACCGGCAGATCATCTGTGGAAATGTACCGCACACCGAGTTGGTCCAAGAGATCCAGATTGCGTGAGGGTCCGGTCTGTTTTCCAAAGCTCGTGACGTCGAGACCTTTCATTTTGAGCGACAAGGCAGCGAGAAGCCCCACCGTCCCTGCCCCGAGCACCGCGGCTTTCTTCGGCCGCCAGATTTTCAGCCGCCGTTGCGCCTCGTAGGCCTGAATGATGCCTTTTTCAATGATCGAGGTCGGTTCAAGCAACACCGCGACATCCTTCAAGCCTCGCGGGACCTTCACGAGGTATTCAGGGGCTTCTACGAACTGCTCCGTAAGAAAGCCGTGCCGTAAATTGATGCCGCGCTCGTAATAGATATCCTCCAGCGTCATGTCGTACTGGCCGACCTGGTCGTAAAAACTCCCGCCCGGCCGTCGCACGGTCGGGACGACGTAATCGCCCGGCATCAGTTCCGCGACGTTCGGCCCGACCTCCACCACCCGTCCGAAACATTCGTGACCGATCACGAGGAAATCATAACCGGGAGGAGCTTGCCCATATTCCGCCGCATTGATCTCCTTGTCTGTACCGTCCACGCCCACGCGCAGCACTTGCACCAAGACTCCCCGTCCGTTGGGAATTTCATGGACTGATGGCTTCGGCAAGTCTGCAAGATGGATAGAATCCGGCTGTCCCGGAATCACCGCGACGGCTTTCATAGCGACTCCCTCTCCAACACCAATGCTCCCCTCGTCCTTCAAACCTCTCATCGGCGCTTCCGATGAAGAGCGTCAATCGCCTGATGGTGGCAATCGGCGTCCCCGCGCAGCGAATGTCTGCCGCAATCGGTGAAAATCGGACGGTTGTTCGACAGCTTTGGGCAGTAATGCGATCATGTCCCGAACCTTGGCGATTTGTTTCACATAGGTCTCACAGCCGGCACAGATGGCCAAATGCAAAGCTATTTGATGTTTCCGCTCATCGCCGAGCTGCTCATCGAGATAGGCCGAGACCCATTGCGTGATCTCTTGGCAGGTTATCTCCGGAACAATCGACGACCCTTCGCCCTGTGCCATCGTGAGACCTCCCCTTCAGCGCCTATGCCTAGGTCGGTCCTCCCGGAATTTTCTTACACGGTCGGCCGTTGTCCCTCCAGATGCGTCTCCACCGCCCGGCGCACCCGCTCTCTCGCCCGGTGAAGCCTGACATAGAAGTTCGTTTGAGAGATTTTCAAGATTTCACAAACTTCCTTGGCGTCGACTCCTTCGACGTCGCGCAGGATCAAGACATCTTTCAAGCTGCGCGGCAACACGTCAATCGCGCGAGTCATGGCATCCACCGCCTGCTGTGACGCCAAGAGCTTTTCCGGCGTCCGGTCGTCCCACGGTTGAGGAGGAAACGCCCAATGTCCGGCCCATTCGCCGGATTGGTGAAACCGTGATGGATCGACTGCCTCGTCGCCGTCATCGTCGATGGACTCGAAGGACGAGAACGTCGTGTGCCGCTTTTCGCGCACTCCACGATCCTTCGCCTTATGGATCATGATCCCGAAGATCCACGTTCTCAGAGAGGATCGTCCTTCGAATCGGCCTAGCCCTTCAATCACTGCCATCCAAGTATCCTGGACGACTTCTTCTGCCACTTCCCGATCCGACACGTAGGCCATCGCCATCCTGATCAAACCACTATGGTGTCGTGCGACCAACTTATCAAACGCCTCTTCTTCTCCCTGCCTGAGCCGTGCCAGGAGGGCCACTTCCCCTTCCGCCGCAGCAGCCGACTGACTCAGCTCCGGATTCCGGTCCCCGACCATCCGATGACTCACAGACCCGGTGACGGCAATTGCATCAAGATTCATGACCGGCCTCCCATGTGCAGCAGCTCCGTCACGAGGGCCGGAGCGCTCATTAAGGTGACGTGTGAGTGGGCAAAGGTATTGAGCACCTCGACTCCGCGTCCATCGATGTACTCGACATTCGAGCAATCCAAGTACACGGCTTTGTTCTTCCGGAGGTATGATCGGCATTCCCCATCAAGCAGGGCCGCCCATTGCTCCGTGATCTTGCCTTCCAGCTTGAGCAGGACGTCATGCCCGCTTTCCTGTATTTTTGTGATCTTCAACATCGCTGCACCTTCCTCCTGCCTCAACGTGATGTCAGGCTATTCAGCAACGGCAATGCCACAACACCACGAGACCACGGATTCCACGTAAGCCGTTGATCTGTTGAAATTTGTTGGGCGTTAGGTTTGGAGAAGATGAGAAATCAGACGGGACACGATTCCCAAAATATTGGGATCGTCCCAATTAAGTGGGGAAATCTAGGGAGTTGATTGATAAATGGGAGGATGAGTCGGCACGGTTCATATTTATCTCACCTTCAGTCCAGCAACGCGGCTAGCTCTGTGTAGTTGAGGGAAGATTTTACTCGGCCCAGCCATGCCTTGCGCGCCGTCTGTTCAGGACGCTCCAGAACTTCTTCCTCGTTCTGCGTTGACACTGATATGGCAATTACTTGGATTTTCCCTGGCTGGCTTCTGTTCGGAAAGATCGGATCCATCTTATAGGCCATCGCCTGCTCTGCCGGGCCTGGTTTCAAGTTGGTCAGTTCATAGGCACTCCGCAACGCGTCCTCCTCCAATGAGGCGCGTTCCATATGCTCCCTCAGAACGCGCTCTACCTCGAGCAACAGGTCGCCGGCCTGCATGCGCAACCGCCGTGCTTCATCGTCATTGGCGCTCACTGCTGCCGCTCTCTCCAAGTCGCGACTGCGGTCCCGTCTCTCGCCCACTCTGACTTGATCCTCAACGCCGAGTTCTTGCAGCTCATCGATCTGAGCCTCCAACACCTTGCGGGCGGAGCCGTCGATATCGGCCCATACCGCGGGCATCGTGAGTTGCTGAACCGTAAACGACGCCCGATAGGCGCGATACTCATTCAGCAGCTTCGTGAGATGCGCTTCTCGGGCTGAATCCTTGGCGTGAGCCGCTTCAATGTCTGTGGTCAATCGTCTCATGTTCTGCACATACTGTTCGGCACCGGCTGGGTCGCTTTTTCTC
>DATIGP010000305.1:0-2772 GCA_035454625.1 Nitrospira sp.
GACAGGCGCTGCAGCGAGCGATTGCGGCCGTCTCGCAATCCGACCCATTGATCAAGCTGCTTCAACAAGTGCGGTTGGGCCGTATGAATCCGGCGGACGCTGGTTTACGCGCCGTCACGGAATCTTGGCTCGACGCCTATAAAAAGGCCTTGGCCACGGAGGGTCTGAGTCAATCCGGCCTTCGACGACTGAATCCCACCCCTAGGTTAGCGGTTCTTGTCGAAACGGGAGTGCTCACCAACGATCACCCAGGTGTGACTGCCCTAAGGGCCGCGTATGACGAACTGCTGGCTCGCGCCCCCGCAGAATAGCTTGCTGACCACCCTCGTTCTTCTCTTGGGCCTATCCGGTGTGGTCAGCTTGCCGGCCGCAATACAGGCTGACGATGGCATCGAACTTCGCCCACTGAGAACGATTTCTCCGTCCCAGCTTGCCTCAATTCTCCCCCCTGGGACGCAGGTCCTGACCGAGCGGAGCGCCATCGAAGCGTTTCTTGCGGCGCTGGAAGGAACGCCTCCCGATTGGAGCACGGTCTATGGGCGGGGTCACCAAGATCCGAACCATGACGAGCGATTGTTCAACCTGAACCGTGTGCGTGATGCAGCACGCCAGGGAAACCCTGTTTTAAGCCGGCGTGTAGCATTCGTCTGGCCAGGAGAATTGTCCGGATATGATCCCGAAACCGGGAGTTACTCGGTGGCGGTCGGACCGGAGTTCAATCCGACAGGCTGGGGCATGGTGCGCTTCAAGCCCGAGGAGTTTCCCAACAATTTGCGCGTGAAGCCAAACAAGGAACTCGCCGGTCGCATAAGCCGGAGTCTTGCTAAACATGAAAAATTGCACGTCTCGGTCGTCATGGCCGGTGTTCTGATTCCCTCCGAGTCGATCATCTATGATTTCTCACACGAGGAGGAAGGGGTTGGGGTCATTATGCCGGTGGTGAGCGTTGAACAGGTGGAGGTTCTCTTTGAAGCCCGGTAAGCGTACTGATCCACTGAAGCCATGCTGTTACGCATGGGGTGAGCGCGGTGCTCCGAGAGGACATTACGTTTCTGCCACGGCTAATAGGCGTCTTTTGCGCAGCGAAAGCCGGTGCCGCTGGGCCGGCTGTCCATGGTGCCCCAATCGCGATCGGACGTGCGGAGGCTGGCGGCCGGCTTGAGCCAAGACCCGCCACGCATGGCTTTGATCGCGCCTCGATGCGGGCCCGGAGGATCGGTGAGCGGAGCAGTCTTGTAGTAATTCGGATCGTACCAATCTTGTACCCATTCTGCGGCATTGCCGGCCATCCCAAATAGACCGTAGGGGCTTATGGATTGTGGAAAGCTGTCCACCGGCATCGTCAAAACTTCTCCCTGTATTCCCTTCTCTTTAGCCAGTCGGGCTCCCTCGCCTCGAACCCAAAAAGCATCCCAGTCCGCTCCGTTAATGAACTCGATCGTCCGTTGCGCCCAGTAGCTGGCACTATTGGCCATGGCAAAGTCCCACGTGTTGCCCCAGGGGTACCGTCGGGCGTCGGTTCCCCGCGCGGCCTTTTCCCATTCTGCTTCCGTGGGGAGGCGTTTCCCGACCCAGCGACAGTAGGCATCGGCATCTTCCCAGCTCACATTGATGACGGGGTGATCGTCTATGCCCGGGATGGGACGGTTGTGCGTCCACAGCGTTGCGGCTTGCTTCGCATTCTCCGGAAAGCGATGACCTGTTGCCTGCACGAAGGCGGCATAGGCTCGGTTGGTTACCTCGAAACGGTCAAGGAGGTATCCACTGAGGAAGATGCGTCGTTCAGGATGCTCGTCAGGAAACCCATCGCTTCCCTCGGGGCTTCCCATCGTAAACTCTCCCGGAGGAATCAGGGCCATGTCTGTAGGTATGTCAGAGGCGGTAGCCGACGGATGATAGCCGAGGCCAATGAAGAGTACACAGATGGAGATGGAGAAGAACGATCGAGCCATCAGGGAGTCTTGATGCCACAGGCGCGGGCGACCGCATCGCGATAATTACGCCACAGAGACAAGCTCTTTTTAACACACGTCAGAACTGATTCCCGAAGCGCGGGCGCGGTGTAATTGAGCACCATGTCGTAGGCATCGTGCCGATGCCCTGCTTCGACCATTTGGTGAGCTCGAATCAAATCCATTCGGCTCGGCGACACTCCATGATACCGAACCAAGGGATGGAGGCTGATGATGGATTCGATGTCATCCGGAGGCCTTTTGCCAGGAGGCGAAAGAATCTCCCGGCGATCTTTCACGCTGCCTTCAACGAATATGGTCAAGGTCGCAGCCGCAATCACCCAATGGCGGTGGCTCGACATGCGCTCGAGCCAGGCGCGATAGGCGAGGGCTGCGGGCAGCAGACGGACACGGTCGAAATCCCGACGACGGAAGCCCAGCCCCTCCATCATCCTGAGGAAGAGCTCAGGATGAGACGTGCCCAGCGAGAGTCCTCCGGTCTCTTCCTCGTAGATGTTCTCAGCCAGCATGTGGCGGACTGAAGGCGGAGGATTCGTTCCCAGGATCCGTGATAAGTAGACGGGAAAATCACGCACGTACACGGCGTACTCGTGCTGAAAGTGAATCTTGAGCTGGGCTTTGGTAAGTCGGCCGGAAGAAAAATGCTCCCAGGCCCAGTGATGCTTGTCGTCCATGATCCGGAGGAGCGCTTCAAGAAACGCCGATTTCTTCATGTGAACGGCCACAATACCTTGCCTTCTCGTGCGGAGCCTCGTTACAATTCGGATTGCAGAGGCACACCGATGAAACCGATCACGAT
>DATIGP010000306.1:0-18299 GCA_035454625.1 Nitrospira sp.
CATAAAGTCAGGCTCAGGGCTGAGCGTGCCTTCGGCCAACATGCCGTCGCTCGGACTCGCGACCGAACCGGTGTGCTGATTATGGTGTCTCTCTTGGAACACCAGATCTACGTGTTGGCGGATCAACCTTTGTTTCAGCGAGTGCCGGTCGAGCGATGGTCGACAGTTGTCGAATCGGCTGTCGGCCGACTGAAAGCGGGAGATGTGGTGGGAGGGCTATGCCAGAGTGTCCAGACCTGCGGTGTTCTTCTAGCGCAGGTTTGCCCGAGCCGACCGGAAGCCAATCCTGATGAATTATCGAATGAATTGGTCCAGGAGCCATAAAGAATCTTTCCGGCCTTACGCCCTCAATAAAATACCGCTGTCAGCCGATACATAAGAGCCTGGTGGAGCTGTACGAGCTCGATGGATCGTTACGGACAAGGAGGAAGTGACATTATGTGGAAGCAGGATGAGGCGGAAGCAGGGGAAGGAGAACGGGAGCGCGAGCGCGAACGGTGGGTGGAGGACAGGCGCGGTTCATCGAAGAGCGGCCCGTCACTTCCTGATGAAGTGGCGTTCGTCGGAAAAGATGTCGATTTCAAGGGTGTCATCACCTATTCCGGCACCGTGCGGATCGATGGGGCGCTGGACGGGGAAATTCACACCGACGGTGGCTTGCTCGTCGGGCCCGATGCGGTGATTAAAGCCAAGGTTACGGCCGGAACCGTCGTCTGCCACGGAACCGTCACGGGGGATATTCAGGCCACGAATCAAATTGTGCTCTGTGCTCCGGCCGTCGTCCAAGGTAGCTTGACGACTCCGGTGCTGTCGATGGAAGAGGGAGTCATCTTCAATGGGACCTTGGAGATGAAGCCTCAGGCCAAAGTTGAGGTGCTACGTGACGTCGGGCCGAATGTCGTCGGAACGACCAACCGGTCGCCTGTTCAACGGCTCGCGGCATGATGGATTCCCTAAGCCTCTGGGGCGATCTCTGCCGCCAGAGGCCTGCCCTCCCCAAAGTTAACTCACGTTCCGGAATTCATTGTGATCGTCCTGCATCCATAATCCCACGAATGACGGTCTCGTCACACCGAAGATGAGCCGCGCACCAGGCCATCTCAGCTGCGCCCTTACGGGCAATGAATCGCCACATCGATAGACGGCCCGCGATCGTTCCGCTAGAATCCGGGTCCATGTCAGAGCCTACCGTCTCGGCCGGTGTTCCATCTCAGCTCCAAGATGAGAACCGCTCCGTCGTCAAAGCGGCCGGGGTGATCGGCGTCGCCACATTTTCCAGCCGCATCCTCGGCTTCGTTCGCGATATGGTATTGGCCCGATTGTTCGGCGCGACGCCGGCTGCGGACGCTTTCTTCATCGCATTCCGCATCCCCAGCCTCCTTCGCGAGCTGTTTGCCGAGGGCTCGATGTCATCTGCCTTCATTCCCGTGTATACGGAATACCGAACGACGCGGAGCAAACAGGAGGCGTGGGAACTGGCCAGCGCGGTCTTTACGACGCTCCTGACCATCGTCACGCTCGTGACGATCGTCGGGATTGTGACCGCTCCCTGGCTCGTCCAGCTCCTCGCCCCAGGGTTTCATGACGATCCCGATAAACTCGCCCTCACGACGTTGCTGGCCCGTGTCATGTTTCCCTATCTGCTGTTCATCAGCTTGGCGGCGTTGGCCATGGGCGTTCTGAACTCGGTACGAGCCTTTGCGGCGCCGGCTTTCTCGCCGCTGTTCCTCAACGTCTTCATCATCGCCGGCGCCGTGTGGTTGGCTCCGCATCTGAGCGAGCCGATCGTTGGGGTGGCGGTCGGCGTCGTGGTGGGAGGAGCGGCCCAGTTCGTCATGCAGCTTCCGAGCATGAAACTACGAGGATTGTTGTTCGGATTCCGATTCGAGCCGGGCCATCCGGGCCTGCGGCGGATCGGCGCGTTGATGGTGCCCACTCTGCTCGGCCTTTCCGTCACTCAGATCAACCTGACGGTGAGCACGGTGTTGGCCTCGTTCTTCGCCGGCGGACCGACCTATCTGTTTTACGGCATGCGGCTGATCCAATTTCCACTCGGCATTTTCGGCGTCGCATTGGCGACGGCGATCTTGCCGACGCTGTCGGCGCAAGCGGCGCGGGGCGCGTTGGACGAACTGCGCATCACGCTCGGCTTCGGCCTTCGTATGATCCTTTTCATCATCGTGCCGGCGATGGTGGGATTGATCTTGTTGCGGACGCCGATCGTGCATCTGTTTTTCGAGCACGGCACGTTCACGGCGAACGATACGGCGGAGACTGCGCTGGCGGTCCTCTGCTACGCTGTCGGCTTGTGGGCATTCGGAGGGGTTCGTATCATCGTCACGGCGTTTTATTCGCTGCAGGATACCAGGACGCCGGCTATTTCTGCGGCGATCGCTCTCGCGGCGAATATCCTCTTCTCGCTGATATTGATGTCGTTTCTTGGAGCGGCGGGGTTGGCGCTCGCCACGGCATTGGCCGCCATGGTAAATGGTTTCATTCTGGTGGCGGTGTTGAACCGGAGACTTGGCGGAGTGGAATGGGGAGCGGTAGGACGGTCTTCCCTTCGAGTTCTGGTCGCTTGTATACCGCTGGTGATTGCTTGCTGGTGGGTGGCTGGAGCGCAGGTGTGGACGCACCCCGCCGAATGGACCACCAAGTCCGTGATGCTTGCGGCAGCCATTGGATCGAGTGTCGGCGGATACCTAGGTGTCCATGCGCTGTTTCGGTCGGACGAGTTGAGCGTCGTATGGGGAATGGTGCGGAGGAAATTGGGCCGAATCATCGGATAACAAGGAGCAATCTATGCGACGTGCGATAATCTTTCACTCGCCTTGGGGATGGATGGGAATTGCCGAATCCGTGAAAGGGATAGACGCCATCGTATTGCCAAAACGCTCCGAACGGGCCGTCGAGTCCGATCTCAGGGCGCAGTCGGATGGCCCATTGCATCTAGGAGCATCCGCGCACCTGGAAGCAGCTCGCCGCCACCTGCTCGACTATCTCGCGGGGAGACGAGATAACTTAGATGTGCCGCTCGATCTCTCGCAGGGAACGTCGTTTCAGCGGAAGGTCTGGCGGACGCTGCGGCGTGTCCCCTACGGCAAGCTCCGTTCGTATCAATGGATTGCCGCGCGCGTGGGAGGACCACGCTATGCCCGCGCAGTCGGCAATGCGGTCGGGGCCAATCCCTTGCCGATTGTCATTCCCTGTCACCGGATCGTCGGGCACGATGCCTCCCTCGGAGGTTTCTCCGGAGGGCTGTCCATGAAACGTAAGCTGCTCTCTCTCGAAGGGACATTGGCTCAATTGCAGAGGGGGTGACGCCAAGCGATGAGAGCGGTTATTCAGCGGGTTGCCAATGCCTCGGTGGAGGTCGAAGGCAAAGTGGTAGGCCGGATCCGACACGGCTTGGTCGTTTTATTGGGAGTCGCCAAAGGCGATGACGAGTCGGACACGAGGTATCTCGTCGAAAAGATCCGCGGTCTCCGCATTTTTTCCGACGATCACGGTAAGATGAATCGATCGCTCACGGAGGTGGAAGGCGCCGTGTTGTTGGTGTCTCAATTCACTCTTCTGGGTCGGACAGCGAATGGTCGTCGTCCCAGTTTCGATGGAGCGGCTCGGCCCGAGCAGGCCAAGCTACTGTATGAGCAGGTTGCGGCCGGTCTGCGGGCATGCGGGACCCAGGTCGAAACGGGCATCTTTGCGGCGCACATGCGGGTGGCTTTAGTGAATGACGGACCCGTCACGTTCATGGTGGACAGCAGGGAATGTCGTTAGCCCGGCTCAAACTCGGACCGCGGCTTTCTGATAGAACGGGCAAAAGGGAAGCCGGTTTCGAGCCGACATCTGATATACTGTGCTCAAGCGTCATCGGATTTCGCAGGAGGTGGGGATGGGCGCACAAGTTCCTCCACGACACCCGCTCCGACAACTCTTCGGGGCCTTGACTGAGAAGAGTTTCACCGAACACCTCGGTTGGCCCGATGCCAAGGTCACCTCGTACGTCTCCGACCTATTGGTCGATTTTACGCACACCGATCAGCTGTATAAGGTCCGAAATCGGCAAAACCAAGCGGTCCATACGGTCGTGGAATTGTTGTTCGAATCGGAGGTCATGCTTGAGGCCCAGTCACTGGACCGTGAACGGGATGTCCATCGCCACATCGGCGATTTTACCCTGTTCATGGCTGGACTCTTTCCGGAGTATCTTCGACGGCTCAAATCCGCCGGACTGATCTATCATAAGGACTTTCTTGTAGACTATGTGAAAACGGGCAAGCGATCATATGGGATCGTTGCGCAGATCGGCCGCGATGATGCCGAAGCCAATTTGCTCTTGTTCCAAAAATTATCCGAGAACTTCGAGCTGTGTGTGACAGGGCTGGGGTTTGTGCGGTCCGATCTGGATCGCATGCAGAATCCCGCCTACCGGAAGACCCGGGATCTTCTCTTGAATTGAAGTCCGTCCGTCCCACCATCCTCGCGCATGGGGGCGCCGGCTCTCGCGCAATGACCTCGCAGCAAGCCGTCTGTTTACGTGCCGCCTTGCAGGTCGGTTATCATTTCCTCGATCGTGGCAGCTCAGCGCTTATTGCGGTGGAGCAGACCATTCGTGTGCTCGAACGCAGCGGACTGTTCAATGCGGGTAACGGAGCGTTACTTCAGCAGGATGACGTGCGGCGGATGGACGCGTCCATCATGGAAGGCGACGGCTTGCGGGCCGGTGCAGTGGCGTCAATTGAAGGCATCGTCCATCCGATCAGCGCCGCCAGACGCGTGATGGAAGAAACGGATCATGTCTTGCTCGTGGGGCCGATGGCGACGAAGTTCGTCGGGTATTTCAAGATGGAGCGCCAACCGTTCATAGGCAAGCCGCGCCGGTTTTCCTACGAAACGGCTCTCCGAAAAACCGCACACAATCGGGAACGGCACGGCACGGTTGGAGCCGTGGCGCTCGACCGAACGGGAACAGTCGCCGCCGGTGCCTCGACCGGCGGAATAGATGTCATGCTCCCGGGCCGAGTCGGGGATACGCCAATCATCGGCTGCGGAGTGTATGCCGATAATGAAAGCGGCGCGGTCTCGATGACGGGATGGGGCGAGAGCATCATTCGCTTGGCGGTGGCCAAGGAGGTTTGTGATCGACTAGCTCAGGGAACCGCACCGCCCGCCGCCGCACGGCTCGTGTTGCAGAAGCTGGTCGCTCGGATCGACGGATCTGCGGGATGTCTGGTTCTCACTCCTCAGGGACGATTCACCATTCGCCATTCCACCCCGCACATGATGGCCGGGTACTGGGCCGGACGCGGAACCCCCATAGTCGAGGATTCCTTTCGATAGTAGAGGCTCGCCATGGTTTCTCGTAAGGGTCGGAAACCCAAACACCACAGGCAAGTGTGAGTTTTCCGTAGAGTACGAGGTAGTTAATGTTACAATCAATACTCAAGTTACCGCTCTATCGCTTGATACGCCGATAAAAGCGACCTTCAACAAACTTATCCGAAATGAGGTTTTCACAATCTTGCGGTTTCATCATGCACACACAAGAGAACGGTTTTTACGAACATGAAGCCATTAAAGGGTAAATGAATAATATTATTTTCCATCTCGCCTTTCCCATTCATGACACAGAAGCCGCGCTCCGGTTCTACGCGGATGGTCTCGGATGCACAGTCGGGCGTCGATCGAAACAGGCCATCACACTTGGTTTGGCCGGTCATCAGCTTGTGGCGCATATCGTGCCGGATCAGCCTTCGAAACAGAAGGGCATTTATCCGAGTCATTTCGGTCTGGTGTTTCTCTCGCAAGAAGATTGGCAGACCCTAGCCGATCGGGCGAAGGCAAAAGGCCTCGCGTTCTACCAGCACCCGCGTGTGCGATTCCCCGGGACGCGCATCGAGCACCGCACGTTCTTTCTGGAAGACCCGTCTCACAACCTACTCGAATTCAAACACTACACCCACGAATCGGCCATCTTCGGAGAGCAGGACTTTACTGAGGTAGGCGATACAGGCGGTGAATCGACGGACTAATAGCTCTACCTAGGCTTTGTGAGCCATGCGCCGTCTTTTCATTTAGCGCCCTCTCGTTGAAACCCAATCCTCCGAACTGGCGCCTTGGGCGGCGCCATGAGCTCCCGGATGGCGTCGAACACGACTTTAAATTGAGCGTCATATTTCCGCTCCAATTCGTTCAACCGCTTGGCCAGTTCCTTGTTGGAGGCGATCATGCGTCGCAGCCGCACGAAGGCTCGCATGATAGCGATGTTCACCTGGACGGCCCGCTTGCTATTAAGGACGCTGGAAAGCATCGCGACGCCTTGTTCAGTGAAAGCGTATGGGCGGGCGCGCCGTAACCCACCCCAACTTGAAGTCACAATTTGTGATTTCAAGTTTTCAAATTCTTCCTCGGTCAGTTGAAACATGAAATCCGTGGGAAACCGTTCGCGGTTGCGTTTGACCGCCTGGACCAGCGCTCTGGGCTCAACGCCATACATCAGGGCAAGGTCGGGGCTCAGCATGACCTTATGGCCGCGTAGCAGCAGAATCTGTTTAACGATTCGTTCAGTCGGTACGAGACTGCTCACTGTGTTCTTGTAGAGTCAAATTTTAGATCTTTGATTCTTGGTACGATATGATCACGGATGTTGTTTCCAATTTGACACGATGTGGCATATGCGGCGGCATCCTAGCCGAATGGAACGATCGCTGCAATGCAATGATCACCGATGGACCCGCTGGATCGAGACCTTGTCCATCCATCGTAGAATGCGTTCGTGCCGGCGGGTCAGGAAAGTTGTTTTTCTGAGGGGGTCGTATCGCTGGGGGCTCGGTAAGATAGCGGCCAGCCAGGCTGCTTCGTCCGCGGTCAACTCGGAGGCGGATTTTCCGAAGTGATGACGGGCCGCGGCTTCGGCCCCGTACACGCCGCGCCCCCATTCCGCGACATTGAGGTACAGTTCAAGGATCCGTGTCTTGGTCAGCCGGTGTTCGAGCGAGCGCGCGATCAAGGCCTCGCGTGCCTTGCGGAAGAGCGAGCGTTCTGACGACAGATACAGATTTTTCGCCAGCTGCTGGGTAATGGTGCTCCCGCCTCGTTTGAGTTCTCCTGCTTCAAGATTGTACAGCGCGGCGTCGCGAATGCCTTCCCAGTCGAATCCCTCATGGACGAAGAAGGAGGCGTCCTCGGCTGCGATCACGGCGCGTTGCAACTCCGGCGCGATTCGGCTCAGGGGTGTCCAGATCCATTGTCGCTTGCCGGTGCGTCCCTGTTCGGCTGCTTTCGCCAGCCGATGGTCCATGAGCGCCGTTGATGTCGGGTTGATTCTGGCAAGCAACTCTGTGTCAGGAAGGGTGCTGACCCAGCTCAGCGCAAGGATGCTCAGGAGAAGTCCGACGAGCAGGGTGATCCAGATAAGAAAACGAGCTGCCCTGCGCCGGCCGGTTGACTTGGATGAATGAGGATCGTAAGTGTAGTGACGCAGGAAGGTGGGACTGTGGTTCGCTTTGCGTCTCGCAACCATCGATCAGCCTGACACCATGAAAATCTTCGCAGCCGAGTTTATCAAAAGTTGTCTCACTCCAGAACAATTTCCGTCCGACCGTCTTCACGAGATTGCCTTCGTGGGGCGTTCCAATGTGGGCAAATCGTCGTTGATCAATTCATTGCTCAATCGTCGGGAACTGGCCAAGGTCAGCCGGACGCCAGGAAAGACGAGGGCCGTGAACGTGTTTCTTGTCTCGACTTCGGACCCGCATCTTTCGCGATTCCATCTCGTGGACCTCCCCGGTTACGGGTTCGCCAAAGTGTCGAAATCCGTCCGTACCCAGTGGGGACCGTTGATGGAGGACTATCTCGTCGATCGAGCCTCGTTGCTGGTGGTCGTGATGTTGGTGGACAGCCGGGTCGTAACCGACCAGGATCGTCAGACCATCGCCTGGCTTCGTTCAATCGGCCGGAACCCCCTCGTGGTTGCGACCAAGGTCGATAAGTTGAAGCCCGGCGAACGGGTGCGCACTCTGAAGCAGACGCACCGCGACTTGGGGCTGGTCGACGGCGAAATGTTGATTCCCTATTCGTCGGAAACCGGGGACGGGCGGGATTCGCTTTGGGGAGCTCTACGCGAGGCAGCCGGCAGACGTCCGGCGGACATTGGGTAATCTTTACTCATGGTGTCGAACGCACAGACTGTGACTGGGGCTTTTCGGCGACTTGGTCGAATTTGATCTCGATGTAGGCTTTGTTCTTTAGGTTATCGAGCCAGGATTGATACATGTCATCGCTCTTCTTCTGATAGAGCAGCTCTTGTATTTCCCGCCGGACGTCTTCGTAGCGACGAAACTGTTTCGGCTTGCGGTCGTCCATGCGGATGATCTGGACTCCTTCGGGGCTTTCGAGGATGTCCGAGATTCCTCCGGGCACTAAGTGAGCGACCGCTTGTTCGATGACGGGGAGAAGTTCCCCCTGCCGGACCAATCCCAGACGTCCACCCTGCAAGGCATTGGCGCCGTCGGAATACTGCATGGCGACGTCTTCAAACTTCTCTCCTCGTTTCAAGTCGTCCATGGCCCGTCGGGCTTTGGCCAAGGCCTCGGCCAATCCATCCGGCGAGCGCGGGTAAATGATGATCTGGCTCAGTTGGTACTCTTCAGGAAGGGCGAACCAGTCACGATGTTCTTGGTAGTACCGCTTGAGCTCTGAGTCCCCGACGGTAATGTTACCGCGAATATGCTGGTCCACGACTCTCATGAGGAGGAGTTGATCGCGAATGCTCTGTACATGACTTGGATCGTTGGCATCGAGACGATTGCCTTGCCGCTTCATTTGTTCAATGGCTTGCTTAACTTCGAGGTCTGAAACTTCGACCTTTTGAGCCTTGGCTTCCTGCAGCTGCAATCGCCGCTCGATGAGTTTCGTCAAGGCCATGTACTCCGCCGTTTTCAATCGTTCCGCAAGCTCCTGTCCACGGTGCTCACGTGAAAGCCGCTCTTGCTCCGTTTCAAACTCACGTTTCACATCCGACAACATGATCAATTCTGAATTGACGATGGCGACGATGCGATCCTGTAGATGGGCCTCGGACAAGGAGGGGTGCAATATTGTGAGCGTCATCCACGCGAGCAGGAATGCCGACGGAAGCGACCAGTCTGGATAGATCGATATGTGTCTCATGATGCGCGCATCTTGCGGCAGAAGCTGTGATGCACTGATTCTACACGAAGCGGCGGTTTTGTGGATATCACGTGGAAGTTAATGTTTCCCGTTGCCCTCGGTGATATGGCGGGAAGCTTCCGCGAAACGGACTGCGGCATTCGCCCGAATATCGGCGATGACCTCTTCAAATCGTTTGCGGCGCTTATCGGACAGCAATTCTTGTCGCAGACGTTCCTGTGTCGCCAAGTCGGCTTGGATGATCGTCTCGTCAAGCGGGGTCAGCATGACCAGGTAATAGCCGTTGTCGGTCTTAATCGGTGCGCTGACCATCCCGAGCTTGAGGGTGCGGACGACGGCATCGATTTCAGGGGGAACTAACCCTTTCCGGTAGGGGCCGAGTTCTCCGCCCTTGGCTTTCGTCTTCTCGTCGATGGAGTATCGTTGCGCAAACTTGGCGAAACTCCCGCCTCGATTCACCTGTGCTTCCAGGTCTCTGGCGGCATACACATTGGGGAGCAGCATCACTGAGACATTGGCCTTCAAGGGATCCAGTAGTTGACTGGCGTGCTGTTCGTAGTAGGCATCCAATTCGGCCTGAGTGACCTCGACCTTGGATTGGAGCTTGTCTTTTAACAGTTCGTCCAGAATCAGCTGCTCTTTATACCGCTGTGTCTTGTCTCGGATGGCATCGTCCTGATCGAGGCCTCGGCGGCGGGCCTCCTGCATCAACAGCTCTCGGGTGATAAGTTCGTCCAGGAATCTCCGCTTACCGCCCTCCTTCTCGTAGCGGGCGCGTGTGGCTTTGGAGAGCTCGCCCCATCGGAGGTCGAATTCGGTCTGAGTGATGGCTCGTCCATTCACCAAGGCGACGACCGGTTCTTCCTGTCGTTCGGCGCACCCCCACAACACCGGTCCCAAACCGGCCAACATGCCGACAAACAGCAACCTGGGAAGACAATATGTACTGCAAGGGAACAGGATCCGGAAGGGCATCATAGGTCGTGGCACATGTGGAACCCGATTAGGAGGCAGCGACTTCCTTTTGGATGGTCTTGGTATCACAGAGATCGAGGGTTTGCAAGATTGCGTTGAGTTCCGCAAACATCGACGGCCAGTCGTCATGACGCATCTGGATTTCGAAGGACATGGGGCTCAGGACCCGCAGCCGCTTCTTGAGCTGGTCCATCAATCGGTGGACGGAGGTTTCAGAGATGACGGCCTTTGGGTGAAACACGACCTTGGCCGCCCGGTCATGTACCTCGATGGAGGCTAAGCGCAGACGTTTGGCCTGCGTCCGGAGTTGCATCACTTCGAGCAGTCGTTCGACCGGTTCCGGAGGGGAGCCGTACCGGTCTTGGATTTCTCCATGCAACAGAGCCAGCTCGCCGATTTGAGCGCAAGCCGTCAACCGCTTATAGAGGGACAGACGCTGGTGCGGATCGACCACGTACTGCTCAGGAATGAACGCGGAAACGGGCAACTGGAGAGTCGGATCAGGTTCCTCTTCCACCACATGTCCTCTCAACCGCTGAACGGCCTGCTCGACCATTTGCATGTAGAGATCCAAGCCGATCGCGGCAATATGGCCCGACTGTTGTTTGCCGAGAAGATTGCCCGCCCCCCGGATCTCAAGGTCTGCCGCCGCGATACGGAATCCCGATCCGAGTTCCGTGAATTGCTGGATTGCAATCAAACGTTTCTGAGCATCGCCGGTCAGCGTGCCTTCATCGGGAATGAGGAAGTAAGCATAGGCCTGTTCTCCTCCCCGTCCGACACGTCCGCGCAACTGGTATAGCTGGGCAAGGCCGAATAGGTCCGCCCGATTGACGATGATGGTGTTGGCGTTGGGGACATCGAGTCCGGACTGGATGATGGCCGAGGCGATCAAGACGTCCGCCTCGCGCTTCACGAATTTCAGCATCACGGCTTCCAACGGTCTGGCATCCATCTGGCCGTGCGCCATGACCATACGGGCTTCAGGTACCAACTGGTGCAGCCACGCCCCGATCCGCTCCATGGTTTCGACTCGATTGTGGACGAAATAGACTTGTCCTCCACGTCCGAGCTCACGCAGGATCGCGTCGCGCACCGCCTTATCGCTGAATCGGATCACCTCCGTCTTGATCGCCAGCCGTCCGGCAGGCGGCGTATCGATGATCGACAGATCCCGAACGCTCGACATCGCCATTTGGAGGGTGCGAGGAATAGGCGTGGCGGTCAACGTGAGGACATCCACCTGCGTGCGAAGCTGCTTCAGCCGCTCCTTATGTTTGACGCCGAACCATTGCTCTTCGTCGATGATGACGAGGCCGAGTTGCCGGAATGCCACGTCTTTCTGCAGCAGCCGGTGAGTGCCGATCACGACATCGACGGTTCCGGCCGCCACATCCTTCAGAATCGTTTTGGTCTCTTTGGCGGACTGAAACCGCGAGAGCAGCGCGACGCGCATCGGGAAGGGCGCGAATCGTTCGGCAAAGTTCTCATAATGTTGATGAGCCAGAAGCGTCGTCGGGACCAGCACCGCCACCTGGCGATCGTGCTCGACGGCTTTGAAAGCGGCGCGCATGGCCACTTCCGTCTTTCCGTACCCCACGTCCCCGCAGATCAGCCGATCCATGGGCTTCGTCGACTCCATGTCGCGGCCGATGTCCTCGATGGCTCTCAGCTGATCCGCTGTTTCTTCGTACTCAAAGGCGGCTTCAAACTCATGGTACAGGGTCGTGGTGGCGCCATAGGCGTTCCGTTTCACCAACTCGCGGTTGGCATAGAGATCGATCAGCTCTTGGGCCATTTCCTCGATATCCTTTTTCACCCGCGCGGTGGTCTTGGCCCAACTGGTGCCGCCCAGCCGATCGAGCCGTGGGACGTGACCTTCCGCTCCGCTGTACCGTTGGACCTGGTTCAACCGATCGAGCGGGACATAGAGGGTATCGCCACCGGCGAATTCGAGTATCAAGAAGTCGCTCTCGAAATCTTGGACCGAGAGACGTTTGAGCCCTCGGTATTTGGCGATGCCGTGCTGCACATGCACGACGTAGTCGCCGACGTTGAGGTCTTCCAAGGAGGAAAGGAAGGCGGCCGTTCTGCTTTTCGGTTGAGGTTTATGACGCGCTCCCTTCGCGAACAGCTCTTCTTCCGTCAGGAGGGCGAGTCGTAGGTCTCCGGAGAGAAACCCCGTCGAGAGATCGCCGTGCAGAACATAAAACGGCAGCTTACCGGTCCTTTGGCTGGACCACACCGACGGGTTCCATGGGTCGGCAGGCAAATCGTGCTCCCGCAGGAGCGCGAGCAGTCGGTCTACCTGTCCGCGGCTTCGCGCGACCAAAACCACCCGATGTTCGTGTCGGAGCTCTTCGAGCAGACTCAGCGTTTGGCTGAAGGCAGTGCCCCTGATACCGAGTCCGATACTCCCCGGCGCTTGGGCGGAAAACGAGAATGTCTGATTCCAGGCTGAGTCCGGTGCAGCCAGTGGCTCGAGCGCCAAGATGGAACACATATCGATCCGTTGTTGGATTCCTTGCCAGGTGAGAAAGAGTCGTTCGGGCGAAGGGTAGGGATGCGCGGCATCGCGGTCCACATGGCGGAGATATCCGTCGTCAATTTTCTCCCAGGCCGTCTGGCAGGCTTTTTTCAGCGTATCAGGTTGATCGAGGGCAAGGAACGGAACCGTTGTGAAATAGTCAAACAGTGTGTCCATCGAACCGTACAGGTCGGGGCTACGCCACTCAGCATCCGCTGGGATCGGTTGGATCGCATCCGGATCGTGCGGAGGTCGAATAAATTCCCGTGCCGGCAACACCCATACGTCATTCAGCTTGGTGATAGAGGTTTGGGCGGCAGGGTCGAATAAGCGAATCGATTCGACCTCGTCTCCGAGGAACTCCACACGGATCGGGTCGGCGTAGGCGGTCGAGAAGATATCCACGATGCCGCCGCGTATGCTGAATTCCCCGGGGATTTCCACGACGGACACCCGCCGATACCCCAGGCGAAGGAGGTTGGTGATGAGCGAATCCCGTTCAAAGGCAGCCGCTGTTTCAAAATGGAAGATCGCTTGTTCGAACGTCGAGCGCGGAATGACCAGGTGCATCGCGGCGGCGACGGATGTGACCAGGATGGCGGGAGGGTTGATCAACAAGCGATGGAGTGCGGTCATCCGGTGCGCAATCAACCCGACATGCGGCGCCGTCGCTTCATAGGGAAGCGTTTCCCATTCAGGGAACCAGGCGAGATCCTCGACCGGACGTCCCGTGAGTTCATGGAAAAAGCACAAGTCATTATACATTCGCTCGGCCGAGTCGTCGTTCGAAGTCACCACAACCCAGGGACGGGCATAGTCTAGAGAATTGTGAGGGGCATGGTTCAGCAGGCTCAGGGCACAGGCCGCAGTCGAGCCATGGGCTCCAAGCAGGCAGACCCGGCCTTGTTCGTGGCCAAGTGCCGAACGAAGTGCGGTAAGCCAGGCTGGGAGTTGAACGTTGGCCTCAGACACGCATCACGTCGCAGTTGATCGGATGCGTTGAAGAAGCGCTGTGGTTGACAGGCCGGGAACCAACGGGATCGTCTTGACCACTCCTCCCCGGGCTTCGACAATTTCGCGGCCGATGATCCGATCGATGATCCAATCTCCGCCCTTGACTAAAACGTCCGGCTGAACGGCTGTGATGAGTTGGAGGGGGTCTGATTCGTCGAAGATGACTACGAAATCCACACAGCCCAAAGCTGCCAACACTTCCGCCCGTTGCCTCTCCGGCACGATCGGCCGATCAGGGGCCTTGTTCAGGGTGCGGACCGAGGCGTCACTGTTGACACCGACGACCAAAACATCTCCAAGGATTTTGGCGGCCTCGAGGTACCGAGTATGTCCGATATGCATTAGGTCGAAACAGCCGTTCGTAAAGACAACCCGCTTGCCTTTGGCACGTTCGCTGGACAGTACGGGGAGGAGCTGATCGCGGGGCAGAACCTTTGTGACCATGGATCCATCATACCGTGCATACTGCGTCG
This sequence comes from Nitrospira sp., assembly GCA_035454625.1. Taxonomy (GTDB): domain Bacteria; phylum Nitrospirota; class Nitrospiria; order Nitrospirales; family Nitrospiraceae; genus Nitrospira_D. The sequence continues at coordinate 14,164 of DATIGP010000306.1, forward strand.
TCGGCTACATGGAAAGAGCGTTGCCTTGGCGCGCGTCTGTTGTCGGTTGATAAGGTTCTTCGATGATGGCCCCGCTGTTTCAGCCGGCCGCCCAAACGTCAAGTCGTCAGGTCATGAACCGATAGAGCACGCAACGGACTCGAAGGCCGGCCGGATGACTGGTGGGGAGCGAGGGGTGCCCGGAGTGTGGAGATGATCCTGGATGGAACGAGTATGCCCTGCATCATTGCAGCGGCCAATGTCCTTTCGGTCGCTGTCTTGATCTCTGCTCATACAGAAGTTCCATCGGGCACGGACCGAACGGATCCGCGCCGAGGCCGAACGAAAACCCATTTCGATAGACGCGCTGGCCGCTATCCTGGATTAGGTCAATGAGGAGCACCAATTCCGGGCAACAAACAAGAGGCCGCATAACTGGGTTCCGCATCAGAGTCCTTACTCCGTCACGTCCACTCAAGCGTCAATTGCACCGGCGCTCTGCCCGGTCCGGTCGGTCCGGTAGGCCGGGGTGATGAATCAACGGCATGCGTCAACGATTGCATAGGACGATCCTCGATCAGCTGAGCCGGCGATACGAGTTCCTCCAATGAGCCTCGACAGGCGCCGCAGTGGTGGCGCTTGGGTTGGATCGTTCTTCGGTGGCGTCGATAGAGACGCCCGCAGTCCCGACACCGCCAAGCGAATTTCGATAAGGCAATCACTTCCTTTTCCAGGGAGTGGTACGTCGTCACGGCGACTTCACCCGATCGATTCATCTGCGTCATCTTCCGCAGAAACTCCAGACCATGATCCGGCCGACGTTTCAGCACATCGAACTGCCACTGATGGATCATTTCATGAGCCAGAGTGTTGAGCAGCTCCTGCTCCGCGTACGGTGTCCGATCGGCGAGCTGTTCAAAGAGTGGGAGAGAAAGTCGAATCTCGCGATGACTGTGAGTCATAGTGAAAGGGTGGAATGCCTTGGGACCTTCACGACAGGTAAACATCCCCACCGAGGCGGTCAGGCGCTGGCTCCACACAATCTCTATCGGCATGAGCGAATCGGCAAAGTACCGCGTATTCAAGTGCCGCCAATGAGACTGCAGCCATTCTGAAGATATGGGTATAGAAAGGCCTGAAGCGGCCTGGGTCGGTCTCATCCCAACTCCTCCAGCACGGCCGCCGCGAGCAGGGGCAGCATGATCTCATGATGACCGGTCAAGGAATAGCCTTGCCCGCCTTTTTGCGTGGGGCGTCGCACGACGTTGGTCTGCGGCCGGTAATGGGGGAGAAAGTCCATGTTCACGGTCGTAATGTCGGCGATCGAATGGCCGAGGTTTCTCCCCAGCGACAGGGTCTTCAAAAAGACTTCCGGAAGAATCACGGCCGAACCGATGTTCAGATAGACTCCGCCTTCCATCCCGGCGACGACGGCGGTTAGTCGCCTGAAATCCAAAAGAGAAGTGGCTCCGATAGCGGCGCCGTCTGCCGAGGGGTGCATGTGGATAATATCGGTCCCGACAGCAACATGCACGGTGACCGGAATGCCGAGTCGCGCGCCCGTGGACAGGATACTGACGGTGCGATTCGGGAATTTACCGGCCATTTGGTTCACGTAACGCCCAATGGCTTCGCCCAACCCTTGCCCCTCTTTCGCGCCTCGCGCAATGGCCTCATTCAGAATTCGTCCCGTTTCCTCCGCCATGCCGAACCGACCCTCGTCGATCTCGGCATCGACTTCTTCGGAGGTTTGACCCATGAGGGCCAATTCAAAGTCGTGAATAATGCCCGCTCCATTCATGGCGACTGCCGTGACGATGCGTCGTTCCATCAAGTCCGTGATAATCGGCGTCAGCCCCACTTTGATGACATGGGCGCCGATCCCAACGATGACTGGTCGCCGCCTTCGATGAGCCTTCACGATGGCGCGAGTGACGGCCCGCAAGGTCTTGACCGCAAGGATGTTGGGGAGGCGGGAATAGAATGTCGAAAAAGATCCCCCGTCTTTCCAAGGTTCGGCCAAGTCTGAGAGTCGGACCTTGCTGTGTCGTTTTTTCAGCGGATACGTCTTAAGGCCGGACGTATTGATCGGCGGGATCAAGGCTGGAGGAAGATTCGAGGCGGTCCGATCAGGACGCTTTCCCAAGGAGATGGTCCTCTACCAGTTCGCACAAGACGTGGCCGAGCGTGATGTGACTTTCTTGAATCCGAGAAGTGACCGTCGATGGAACGACGAAGGGATACTCCACCAACCCGGCCAGCTTTCCGCCGGTGGCGCCGGTCCAAGCAATTGTAGTCAAGCCACCGTCGCTGGCTGCCGCGATCCCCTTCAGCACATTGGGAGAATTGCCGCTCGTGCTGATGCCGATGGCGATATCCCCTTTTCGGCCGTGCGCCCGCACTTGGCGGGCAAACAATTCCTCGTACCCATAGTCGTTCGCGATGCAGGTAATCGCGGCAATATCCGTCGCCAAGGCGATGGCGGGTAAAGGTGCCCGATCGCGTTTGTATCGTCCCACGAATTCCGCGGCGATATGTGCCGCGTCGGTGGAGCTTCCGCCATTACCGAAGAGAAGGAGTTTGTTGCCGTTCTGGAAGGCTTTCGCGATGAGCATCGCGACCTGCACGATCCGATCGGCGTGATCATGCGCGAACTGCTGTTTGACCCGGGCACTCTCCGCAAAGGCCGTCAAAACAATTGTTTGCATAGCGCGATTCTATGGAAGGGTGTCTAGGCTGTCAAGGATGTGAACCGTCGCTATTTTCCGCAGCATCAAATTGAACGTCAATGTATGTGGTGATATAGTCGTCTCGCGATGGCACAGGACCAGCCCATCAAGACTCTCGTAATTGCCTTGGTTGATGACGCGGCAGCGGCGGTCTATTCGATCAACCGGCTCAACCCGGATACCTTGTGTTTCGTGCTGCCTGAAGGAAGCAAGGCCTTAGTGGAGTCGGAGGTCCAGCCGAAGATTCAACAGATGCCGAGGCGGTGGGATTGGATCGTCATCGCAGATGTGGCGGAGTTTCCATCCGCTTATCAGACGATCGCACGGGCGCTACCGGATCTCCTGCGAACGTGGGGGATACAACCGGGGGACCTCGTCCTGGATCTCAGTGGAGCGACCGCAGCAATGGCGGGCGCGCTAACCTTGGTGACGTTCCCTTGGACATCCCGAGTGGTTGAGCTGACTCCCGCGCGCGAAAACGTGGAGGGCGATTGTCTCGGATTGGGTTCCAAGATGCTCGTCTGGACGCAGACGAATCCATGGGACGAGCAGGCGGCGGTGTCACGCCGAGAGGGCTGTGAGCTGTTCAACCGAGGCCTGTTTCACGCATCCGCCAAGGTGTTTCACGACATCGAATTACTGGTGAGTGGCGGACAGAAGCCGTTGTATCGAGCGTTGAAGGATTTGGCGGAAGGTTATGAGTTGTGGGACCGGTTTCATTACCGGCAGGCATGGGATAAATTGAAGACGGCAACCAAGGCCCTTGAAATGGCTTCGCTCTGGGGCGGACCGCCGGGCTTGAAGGCTGTCGTACCACCTGTCAAAGCTAATGCGGGTTTTCTCGAAAAACTAGTCCTTGACCCGGTTGAGGTCAAAGAATTCCTGCCGTTGGATGTGTTGGCTCACGCCGACAGAAAGCTCCACACGGGACGAGACCCCGAGGCGGCTATGACAGCGCTTGTTCGTGCGCTGGAGGCGTTTGCGCAAGTCCGGCTCTATAAGTCTCATAAGATCAAGACTTGGGATGTGACGCCGGGACAGCTGCCGCACGCGCTTCAGGAAATCTGTCGCACTTGTTATCTCGAAGACATCGACGGAAAGTATAAGTTGCCGCTTCAGGCCCAATTTCGTGTGTTGGCCGGACTGGGCGATCAACTGGGGCAAGCCTTTCTCAAGGAATGGCCGAAGATGAAGCCATTGCTGGACGCCGCGAACCATGCGGTGTTGGGGCATGGCTTCGAGCCCATTAAAGCTGAACGGGTGCAGCAGTTGTATGATGTCGTTGTCCGACTCACCGGTGTCGCAGAGTCTTCGTTGCCGAAGTTTCCGGTGCTGAGTCTGTAATAGCCTAGATCAGTGCGTAAGTGTCTATGGAGATTCATACCATAGGCGATCATCTCTTCTTATGACTGACTGAATCCAAGTCCT
>DATIGP010000307.1:0-9035 GCA_035454625.1 Nitrospira sp.
TGGGGGTGACCGCACAGGAAGCGCGGCGTGGCATCGTACTCATGGCGGTTCTGGGCCCCTGCCGCGCGTTCGATCCTCCAAACCCGAAAGATTAGGCTGGTCCCATCGCGGATGTTTGCCATGCCATACGTTCGGAAGCCTGATTTACTGGGGAGATCTCTAGTATTAGCTTGTATCCATCAGGACTAACCTGGCAGCGCCATGACACGGCGACGCGCGAAACCCTCTACTTCTTCAACGCACAAAGCGAACTCGCCCTCTCTCTTGTCCCGATTGTGCAGGCGTGTTGAGTATCGAACCGGAAGGCCCGCGCGGCCATCCCCTCTATGTCTGCCAAGTCGGGCACCGCTACTCGACGCCGAGTCTTCTGCACAGCAAAGAGATGCAATTGGAGCGCACCTTATGGTCGGCAGCCGTGCTCCTCAAACAAATGGGCGACGCCTATGAGCAGTTGTTGAAGGAAATGTCGCAGGAAGACTCCGAGAGGAAACGGGTTCAGCGCCGTATCCACGGGGTGAGGAAACAGGGCCTTGCCATTCGAGCGATTATTGAGTCGACTCATGCAGTGCAATAGGATCGACGGGTACTCCATCGGCCGAAAACGTCATGACAGGACGATCAATGCAAAGCGCATCCCACGCGACATCATCGTCATCGGCGCGTCAGCAGATTTTCGGAGACTTTCCACCCGATATGCAGGCTGTAGTGGGGGTCGTGCTTCACCGGGGTCCGCAACTGAGTGAACTGATGTCCGTATTGGGCCGGCGATCGGCGTTGCCGGTAGTCGAGCCGACGCAGGCGACGGCCATGAAACCCGGGACGATCTACTTGGCGCCACCGGACCAGCATCTCCTCTTCCGACGAGGAGCGGTCGGCGTTCAGCGTGGCCCACGCGAGCACAGCACAAGACCGTCGATTGATCCGCTGTTTCGCTCCGCCGCCCAATCCTACGGTCAGCGCCTGGTAGGTTTGCTGCTCACAGGCTGTGGAGAGGATGGAGTGAGCGGCTTGATCGCCATCACCAAAGGCGGGGGTCTGACGTTGGTACAGGATCCTGACGAAGCCTACATGCCCTACATGCCGCTCAATGCCATACGGTATGACGAGGTGGCGGGCCGCGTGTCGCTCGACAACGCCGCTTCCGTGTTGGCCTCATTGGCCCACGGCGATCACGTGCGGGTCAGCATGATCGCCAAGAGGTAAATCGCCAACCGATCGGCGCTTTCGCACACTTGCTGCTGCGCAGCAAGGAGGTCTAGAATGCCTCTCCTCTCGACAGACTATCCTCGCGCTTTTCAGTGTTGGTTCCGCATGGCAGCGAAGAAACGACCATTGGGAGATAGAAAAGCACCGATTCGGCAGCGCCGGCCTCGAGAAAACTCGAACGTCGTCCGCGCATCCAAGAGAAACCGGCCGTCTTACATTGTCGGCATGGGCGGTTCCGCCGGCGCCCTAGAAGCCTTCCAACAGTTCTTTACCCACATGCCGGTAAACAGCGGGTGCGGATTCGTGCTGGTTCCGCATCTCGATCCCACCCATAAGGGCATGATGCCGGATCTCTTGAGCCGCTGTACGAGCATGAAAGTCGTGCAGGCTGAAGACGGCATGCCTGTGTTGCCGAACCGCCTCCATATCATTCCTCCGAACAAGGACATGACGATCTTTCACGGTGTGCTGCATCTTCACGACCCGTCATTGCCGCGCGGCGCTCGGGCCCCGATCGATTTGTTCCTGCGGCACTTAGCGGAAGACCAAAGGGAGCGGGCCATCGCCGTTATCCTCTCCGGCATGGGAAGCGACGGGACGCTGGGAGTCAAGGCGATCAAGGAACATCTGGGCCTCGCCATTGCGCAGGAGGCGAAAACTGCCAAGTACGACAGCATGCCGAAAAGCGCAATGGCGACCGGGCTGGTGGATTACATCGCCGACGCGCAAGATTTGCCCGAAAAGTTACTTGCCTATGTCAAGTATTCCGTCAAGCTGCCGCCGGAACCGTTGTCGCAGGAACAGACAGTGTCCGGCGCGCTGGTGAGGATTTTTGCCCTGCTACGCAGCCATACCGGTCATGATTTTTCCTTCTATAAGAAGAACACCATCTACCGGCGGATCGAGCGCCGGATGAACATCCATCAGATCGGGCAGCTGAGTAAGTATGCCAAATTTCTTCAGGACAATCCCGGCGAGCTGGGTCTGCTTTTTCGGGAGTTGCTCATCGGTGTGACGAATTTTTTCCGTGATCCGAATGCCTTCCAGGCGTTGAAGGAGGCGATGCTGCCGGTGTTGAAGAGCAAACCACGAGGGGGCACGGTGCGTGTGTGGCTTCCGGGTTGCTCCACCGGCGAAGAGGCCTATTCGGTCGGGATCATTATGGCGGAATGTTTGACTCAGTTAAAGCTCGAGAAAACGCTGAAGGTGCAGATTTTCGCGACCGACATCGATAACGAAGCGGTGGATCGAGCTCGACAAGGTGTCTTCCTCCCCAGCATCGCCGGCGATGTATCCCCCGAACGATTGCAGCGATTTTTCACCAAGGAAGATCACGCGTACCGAATCGTCAAGCCCATCCGTGAAATGATGGTCTTTGCGCTGCAAAACGTCATCATGGACCCGCCGTTCACCAAGCTCGACCTCCTGTGCTGCCGCAATCTGCTGATCTATTTCACGGGGGAGCTGCAGCGAAAATTGATTCCCATGTTCCACTACACGTTGAATCCCGGCGGCCTGTTGTTTCTCGGCTCCAGCGAGACGGTCGGCGGTTTCCAAGATCTGTTCGCCGCCGTGGATAACAAGTGGAAGCTCTTTCGTCGCAAGGAGCTCCGAGCCGCCGCCGTCGGGTACGTCGGCATACCGAGCACAGTGTTAGCCCGCGAGTCAGCCACAATTCCGGCCCCTCACAAACAGACCGTGCACGCGGACATCCCGCCGGCCGACCTCTCCCGCCAAATTCTGTTGGAGCGATTCGCGCCGCCGGCGGTCCTCGTTAATGAAAGCGGGGATATTCTCTACATCCAAGGCCGAACGGGCAAGTATCTGGAACCGGCGTCCGGCGAAGCGGCCATGAACATTTTTACGATGGCCCGTGCTGGTCTGCGGCTGGAGCTGGGGAGTCTCATTCGCAAGGCCATCGGATGCCACAAGGAAGTGAAAGGGGAGAAAATCCGAGTCCAGATAAACGGAGGGTATCAAACCGTGTCGGTGATGGTGAAGCCGGTGATCGGACAGGCAGGAACGCCCTGTAGGTTTCTCGTGGCATTTGAGGAAGGGCGTCCCGCCGAACCGGAAAAGTCCAACCGGCCCGAAAAAAAAGGGGGGGGGAGACAAAGCAAGGAAGTGAAGATGCTGACCAAGGAACTTCAACGTGCGAAAGAGCAACTCCGGATCACCATCGAACAAATGGAAACCTCGCAGGAAGAGTATAAATCCGCCCACGAAGAACTCCAGTCCACGAACGAAGAGCTGCAAAGCACCAACGAGGAACTGACGACGTCAAAGGAAGAGCTGCAATCCCTCAATGAAGAACTGGTGACGGTCAACTCGGAGTTGCAGCAGAAGGTCGAAGACATCTCGCGGGCACACAATGACTTGAGAAATCTGCTGAACAGCACGGATATCGCCACGATCTTCGTGGACAACCAAATGCGTATCCAGCGTTTCACGCCGCAAGCGGCGTCGGTGATCAATCTCATCGCTACCGACGTGGGCCGGCCTCTGAGCGATATCGCCACGAATCTCAAATACGACGGATTGGTCGGCGATCTGCGACGAGTGCTCGAGACGCTGGTCTACAAGGAGATGCAGGTCGAGACGAAGGAGGGCGAGTGGTATCTGCTGCGCATCACGCCTTATCGCACGATGGATAACCTGATCGACGGCGGAGTCCTCACGTTCACGAATATCGGGATGGTCAAAAAATTGGAGGAATCGTTGCGCCAGAGCGAACAACGACTGCAACTGTTGTTCGAGAGCATGCCGGTCATGATGGCGGCGTTTGACGCACAACAGCGGATCGTAGCCTGGAACCGTGAGTGCGAGCGGGTGACCGGCTATCGGTCCCACGAGGTGATCGGGCATACCGATACGTTGAAGTTGTTGTACCCTTCCTCGGCGGATCGCGTCCGCATGGCAAAGGACAGCACCAAGCGCGCCGACGACTCGGGTGATTGGGAGTGGTCCATCACCGCGAAAGACGGTACGGTGAAGCGGGTCGTCTGGCTGAATCTGGCGGCCCAGGTGCCGATTCCCCATTGGACCGAGTGGGGCATCGGATTGGATGTGACGAAGCGCCGTGAGGCGGAATGGCGCCTTTCCGCGCTGTTTCAATCCTCCTCGGATGCCATGGCCTTTACGACGGCCGACGGACTACTGCTGGATGTCAATGAGGCGTTCACACGGCTGACCGGGTATGTCCGAGAGAAGGTCATCAATCGGATGCGTTACCAAGACATTACGCCGCCGGAGTACCATCAAGCCAATCGGGAAGTGGTGGAAGAAATTCTCAAGAGCGGGATGTCTCGGGAATTGGACGAGGAGCTGATCCGCGAGGACGGTTCTCTGGTGCCGGTTCACCTGAAGCTCTTCACCGTCCGTACCGTCGATGGGACATCGATCGGTATGGGCACCATCATCAAACAAGCGGTCGAATAAAAAGGCCAACTCGTCGAATCCAAAGGAGTTGCTCATATGGCTGACCAGCGCAAACCAACTCCGCTACCGGAGTTGCGTCGACAGGCCGAGCGCCGGTTGGTTCATCGGCTGATCGAACGGTCGATCCCAAGCCTCAGCCCGGAAAACGTGAAGGCCCTGGCTCATGAGCTGCAGGTCCATCAGATCGAGCTGGAGATGCAGAACTATGAGCTACGCCGGGCTCAGGCGGAGGTAGAGGAAAGTCGAAATCTCTACCGTGAACTGTACGAATCGATTCCCATCGGCTATACCACGCTGGATCGAGACAGCCGGATCTTCGATATGAACCCTACGGGGGCGGCTCTGCTCAAATGGAACCTTTCGCCTCATCAGCCACGGCCTTTCAACGCCTTTTTATCCGCCAGGGATCGAGACCGGTTTAACTTGTTCTGTCGTCGAGTCGTCTCAAGACAAGAACCCGATACCGGAGAGTTCGAAATGAAACGTCCGGACGGGTTGGTGTTTTTCGCAGCCGTACAGGCGGATCCTGTGAAAACGGGGGAAGGTAAAGGCGATCGGCTGCGCCTGGTATTCAAGGACATCTCCAAACGCAAAGAAACAGAGGAAGTTTTACGCAGCCAACGGAATGAGTTGGAAGCAGCCCGTGTCGCGCTGCAGGATCTGACGGCGAAGTTGTTTACTGCCCAGGAAGAAGAAGCTAAGCGCATCGCCAGGGAGCTTCATGACGATCATTGTCAACGGGTGACGGCCTTAATCCTCGAAGCCAATCTCTTGCTGAAGCAGTGCCAACGGCAGGCGCCCGAGCTGGCGCCGAAAGTGGCTTCGATGAGCAAGAAACTGAGCGATCTGCTGAGCGAATTGCGATCGCTCTCCCATGAGTTGATGCCGCGCAACCTCGGCGATGTATCGCTCATAGGCCCGATGCGCGAGCTCATCGGAGAATTTCACGAGAAGGCCGATTTTCAGGTGACGTTTTCCGATCGCAGCGTGCCGGAGAAAATCCCGTCCGCGATCATGACCACGTTGTTCCGCCTGCTGCAAGAAAGCCTCAGCAACATCACGAAACACGCAAAAGCGAAGCACGTCTTTGTGACGTTAGTGGGGAACGAGCAAGGGATCGAACTCACGGTGCAGGATGACGGGGTCGGATTCGATCCCGCTCTCGTGTCCGGGAAGCGGAAGTCAGTAGGAATCCTTGGTATGAAGGAACGGCTGAGGCTGCTCGGAGGCACCATGAAGATCGACAGTCGACAGAACGAAGGCACCACGCTGATCTTCATGATTCCTTTTGCGCGACGGCAATTGACGATAGCAGCCACGAATGACCGGCTCGCCGAAGGGGACTAGCATTTTCCCCAGTATATCTGGTTAAGTACCGGAACCACATTGCTGCATCGCATGGATGCAGACCGTAGGCGGATGGAAACGGGATTTTCACATCGATGTGGGCGAACTGTCGATAGGACAGACCAGCATCACCACAAAACAAAAACTTAGTGCTTCCACCGCGATGGCGTGAATGATGCACTGTCATTGATTCTATGGAAAATGATATGCGGTGGAAAGAGGAACGAATCAGATTAAAAGTTCCTCATGTTAGCAAAGAATTAGCTGTGCCGACAACGGACAAAACCCGTATCCAAGAAGAAACATTTGTCCAGTGCTCCTCGGTGCCGATGGAGGCAGAATGTTACTGACAAGAGGGCAGAACGCGGTCAGTAAGAGCCAGACGATGTCTGATCGTACGGCAACGGTGAGCCGCCTCGAGGAGGTGGTATCGACGTCGGATGAGTTCGATCAGGTCGTCTCACAGGCGGTGCCCATGCTGTTGGACCGAGCGGCGAACTATACAAAACGGTTTTTGCGTGAAACCGGCCAGTGGAATGACGATATCGAGCATGAAAAATTCGCGCTGCGCTGGGGTTCCGAATATCTCGAGCGGTTTCTCGTCTGTGGACGCAGCGAAGTTCCTTGCCGGCCGTTGTTTCTGTTCGATTCGTTGGTGGCCAAGCAGCACAGCAAGCCGGAGCCGTTTTGTTACCATCCCGACTTACTGAGGCCGCTCGGTCGATTTCTGGACGGGCTGGTCGCACGGGCGGTCGTCAGCCGTGACGCGCTCATTGCGCTGTACCGCCATTCTTACGGATGGGGGCCGGGGGAGGTCATCGCGGTGACCGGGCTCAACGGGCTGGAGAGTCAGCGCATTTATAAAAATTTTCGGCGGTGGCGTGAAAGCGGCTGGCAGCGCACGATCGATGAGATCGGCCTCACGAAGGCGGAGCTCTCCGAACTTGAGAACCAGCAGCAGCGCCATCGTCAACGATTCAACAGCGAGGCTGAGCGGCTCATCCGGGTCGCTCAAGCCCATTACCGGAAAAGTGAGCCGGATCACTATCCCTGTCTTACGCGGTCTCAGTGGGCGGAGATGTTCAGTCAAGGCTATGGTTGCGATTACCGGATTTGGCACCTCGCTCTCTGCCTCGATTGCATGCAAACGGCCTGGGGACTGGGATCGAACGGATCGGCGATCGGCGAAAAACCGCGTCTGGAATTGCAGGTGCGACCGTAGGTATGGCGTCCTATCGCGGTTTTCGTGCGAGTGTCCAGTATAATGGGAAGAGGATCGAAGGAGGATTTATGGACCACCAAGAAGATCTGGAACTCTATCGATCGCACCTCCTTGCATCGTTAAACCGCCGATCTAGCGGCTCTCTTCGGGCGGCGTCCGATCCGATCCAAGTCTATGTCAACGAGCGCCGCGTCGGGCAACTCGAGGGAGCGGGCGTCGGCGCGACATTGCAGGTTCAGTGTGCCGATCACATCGAAACGGTCCAGCTTCGCACAGAAGACGGAACGCTCCTGGGAGGGCTGGCCGCTCCCGAGTATGGATATAGAACGGATCGTGTCGGCCTGTCCGCTGATGCAGTCGAGCTCTGCGTGCACAACACGCCGTTGGGGGGCACGCTGAATGCGCTGTTCGTTCCTGCGCCGAGTTTCTGGGGCCGAGCCTGGAAGAGCATCGGTGATCTTGCCGACCGATGGGCAGCGCGACGTCCGGAGACGGCGCCGGCATACGGCATGCGAACGGTCGCCTTCACACAAGCGTTATTGGCGGTCGCCGTCGTGGGATTGGTGGTCGATCGTGTGACGACGTGGACAGGAATGACGCCGGAACCTACGCCTTCTCCAGTCGTCCACACCGCGATGCTGCCTGCGGCTCCGTCTGCGGAAACGGCACGATTGGAACAGCAGCTGGAAAAACTTTCGAAAATGCAAGCGAAGATCGGAGAGGTCCTTGAGTCTCAACAGAACGGCGTGGCGCAACTCCATCAAGCCGTGGCCAAATTGTCATCGACGCAGGAGTCCGTGGCGTCCAGTGTCGTGCTGGTGAAGGACGAGGTCAAGACGGAAGTCAGGGAGGAGCTCGAGAAACGTCTGGAAGCGGTGGGTCGTGAGGTCGACCGCACGGCGCGACACGTTGCGAGCAAAGGTCGGGTCGAGCAGGAACAATTAGAGGCCGCGATCCGAAGCCTCACCGCCCACAATGATCGGCTCTCCAAAGAGGTGGTCAGCCTGGAAGAGCATAATCAAGCGCTGAAGAACAAGTTGCAGACGGCAGTCGTGAGCGTTTCAAAATCCGTCGATAAATCCGCCGACCCAGGGCCTGAGCATCTCTTGAAAATGGCCGACAGCCAGGCGACACAGCAGGCGCCGTTCCTTTTCTGGGTCACGTTCAGCGAAGGAACGAGTCAGGAGCGGATCGATCAGTGGGTCCATGAAATGAAAGGACATAAGGGAGCGGTCAGCGAAGGGTGGCAGGAAGTGCGGATCGTTCCTCCGCCGGTTCCGCCTGATCGTTTCTTGGAGCAGATCCGAGAAGAGAAGATCGTCAAAGCTGCGCGGATCAGTCAGTAAGCTGTTTTCCGGAGTGGATCTTTACCCCGCATCGTCGTCCGCACCGGATACCGTCGCGAAACCCCACGAACAGAGGCCTTCGGTGTGTGCCATCCGAAGTGAGAGGGGGGACGTTGTTCCCGAACAACGTGCGACTCAACCTTCATCACTTTGGGACCCTTCCTATTATTGACGAGAGTTCAATCATGGGGTCAATGTCCGGTCAAGCCTCTTCGACTGGACATATTCCGGTTCGATTCGAGATGTTTTGTCCGTTGAGCCAAGGCATTGTAAGTGAGTAGCATCAAATCAATCACAAGGGAAGAAACTAGTAACCCGCGAAGGCCAAAAATCGCAAAATACGGTCAGGATGGAGATAGTCCAGCCGGTCGATCTAAGTAACACCAAACCAAGCCGACGACTGCATCGAGTCGAGCTGCACAGGAAAGGAAAGGAAGATCCATGAGAATCGCACAAGTGGCCCCGTTGTGGGAGAG
>DATIGP010000308.1:0-5412 GCA_035454625.1 Nitrospira sp.
CATCGCGGAGTTCTTCCGCAAACATTCCCATCAGTAATTTCGGCGTCATAACTTAGTGAAGACAATCTTGCCGCGACCCAGTTCCCGACATTGCTCGTTTGACTCATGCCAGATCCATTTATATACTCCATTTTTTCCACCTGGAGGCGATCACGATGAAAATTATGATAGTCTTGCTCGTTCTGGTCGTTCTCCTCGTCGGTATTGTGCTTACGCTGCCTTTCCTCGTCGATCTCAAGAAATATCAAGACCAGTACAAACCGCTCATCGAAGACGCTCTCAATCGCAAGGTTCAGCTGGAAGACATTCGCTTGACGATTTGGCCCAGGATCGGCGCGCGTGTGGCAGGATTCACGGTGCTCGACGATCCGGCGTTTGGGTCCGGCCCATTTGCGTCGCTCGCCTCGTTGGATGTGGGTGTGAAGTTGATGCCGTTGCTGAGCGGCAAGGTGGAAGTGGAGGAGATCACGCTTCACCAGCCGGTCATCACCGTCATTAAGAACGAAAAAGGAGTCCTGAACGTTTCCACTATCGGCCGCAAAGGTGTGGCGGTGCCGGAGAAGCCATCTCGAGCGCCGATCCCTTCTACCGAAGGGCCGCTCAAGATTCTGGCCATGTTGGCCGTGGACCGAGTGTCGATCGACGGAGGGAAAGTGACCTATCGCGATCTGTCGGCCGCCAAACCGACGGAGTATGTGCTACACGATATGGAGTTGCTCCTTCGCGACATTCGGCTCGGGCAGACTCCGAACCTACATTTCCGCTCACACGTGCAGCCGTTCAACATGCCCGTGAAGCTCGACGGGAAGTTCGGCCCATTGCGGGAGACGATGGACATTGAGGCGCTGAACTTTGAGCTGGGTGTCGGAAAGACCGACTTTACACTGACCGGCAATGCGGCCGGGAATGACGCTAATATCAGCATCACTTCGCCGGTCGTCAATACGGCGAACCTTCCGGTTGCGCTTCCGCTGAAAAAGCCGGTCGACATCAAGAATCTCCAGATCGCGGCGGAGGTGAGGGGACAAGAGGCCAGGCTGAATTCTTTATCCTTCCAACTGTTCGACGGTCAGGTGAAAGGACAGGGCAAGCTCATTGCCGGGTCCGATGCGCCGCCTTTCAAGGGTGGCGTCACGGTTCAAGGACTGCAGATCGGTTCGGCGCTCAACGCCGTCTCGGAGACACCGATCTCCGTCAGCGGCACAGCCCGCGCCGATCTTTCGCTGCTCGGTAAGGGATTCGCCATGCCGGACTTGACGAACGCCCTGGAAGGCACCGGGCACATGGCGGTAAAAGACGGGAAGATCGAAGGAGTGAATCTGCTCCAGGAAGTGGCCTCTGCCTTGAAGGTCGCCGGCATTTCTCTGGACAATGCCAAAACGACCGCGTTTTCGACGATCGAAACGGATCTCGCCATCAAGCAAGGAATCATCAACGTGCAGCGTCTATTGATGGATAGCCATGATTTTCAAGCCACGGGCGGCGGCACGATCGGGTTCGATCAACGGCTGAATCTCCTCGTGAATCTCCATTTGTCTCAGGATCTGAGCCAAAAGATCGCGGCCGCGTCGCCGTTCGTCAAACTGGCGATGAAAGATGGTCGATTGAGTCTTCCGCTCACGATCGGCGGCACGGCCCAAGCGCCTTCGTATGGAGTGGAGTTGAAGGGCTTCAGCGTAAGAGTGCAGGAGCAGGCGAAGAAGAAGGTGGACGAGGCCGTCGAGGGATTGCTGAAAGGTACAACAAAACCGGAGGATTTGAAGAAAGAGGGACAGGAGCTCCTGAAAGGACTTTTCGGACGATAGCCGCCTGTTGACAGGCCCCGCCACTGCGTTCTGTCGGGCTCATGACCTACGTATCAATTGTGTGTTTGACAGGAGAACAACCATCATGACGGTCGTGGATACGCTCACTCAATATGCCGTGCAATATGGGCTGCAGGCCGCGGTTGCGCTAGGGATCTTCATTGCCGGTGTCGTGACGTCCCGCTGGGCCGGCAATTTTGCACTGCAGGCGCTGGAACGGCAGACGCTTGAGCCGCCCGTGCGCCTGCTTCTGGCTCGTATCGTCAAGATCGTGGTGATGCTCTTTACCGCGATGATTGCGCTTCAGACGCTCGGCGTGCCCATCGCCCCGCTCATCGCGGGTGTCGGAGTCGCCGGCGTGGGGATCGGCTTAGCTTTGCAAGGGGTGTTGAGCAACGTGATGGCCGGACTCTCCATCATCTTCAGCAAGCCCTACAAGGTCGGGGAGCATATTTCGTTACTGGGCGTACACGGCGACGTTGTGGTCATCGACATTTTTACGACGACGCTGATGCATGCGGACCGATCCCGCGTCATCATTCCCAATCGCAAAATTGTCGGAGAGATTCTGCACAACTTCGGCACGATCCGTCAGATGCATTTGACCATTCCCGTGTCACCGAATGCGAATCTCGATGATGCCCTTGCTCAAGTTCGGGATGTCCTCGATCGGCATCCATCGGTCATGAAAGACCCGGTTCCTTCCGTGGGAGTGGCATCACTCGGGGAGTCGGCCCTGGCTGTAGCTATCGCCGTAGAGCCATGGACCGCTGCGGCGGATTTCAACGCGACTCAGGGAGAATTGAACAAATTAATTCTTCAACGATTTCAAGAACGAGGGATTGCCCTACCATCTGCAAGTCTCACCGTCAACTTGGTACAGGGGCAAGATGCTGCTAAAAGGATTCCTAGCATGGTTTGAGCCACACGCGGTCTGGTGAATCAATTCTTATTGACCGTTGTTGCCAGCCGCCAGGATGCCTTTCGGTGTGGTGGACGTTCACCAGAAATCTATCAATCTCCACCAACTGCGAAGTGGCGGTCTCCGTGCAGGCATCGAAAGTTGTAGCGTCTATGCCTAAACCCAACAAACCCTAACGGAAGTACAAGGAGAATAGATGAACTCGTTCGTACTGCTGGTTGCGGTCCTGAATCTTGGCATTGTAGGGGCTTCGGCCTTTGCCGAGGAGGGACCGCCTGTGACAACGTCGACACCGGTTCGTGATGTTGTGACCTTGAAAGACGGCAGTGTGATTTATGGCGAAGTGATTGAGATGACCGGTGGATTGCTCCATCTCAAAAACTCCATGGTGAGCGACATTATCAAAATCAAGTGGGAACAGATCAGTAAACTGGCCGTTTCGCACCCCATTCCCTTTCATTTGAAGGACGGAACCATTTTGATCGGCACGGTCGAAGAGAGTGATCCGGATATGATCAAGCTAAAGGCCGGTCCGACTGGAAGTATCATGACCCTGCCGATGGATGCGGTCACTCAGGTCAATCCGGTGGTGCAACCGGCAGTCATCTACACCGGCAGTCTGAACGCGGGGTATTCACAGGCCACGGGCAATAGTCATCTCCTCAACATCAGCATCCTCGGCGATTTGGTGGCTCGGAGTGAGCAGCTACGGCTGACTTTATTGGGTCGCTACGTCTACGGGGACGATGCCGGCAGCATCCTCACGCGGAATGCCCGAGGAACGATCAAACTAGACTTCTTTCTGACCAAACGATTATTCTTGTACGCGTCGGCCTTCTTTGAGAACGATCGATTGCAAAGGCTCAGGCTGCGAACCTCGCTCTCCAGTGGCGTGGGGTATCAGTGGCTCGAACGTGGAGATTCCGACGGACTTTTCAAAGACGCGACCTTCTATACCGAAGCCGGCCCGGCATATTTCAATGAAGACTTTCTTGACCCAATTCCGGATCAAGCAAGTTTTCGTGGGCGTGTGGCCATGAAATTGAATTGGCCGCTGTTCGACGACCGTATCACGCTGTACCACTACGACGAAATTTTCCCGTCCCTTCAAACCTTCTCAGATTTCTACTTCACGATGGACAATGGGGTTCGCTTGAAAATTTTGGGTGGTCTGACGAGCGGGTTTCAAGTGACCACGCGCTATAACAATCGGCCGCCTGCGGGCACGACCGATACCGACAATCTGTACTTGCTTACGCTGGGTTATGCGCTCGACACCACCCGCAAGCGATAGGTGCCTGCGGATTGTACTGAGCGTCAGTCGGAGAGGAGGAACAGTATGCTGAAAGAATTTAAAGAGTTCGCCATGAAGGGCAACGTCCTGGATATGGCGATCGGCGTCATCATCGGTGGAGCGTTCGGCAAGATCGTCTCGTCACTCGTCAGCGACGTCCTCATGCCGCCTCTTGGATTGCTGATGGGCAAAGTGGATTTCTCCAGCTTGTTCATAAATTTATCAGATACTTCCCACCCGTCTTTGGTGGCGGCAAAGGCTGCCGGGGCTCCGACTCTCAATTACGGAGTCTTCCTGCAAAGCGTGTTCGACTTCCTCATCATCGCGTTTGTGATTTTCATGTTGGTCAAACAGGTAAACCGGTTCAAGAAAGAAGCGCCACCGCCGCCTTCCTCGCCACCGGCGCCGACAAATGAGGAGAAATTGTTGATGGAAATCCGCGACTTACTCAAGGAGCGTAATGCTGAGCGGAATGGAGGAGGACGACATGCGTGAACACAAGTAATAAATCCTTTCCGACTGTAGCCAAATGGGACAACTCCATTGTTCCTTCTGTCGCGATTCTCTCCACCAGCCTTCTTCCAGCTGAAGTTTGCTCAGTCTCAATGCCTTGAAAATCAGAAGATTCGGGGAAACGCTATCCCAGTTATGTATTGACGGTACTTTTCTTGCGTTGTGCGCTGAATAACAAATTTCCCCTAGATGTCTAGTACGAGCGGGACTCGCGTAACACCCGTTCACTGTGGTTCCACGCAGCAGGGGGGTCATGGCCGCGGTTCTATAGTGCTAAGGAAAGAACGCTAAGGCAACCACGCTTTTAAACGGGGAGGGCTTATGATGCAAACGTATAAAACTGCTGTGATCGCTACGAGCGTTGCGCTTCTGGCCGGGTGTTCAACGTATTTAAAACAGCCCAAAGTGTGCGTGGATCATTGGTATGGCTATCAGCAAGACAAACCATGCCCCCGCCCCTCCACTGCGACAGTCGTGGCCCCTGACGAAACGGTGCTGCGAATTGCGGCGCTTGAGCGAGATCTGGAGGCCGCTCGGCGCCAAAACAGGGTACTCAGCAGCCAGGTGAGCGATCTCGAAGGGCAGCTTGCCGCCTCGAGTCTACTGGCGGCGGACCTGGCCGCTGCTCGGCAACGCACCTCAGATCTTGAGGCGCAACTAGCCGACCGAGAGAAGGAACTCTCCGCAGAAATGGCTAGATTGAAGCAGGCGGAGCGTGGATTGCTCCGAGCGCTCAAGCCGCAAATCGAAGACAAGCACATCACCATAGACCTCAATAACGAGCGGTTGCTCATGAATTTGGCCTCGGGCTATTTGTTTGGGTCCGGCGAGGACCAACTCAAGCCGGCCGGAGCGGATGCGCTCAAGCAGGTTGGTTC
>DATIGP010000309.1:0-2906 GCA_035454625.1 Nitrospira sp.
TGCGCCATACCTTGGCAGGCGTCGCGTTGAAACCCCTTGGACCCTGTGGTAAAGTCGCCGCTCTGCTAGCTGCCTTGCCGTTGCGACCTACACTGGGTCCCATCGTCTAGCCTGGCCTAGGACGGAGCCCTCTCAAGGCTCAGACACGGGTTCAAATCCCGTTGGGACCACCACATTGAATTTGTTAGGGAAATTCGCTCCGTGTTTGAGGAACATTCAAATGTTCCTCGAACATGGATTTGCGGACGGTTCCTGAACTCTCCAACATTCGTCGCGCCGGCTCCTCGTAAAACGACACGGCTTGCTTCAATTGCGCCGGTCGAATCATCGTGTAGATCTGCGTCGTGTCGATCCGTTGATGGCCGAGTAAGGCGCGGACTTGCTCTAGATCGTGACGCTGCTCCAACACTTCCATCGCCACGCCATGGCGGATGTCGTGCGGCTTCAGCATCGGATAGCCGATCAGCCGCCCGTAGAGCTTGCACAGCCGCCAGATGTTCTTCCCCGTCATCGGTGCCCGATGCATGCCGATCGCTCGACGTCCCCACACCGACCAGAAGAGCGGGGTCTCTGGTGTAAGTCTGGTTACGCTCGGTGCCACAACCTGTTCGACGTAGGCATGCAAGTACCGCATGACTGGTTCGGGCAGAGGAATGTCTCTGGTCCGTCCGCCTTTCACGCGGACTCGCCGCAAGCCCCAGAAGGCATCTAAGTGCCTGGCTTGGAGCGTTGCCACGGAAGCCCGCCGCATCCCCGTGAACCGCAAGATCAGGAAAATGGCGACATCCCGCGGCCGTTGCCGTTTTCGAGCCGCCTCGATCAGCGCATCCATCAAGCTCGGCGTTGGGACCTGTTTCGGCGCCTCGATCCGATGGGGCGGACGATCCATGCCGGCCACCGGATTGGCTTGCAGGGCTTCCCGTTTTACCAGCCAGGTGCAAAAGCTGGAAACCGTAGACTGCCGGGTCCGCATGCTAGATACCGACAAGTCTCGGGCGGCCATATCGTCCATCCATTCCTGAATCGTCGTCCGATTCAGATCCAACAGCCTGGCGACTTTCCCGGACCGGTCGCGAACAAACAGTAGAAACTGTTCCAGACTCCAGCGAGCCGTCTGCACGCCTCCTTCCGTCCTGCCTCGCTGTTTGAGTTGATACTGACAAAACTGCTCCACCAACTCTGCTAAGGGTCGCGTCATGACAGTGCCTTTCCGGTCCCCGCCACAACTGCGACTTCGCCGCTGGGCAGTATGCGGAGGCACCAGCCATGCGTCAAGACGGTTCTGAGGTGGTACTGGCGCATCGCTTTGTGTGTTCTGGGCTATTGAGTCGGCATCGATCATCAGAACCACCCGGGGGAGTCTTACGACACCCCCGTACCCCCGGGATGCGCCCCCGTGGCCGGCGGCGTAAGGCCCGAGGGCTCCTTCTTCCTTCTTCGTTGCGCCTGCTTGACCATTTGTCTATGACGCTGTCTCATGCGATTCGCCCCTTCGACAATGGCTCCCTCCATCCACGTCTGTCCTCCAGGCAAAGCGCACAAAGCCGCCAGCATGGGAGCCACTGACCGTTCGATCCAGCCCTTGACCCGCTGCTCATCCGGTTCGTCTTGCTGTATTGAGAGTCGGGCATTCATGAAACCCTTGGTGAGAGATTCGTACCACGCCAGCCGGGAAGCCCGGGCTCGCTCTTCGTCCTCGGCGTCCCGTGTGGTGTCTCGAAAATCGACGTAGGACCGAAGCAGCCCAATCAGAAATCCTTTCCAGTCTGCTTCCTCCAATCCGATGAGTGCCTGACCGCAGAGCTGTGCACGATCCTGCTTGAACTCCAATTCCCATCGAACACCGTACTCTTCGGGATGAGGATGTTTCTTGGCCGTGAGCTCAAGCCGCTTGTCATAGACCCGGAGCAACGTTTGGCTTTGGGGACTTCCGAAGTAGATCGTTTCCCCGGAAGCGGTCCCCCGGTGCAGTGAGAACGAGCGAATCACCTGAACCCGGTCTGCGCGGCTGATGCATTGCCCCAGTTCGGCCGCCTGCGTGACGTAGGACAACGGCACAGAAGCCTGACGGTCATCCAGTGCGCAATCGATTCGCGTGAGATGGCCCTCTTGCGCTGTGACCCACTGAAGAATATTTTTGACGGTGGGCAGGTCCCATGACGAAACGATCCCAGCGGACAGGTCCACGTGGACTTCTCGAGGCTCACGTCGAGCGCCTGTACCCAGCAGACCGACTCCGTGGGCATGATTCAGGACCCATGAGTCCGGATAGCAACGAAATCCGCCCTTCCTCCTCGACCAGTCTCCTTCGATCCGTTGCATGACAGCGTGAGCGGATGCACGCGGCAAGGTGAAGGCGATCCAATCGATGGTGAGCGTGAAGACGGATACCTCGGTGCCTGCGTCGAAATCACTCACGTGTCAGCCAAGCCCCCGTGTTACCACATCGGGGGCATTGCGCTGTGCGCGCGGTCGGCTTTCGCCGTCCGGCGCGCTGGCCATCGTGCTCCGTCGAGAGGCCACCTCTTCTGCAGGTGCTCTCATCGCTTGACGGACTTTCTCCCAGTCAAAACGATAGGCGGTGCCTTCTCGGCTGGATGGAATCAGACCCTTTCTGGCTGCACGACGAACCGTATCTGTGCTGACGCCCAGGAGCTTGGCCAGTTGTTTAATCGACATCGCTCGTTTTTCTTTCATGCAGACTCAGCTCCCATAGGTATGAAAATCTCTTTCAACCTACGTTGACAGCCCCCTTGCTGGGGATTACGCACAAGGATGCTTATGGATGCTCAGGCATGCTTTAGCGTGCTTCAGGGTGCACGTCGCTGCCTCCACGCCTTGCTCGTGAGCGTAAAGCAGAAAGAAGGCGAAGGGAATTAGGCAGCTTTATGCAGATGTGCGCAGTT